>NZ_POTZ01000510.1 GCF_003236365.1 Streptomyces sp. NTH33
CCCGGGGCCAATGCCGCCGCCTGGGCTCACCTCGGCCTGACCCCGCCCCGCCCGTCAACTGCGGGAACCGGACAACAAGACCTGTTCGGGACGTGACGGCGGCGGCATTGGCCCCGGGAGGAACCCAGGTGACATGCTGAGCGTTGTTCCTTGCGCGCGGACTCGCCTAGACTCCGCCGATGCCGCCTTGTCGGCAGTCCACATACCCCCATCCATCAGGCCGCTCCCCAGCGCGGTCGTGTGAAGGAAGTTCCGACCCGTGAGTCTCGTGACCCTCCTCCCGTTCATCGTGCTCATCGGGGCCATGTTCCTGATGACCCGGTCGGCCAAGAAGAAGCAGCAGCAGGCCGAGCAAATGCGGAACCAGATGCAGCCCGGCAGCGGTGTCCGCACCATCGGGGGCATGTACGCGACGGTCAAGGAGGTCAACGACGACACGGTCCTCCTTGACGCCGGCCCCGGTGTCGATCTGCTGTTCGCCAAGAACGCGATCGGTGCCGTCCTCTCCGACGACGAGTACAACCGCATCGTCCACGGCATCGAGCACGACCTGAAGTCCGACGCCGACGTCGTCCCCGACGACGCCTCCTCCCTCACCGGGACCGACGAGCCCGCCGCCGACGCTTCCGGCGCCTTTGAGGACAAGCACATCGACCTCGGCAAGAAGGACGCGGCCGAGGAGCCGGCCGACAGCGCCGCCGAGACGAAGGCGGAGGAACAGCCGAAGAAGACCGACGGCGACTCCGACGCGAAGTAGCCACCACCCAGGGCGCGCGGCACCGGCCGCGCGCCCTGGGACGTGTTCGCTTCGCGGAAAATCCCGACATCACGCATGGCCGCCGTCGCGCCCACCCCGTGCGGGGCGGCCCGAGAGGGAGTATCGAAAAGGTGGCAGTTAAAAATGGACGTCCAGCGAGCGCCCAGAGCAAGCCGGGGCGCTCGCTAGCCCTCATCCTGATCGCCATCGCGGCGCTCACCGGATCCATGTTCGTCTCCGGAAACACGTCTCCGCGTCTCGGCATCGACCTGGCCGGCGGAACGAGCATCACCCTCCGGGCGGTCCCGGAGCGCGGACAGGAGTCCGCGATCAACAAGGCCAACATGGACACGGCCGTCAGCATCATGGAACGCCGGGTCAACGGCCTCGGTGTCTCGGAGGCCGAGGTCCAGACCCAGGGCAACGACAACATCATCGTCAACATCCCCAAGGGCACCAACTCCCAGCAGGCCCGCGAGCAGGTCGGCACCACCGCCAAGCTGTACTTCCGTCCCGTCCTCGCCACCGGCATCACCGGCGCCGCCCCGGCCGACCCGTCGCCGAGCGCCTCCCACGAGGCGACCGACAAGTCCACCGGCACCCCCACCCCCTCCGGCTCCCCGACTCCCTCGGCCACCGAGACCCGGCAGGGCCGCGCGGTCACCGACGCCCTGAAGGCGGACGCCACCCCGTCTCCGTCCCCGAGCAGCGGCTCCGGTGACGCGGGCAGCAAGCTCCAGGCGCAGTACGCCTCGCTGGACTGCAGCAAGCCGTCCGTCCGCGCGACCGCCGGCAAGGGTGTGCTGCCCACCGAGGCGACCGTCGCCTGCGGCAAGAACTCCGACGACCAGTGGCAGAAGTACCTGCTCGGCCCCGCCGAGGTGGACGGCACCGACGTGAAGAAGGCGGACGCCGTCTACAACACGCAGAACACCGCCGGCTGGATCGTGACGATGGAGTTCACCTCCAAGGGCGCCAAGAAGTTCGCGGACATCACCGGCAAGCTCGCGCAGAACCAGTCCCCGCAGAACCAGTTCGCCATCGTCCTGGACGGCGAGGTCGTCTCCGACCCGTACGTCCGTGAGGCGCTGACCGGCGGCAGCGCGGAGATCTCCGGCCGCTTCTCCCAGGAGCAGGCGCAGGGCCTCGCCAACATGCTGTCCTACGGCGCCCTGCCGCTGACCTTCAAGGAGGACAGCGTCACCACCGTGACCGCCGCGCTCGGCGGCGAGCAGCTGCAGGCCGGCCTGATCGCGGGCGCCATCGGTCTCGCCCTTGTCGTGATCTACCTGGTGGTGTACTACCGCGGCCTGGCGGCGATCGCCGTCGCCTCGCTGATGGTCTCCGCGATGCTGACGTACACCCTCATGTCGCTGCTCGGCCCGGCCATCGGCTTCGCGCTGAACCTGCCGGCCGTGTGCGGTGCGATCGTCGCGATCGGTATCACCGCGGACTCGTTCATCGTGTTCTTCGAACGCATAAGGGACGAGATCCGCGAGGGCCGCTCGCTGCGCCCCGCCGTGGAGCGCGGCTGGCCGCGGGCCCGGCGCACCGTCCTCGTCTCCGACTTCGTGTCCTTCCTGGCCGCCGCGGTGCTGTTCGTCGTGACCGTCGGCAAGGTGCAGGGCTTCGCGTTCACGCTCGGCCTGACCACGCTGCTCGACGTGGTCGTCATCTTCCTGTTCACCAAGCCGCTGATGACGATCCTCGCCCGCCGGAAGTTCTTCGCCAGTGGCCACAGCTGGTCGGGGCTCGACCCCAAGCGCCTGGGCGCCAAACCGCCGCTGCGGCGCACCCGCCGCCCCTCCGCTCCCATCGAGACGAAGGAGGCGTGAGATGTCGAAGCTCGGCACCCTCGGCGCCCGACTGCACCACGGTGAAATCGGCTACGACTTCATCAAGAACCGCAAGATCTGGTACGGCATCTCGATCCTGATCACCATCATGGCCATCCTGGGCCTGGCGGTGCGCGGCCTGAACATGGGCATCGAGTTCCAGGGCGGAGCGGTCTTCACCACGCCGAAGCACATGAGCACCTCGGTGGCCCAGGCGGAGACCTACGCCCACGACGCCTCCGGCAACGAGGTGATCGTGCAGAAGCTCGGTGACGGCAGCCTGCGCATCCAGATCGCCGGCATCGAGACCGGCAAGTCCGACCAGATCAAGGAAACGCTGGCCAAGGACCTGAAGGTCAACCCGGAGCACATCAACGCCGACCTGGTCGGTCCCAGCTGGGGCGAGCAGATCGCCAACAAGGCCTGGCAGGGCCTGGCGATCTTCATGGTCCTGGTCGTGATCTACCTGGCGATCGCGTTCGAGTGGCGCATGGCGCTGGCCGCGCTGGTCGCCCTGATCCACGACCTGACGATCACCACCGGGGTCTACGCCCTCGTGGGCTTCGAGGTCACACCGGGCACGGTGATCGGTCTGCTGACGATCCTCGGTTACTCGCTCTACGACACGGTCGTCGTCTTCGACAGCCTCAAGGAGCAGACGAAGGACATCACCAAGCAGACCCGCTGGACGTACAGCGAGGTGGCGAACCGCTCGATCAACGGCACGCTGATCCGTTCGATCAACACCACCGTGGTGGCGCTGCTGCCGGTGGCGGGCCTGCTGTTCATCGGTGGCGGGGTGCTCGGCGCGGGCATGCTGAACGACATCTCGCTGTCCCTGTTCGTCGGCCTCGCGGCCGGTGCGTACTCCTCGATCTTCATCGCCACGCCGCTCGTCGCCGACCTCAAGGAGCGCGAGCCGCAGATGAAGGCCCTCAAGAAGCGGATCCTCGCCAAGCGGGCGCAGGGCGAGTCCCCGGAGACGGAGCCCGTCGGCGTCACGGCCGGCGACGAGCCCGAGGACGCCGCGCCCGCCGTGGTGGGGCCGCACAACCAGTCCCTCTCCCGCGGCCGGAGCCGCGGCCGACCCTCGGGGAAGCGTCGATGACCGACATCCAGGAACTGCTGCTCAGCCGCATCCGTGACGTGGCCGACTATCCGGAGCCGGGGGTGATGTTCAAGGACATCACCCCGCTCCTGGCGGACCCGGCGGCGTTCACCGTGCTCACCGACACGCTGGCGGAGGTGGGCACCCGCGAGGGGGCGACGAAAGTCGTCGGCCTGGAGGCCCGCGGCTTCATCCTCGGAGCCCCGGTCGCCCTCCGGGCGGGCCTCGGCTTCATCCCCGTGCGCAAGGCGGGCAAGCTTCCCGGAGCGACGCTCAGCCAGGCGTACGACCTGGAGTACGGCTCCGCGGAGATCGAGGTGCACGCGGAGGACCTGAGCGCCGGTGACCGTGTCCTGATCGTCGACGACGTCCTCGCCACGGGGGGCACCGCCGAGGCCTCCATCCAGCTCATCCGCCGGGCCGGCGCGGAGGTCGCCGGGGTGGCGGTCCTCATGGAACTGGGCTTCCTCGGCGGCCGCACCCGTCTGGAGCCGGCCTTGGCCGGCGCCCCCCTGGAGGCGCTGCTCCGCCTCTGATTCCGGGGGCGTTGCACCCCCAGGGCCCCGGTCCCTGGGGCCGCGGGCTGGGGCAGCGGGCCGGCTTTGCCCAGCCGGCCCGCCCGTCCCGGCAGGGGGCGCAGCCCCGCCGGGGTCCGGGGCGGAGGCCCAGGAACGGGACTCCTCGGGCACCGCGAAGACGGGCACGGAGGATCTCTTGCCCGTCTCGTGTGTTTCCCGGGTGTACGGTCCTCACTTCGGGCTGGAGGCGATCCCGGAGGCCGGGATCGCTACCATGGGGTGTCCGGGGCCTGACCGGGGGACCCGGATCGCGTACGAGGAGCCCTCTTGCCAGACGAGGCCCAGCCACTGACCGCCGCCAAGCCCGAGTCCGCCTCGGCGCCCGCGGCGAAGCCCGCGTCGCACGCGAAGAACGACACCCGCGGGACGGCCGAGCACGCCCAGTCCGCGCCCGCCGGCAAGTCGACCCAGCCCGCACGTCCCAAGCCGGCCCCGCC
>NZ_POTZ01000511.1 GCF_003236365.1 Streptomyces sp. NTH33
GTCATCGTTCCTCCTCCTTCGTGCCGGCGGACGGGCGGCGGGCGACGACGGTGTGGGTGATGCCGGTCTGCCAGCCCGGCAACGGCAGCACCCGCACCTCTTCGAACCCGGCCCGCCGCACGCGCCCGGCGAGCTGCCCGGCCGTGTCGAAGGTGACGACACTGCGCCACAGGTGCCGGTAGAGCGGCCCGTCGCCGAGCAGCGTCGCGACCGGCAGGACCAGCCCGCCGCACACCGCGTTCCACACCGCCCGGTGCGCCGCCCGCCCGCTCAGCGCGTACTCGTGCACCACCAGCCGGCCGTGCGGCGCGAGCAGCAGCGACGCGGAGGTGAGCACGGCGTCCGGGGCGGCGGCGTTGCGCAGCAGGTACGCGGCGAAGACCGCGTCGTACGGGCCGCGCACCCCGGCTTCGGCCAGGTGTTCCACCGGGGCGTGCACGAAGCGGACGGGCCGGGGCCACGGCCGGCGGGCCGCGCGCCGCAGCATGCCGGCCGAGGCGTCGACGGCGGTGATGTCCGCGCCGGGCAGCACGGCGGCCAGGGCCGCCGTCGAGGCGCCCGTGCCGCACCCGAGGTCCAGCACTCTCAGGCCCGCACCGCCGCGGGTCAGGCCGAGGCGCCGGGCGGAGCGGCGCAGGTGGGCGTGGTAGCCGGGATTGGCCGCCACCAGCGTGTCGTAGCTGCGGGCGGCGCGGTCGAACGCGGCGGCCAGGTCGGCGTCGCGCAGTACGGGCATGCCATCTCCATGAGGGGAGTGAGGGTACGGGGCGTCAGGCGGCGGGGGAGTTCCGGCGCGGTACGAAGGGCAGGGCGAGGGCGGAGCCGAGCATCGCGGTGACGGGCACGTGCAGGCCGATGGACAGGTCCTCCGGCAGGCTGGTGCCACCGTCCAGGAAGCGCAGCAGACGGGGCGCGGGGACGCACGTGAACAGGCGGGTGAAGAAGGCCGGACCGTCCACCCGGCCGTGGTCGAGGGCGTGCAGCAGCACGGCGTCCATGAGCCGGGAGCGGGCGGAGTGGGCGCGCGGGGGGAGCGGCCGGCGTCCGGCGTGCAGTGCGGCGGCCACGGCGCGGGTCTGGCGCTGCACGGCGCTGAAGGTGTAGCCCGTCGCGGGCCGGGTGGCCCCGGCCGCGGCCCCGATCCGGAACACGGACGCGGCGATCCGCCGGGGGAAGTCCGCGTCCGTCATCGGGATCACGCCCTGTTCGCACGCGGTGACCTCGTGGTCGCCGGCGTCCAGGATCCGGGTGGTGTAGTGCCGCAGCGCGCGGTCGTACGCGTCCCGGTCGAGCACGTGACGGGAGAACTCCGTGTACTCGACGAGCGCCTCGTGCGGCCCGGTCGGCAGGACGTAACCGAAGGACAGGCCGTGCGCGGGCTGGGGGGTACGGAAGTCCATCAGCTCCACGGTGGCGGGATCGAACACCGGCCGGCGGGTGCGGACGAACCAGCCGCGGAAGTGCTGCAGCAGCGTCGTGCGGGCCGGTGGCAGCCGCTCGGGCGGCCGGGAGTCGAACACCCAGCGGGCGCGTACGGTCACCCGGCCGCCGTCGGCCCGGCGGGCGTGCACCAGGGCCCCGCCCCGAGCGGACTCGACCCGGTCCACGACGGCCTCGACGCGTCTCACGCACGGGCTCGCCGCGATCTCCCGGCCGACCAGCGCCTCGAAGGCGTCGGAGCGCAGCATCTTGTAGCGCAGCGGTGCGATGGCGGCGTCCACCGCACGGCCGTCGCCGGAGCGCACCCGCAGCCGCTGCCAGGAGGCCGTCAGCGCCTCGTCGTACGGCCCCGCCCCCGCCTCCCAGTAGCACCAGGTGCGCCGCGCCGCGCGGAACGGGCCCGGCGGTGCCGCCAGCAGCACCGCCGTCACCCGGCGCGCGCCCGCGGGCGGCCGGGCCAGCCGCAGGGCCAGCGACAGCCCGGCGGCCCCGGCGCCCACGACGGCGACGTCCGCCTCCACGTCCACGGCGGCGTCCGGCTCCACGCCCACGGCGGCTCCCTTCCCGGGCCTGCTGATCCGGCCAGTCTTCCGGCCCGCCGGCCGTGGCGGATGCAGTCGGGAGCGTGTCGTGCGGACGGGGGCCCGCCGTGTCGGCACGTCCACCGAACGGCGCATCCGGTGAGGCGTCCCGCGCGGAATGTGTCCTGACGAACCGCGAAGCACGACGTGCGAAGGACGGGCGAGGCACGGGGCATCCGGCCCGGCTTCCCCGACTGGCGAGAGGATCCGCGATGCGTTTCACCCAGGCGACCGGCCGCCCCACGGCAGCCCCGCCGCGCAGGCCGCCCGCCGGGCCGGCCGACCACCAGGAGGCCGGGGAACCGGTCGGCACGGCCGGTCGCGGTCCGCGGTCCTGCGCCCGCGCGGAGCACCCGGAGCACCCGAACCACCAGGATCACCCGGACCCCCCGACCCCGGCGGACCGCGAGGGCGACGCGCGTGCCGTCGACGACGACGTGCCGGGCGCCGTCGGCCGGGAGCTCCAGGAACTGCTCGCCGACCACCTCACCGGCTGCCGCGGGCTGGACTCGGTGTTCGCCCACGACATCGCCGAGCGGGTCGTGGGCTTCGCCCGGCGCGGCGGGCGCCGTATCCGCCCCCGGCTCGTGTGGTGGTCCCTGCGGGCCTGCCGCGGCGGGGACCCCGTCCAGGTGCGCGCGGCGCTGCGGACGGGGGCGGCGCTCGAACTGATCCAGACCTGCGCCCTGGTCCACGACGACCTGATGGACCAGGCGTCCACCCGCCGCGGCGGCCCCGCGCTGCACGCCGACGTGGAGCGGCAGTACGCCGGTACCGCATCGCACTCGGCCGCACGCCGGCTCGGCGCGTCGGCCGCCGTGCTCGCCGGCGACCTCGCGCTGGCCTGGGCGGACGACGTACTGGCCGGCCTGGTGCTGGACCCCGGGCTCCCGCCCGGCACCGCGCACCGGCTGAACGGCGTGTGGCGCACCCTGCGCACGGAGATGGTGGCGGGCCAGTACCTCGACGTGCAGGGCCAGGCCACCTCCGCCCTCACCCCGGCCCGGGCGATCCGCACCGCCTGCCTCAAGAGCGCCCTGTACACCGTGGAACGGCCGCTGGAACTCGGTGCCGTCCTCGCCGGCGCCGACGAGGCCACCACCCGCACGCTGTGCCGCGCCGGACGCTGCGCGGGCCTGGCCTTCCAGCTGCGCGACGACCTGGACGACCTCTTCGCCGACCCGCACGTCACCGGCAAGCCGTCCGGCGGGGACGTGCGCGAGGGCAAGCCCACCTATCCGCTGGCCGTGGCCCGCTCCCTCGCCACGGCCACCGGCGACCGCCGCGCGCTCGGCGTGCTGGAGCACGCGGTGGGCCGCGCGGACCTCCCCGACAGCGAGCTGGCCGACGTGCGGGACGTCCTCGTCGCGACCGGCGCCCGCGACCTGGTGGAGACGGATATCGCACGGCTCGCCGGACAGAGCCTGCACCACCTCGGCGAGGCCGCCCTGGAGCCGCGCGCGGCGGCCCGGCTGCGCGGCCTGCTGACCGGGATCACCGGCACGCCCGGCCGGGTGCCCCAGCCCGGCGGTCCGCCGCCCGACGCCGGACCGACCGCCGCGGGAACCGCGGGAACGGAGGCGGACAGGTGACCAGAACGCTGACGGGGCCCACCGACCACGTGGTGGTGGTCGGCGCGGGTCTGGCCGGCCTCTCCGCCGCCCTGCACCTGCTCGGCGCGGGCCGCCGGGTCACCGTGGTCGAACGCGACCCGCACCCCGGCGGACGGGCCGGACGCCTCGCGCTCGGCGGCTACCTGGTCGACACCGGGCCCACCGTGCTCACCATGCCGGACATCGCCGACGAGGCGTTCGCCGCGGTCGGCGAGTCGCTGCGCGACCGCGTCGACCTGATCGCGCTGCACCCCGCGTACCGGGCACGCTTCGCCGACGGCAGCACCCTCGACGTGCACACCGACGCGGAGGCGATGGAGGCGGAGATCGAACGGTTCGCCGGAGGCGCCGACGCGGCGGGCTACCGCCGCCTGCGCCACTGGCTGCGGCAGCTGTACCTGGCCGAACGGGGCCGCTTCCTCGACGCCGACTTCGACTCACCGCTCCAGCTGCTCACCCCGGACCTGGCCCGCCTCGCCGCGCTCGGCGGCTTCGGCCGCTGGGAGGCGCGCATCGCCCGCCACCTGCGCGACGAGCGACTGCGCCGGGTCTTCTCCTTCCAGGCCCTGTACGCCGGCGTTCCGCCCGAGCGGGCCCTGGCCGCCTACGCGGTGATCGCCTACATGGACACCGTCGCCGGGGTGTACTTCCCGCGCGGCGGCATGCACGCCCTGCCCCGCGCGATGGCCGCCGCCGCGGCGGCGGCCGGGGCGGAGTTCCACTACGGGCAGCCGGTCACCCGCCTGGAACGCTCCGGCGAGCGGGTCACCGCCGTGGTGACCGAGGAGCGGCGCATCGCCTGCGACGCCGTCGTCCTCACCCCCGACCTGCCGGTGGCCTACCGCCTGCTGGGCCGGACCCCGCGCCGCCCGGCACGCCTCGGCCACGCCCCGTCGGCCGTGGTCCTGCACGCCGGCTGCGACCGCACCTGGCCGGAACTGGCCCACCACACCCTGTCCTTCGGCCACGCCTGGCGGCGCACCTTCCGCGAACTCACCCGCACCGGCGAGCTGATGAGCGACCCCTCCCTGCTGATCACC
>NZ_POTZ01000512.1 GCF_003236365.1 Streptomyces sp. NTH33
CGCCGAGGGTGGCGGGTTGGTCGTAGCAGAGGTCGGTGCGGGGGAGGTAGTGGTCGAGGTAGGCGGTGAGGATCTCGGCGTCGGCGTGGGTGCCGAGGCGGGCCAGGGCGAAACAGTAGGCGCTGCCGGAGTAGCAGACCTCGCTGGCGAGGAGGAGGTCGCCGAGGCGCTCGAGGAAGCTCGTCCGCCGGCCGACACCGATCAGCCAGGCGGCGGTGAGGCGCGAGCGCCATTCGTAGGCGAGGAGGGCTTCCAGTTCGGCGTCAGTGATGGTGGGCGGTGTCCTCGATCACACGGCGGGCGAAGCGTTTGGCGTGCGGCCACCCCGGCCGCAGGACGCGCGCGCTGTTCAGTTCGAGGTAGCGCGGGTGGTCCGAGTCCTTCCTCGTCACGTAGCGCTCGATCACGTAGCCGTAGCCGATCTCCTCGGGGTACTGGAACGGCATCGGTCACTTCTCCGGGTACAGGTCGGTACGGTCGATCCAGGTGGGGGCGATGAAGATGTTGTCGCCGGCGGGGGCTTCGAGGGCATCCAGCAGGGACCAGGTGCGGGCCTCTTCGACCAGGTGCTCCCAGGGCGTGGTCCAGTCGAGTTCCCAGTTCAGGGCGGTGCCGGAGATGCCGTACGTGCGGTCGGCGTCGACCCGCCAGAACTGGGAGTGGAGGATCACCTGGGCGTGGTCGGCCAGGTCGTTGATGATCTCGGTGAAGTGGGCCGAGGGCCAGCCGGGGGCGTCGTTCGCCGCGGTGGCGCGCAGGCGCGCGGTGAGCGGTGGGATGACCGGGGTGCGGGCGCCGAGTTCGGTCAGCGCCCAGCGGATGCCGCTGGGCTCGGTCCAGTCCGGTGGGGTCGTCCTTTCCAAGCAGGCGCGGTAGGCGCGGCGCAGGGGCTCGATGGCGCCGTCGATTTCCAGGCTCGCCAGGGCCGTGGCCGCCCATTCGCGGATGGTGGGGTCGTCGCTGTCCAGCAGCCCGATGAGGGCGGGGCCGCAGCGGGGATCGCCCACCTCCTCGAAGACCTCGATGGCGGTCAGCCGGCCGAAGCCGCCGAGGGAGGTCAGTCCGTCGATCATGGCGGGGATGGCGACGGAGCCGAGCCGGATCAGTTCCGCGCGGGCGTCGTAGGACGTGTCGGCTTCGCCGTCGAGCTGCTGGACGAGTCTCTCTATGGAGGGACTCATGAGGCGGGCTGGTCGCGGCGCCAGAAGGTGGGAAGCCACCAGCAGAGCACCGAAGGATCCGTCGGCCACGGGGCCCATTCCTTCGCTCCCCAGACCTCGAAGGAGTCCTGTGCGAGGTCGATCGGGCGCCAGGCCGGATCGAGCGGTTCGTCCGCTGCCGGAGGCCGGACAAACCGTCGGCCGTGCTGGTCGCAGGCGCCGAAGTCCCGCTTCAACGTGTAGCGGGTGATTCCTTGATCGCCGGAAGCGGCTGGTCGGGGTAGGAAACCCCAGGTCAGGGGCCAGATCTTCGGGTCTGGCCCCTTCCTGTTTTCTCCTGCGGATTTGGGCCGTTTCCGGGTCGTGTGCTGACTTGGTGCTGACCCTCCGGCCGGGTGTCGGCCGGGGACCACGGGAGGTCAGACGGTACGGATGACAGGGGCGGGTTTGATGTCCTGGGCGTCGATGAGGGTGTGGATGTCGTCCGGGTCGGAGGTCCAGATGATGGCGCCGAGGGTGGCGGCCATGACGACGACGGTGGCGTCGACGACATCGGCAGTGCCTGCCTTGCCGCACAGGATGCCCGCAGCCTTGGCGGTCTCCAGGCCCACGGGCGCGACATCGCATCCGGCGAGGAACTTGCCGAGCCGGACCTGGCGCCGGGCGTCCCGCCACGCTTGGCTCACGACAACAGAGGGGACGTGGATGTCCCGGCCGTCCTCCAGAGCCAGATGGTGGCGGGCCCACATGTGCCGGTCGCCGTTGTCGATGGCGATGAGCGCACCGGCGTCGTACAGGTAGGGGATGTTCACGCGGCCGAGGTCCTCGAGCTGCTGAGGTACTCGGCGTCGGCGTCGGCCATCTCGGAGCGGGCGGCGGCGAGCTCTTCGGGGGTGAAGCCTCCGTGCTCCGCCTGCCACTCCTGGACCACGGCCCGTCCGGCTCGCAGCCGCAACTCTCGCTCAGCTGCTCCGGCGACGAGCCGGGACAGCGGGATGCCTTCTTCCTCGGCGGCGTCCGCCAGGGCCGCGACCAAGGATTCATCGAGGGTGATCGTCACCTTCTTGGTAGCCATACCAACACCATACTCTTATATGGCGTCGATGTGGGGCGGGTTTCGAGGGGGTGGGGATAACCCCTGAGTCCTTTCCGCTCGACCGCCGGGTCTGGGTGTGTTAATTCAACGGCCCTGTCCCGCATGCGGTGGTAACGGAAAGTCATTGCTGATGTGCCTGGTCCGAGATTCAAGGGGAGCAGCCGCAGACGCGCCATCGAGCAGGACCAGCACGGTGCCGACAGTCGGTTGTTCGCGCGGGAGCGGTGCTCGCCGTCACTACGATCGTCAGGGAGCCGGGGTGTCCCCGGCGGTACGAAGCGGGGCATGGACGTGAAAAGGGGGCGGGGCATGGCGATCTCGGCACGGGAGCGGCTGGCGCGACTGCTCGGTGGCTCGGACCCGGTCGGCTCGTTCGCCGCCCGGATGAACGCGCCGGCCGACGCGTTCCGGCTGGACGTGGAGGGTGTTGGGCCGGTGGTGCTTCCGCTGCGCGCGCCGCGTACGAAGAAGCTGATCGAGGTGGCGCGGCCGGCGAAGTTCGGGCGCGGTGAGGAGACGTTGAGCGACCCCGGTGTCCGCGACACCTGGGAGATCACTCCGGACCGGTTCGAGCTGGACGGGAGAGGGTGGGTGCCGATGCTGGACGCCGCCCTGGAGTACTTCCGTGACGAGCTCGGGCTGCCGGCGAAGACCCGGCTGCGGGCCGAGCCGCACGCGCTCCTCGTGTACGGCAAGGGCCAGTTCTTCCTTCCCCACCAGGACTCCGAGAAGGACGACGCGATGGTGGGCACGCTGGTGGTGTCGCTGCCTTCGGCGCACACCGGCGGCGAACTGGTGGTGGAGCACGGCGGTGAGAGCAGGGTCTACCAGGCGTCGAAGGAGCGGCTGACCTTCGTCGCCTTCTACGCCGACTGCCGGCACGAGGTCAAGCCGGTGAAGTCGGGCTATCGGGTGACCCTCACCTTCAATCTGCTCGCCGAAGCCGAAGCCGAAGCCGAAGCCGAAGCCGCGTCCGGGGACGTCGGCCCGGTCGCCGACCTCGCGGCTTGCCTGACCGAACACTTCGCCGAGCCGGCCCTCCCGCGCTGGGGAGGCCGGGAACTGCCTCCGCCGAACCGGCTGGTCTACCTGCTCGACCACGAGTACACCCAGCGCGGACTGTCCTGGAGCCGCCTCAAGGGTGCGGACGCCGAGCGCGCCGCGCTGCTGCGTGCCGCCGCGGCGCGGGCCGGCTGCGAGGCGGTGCTCGCGCTTGCCGAGGTGAAGGAAACCTGGGACGCCTACCCGCCCGGCGGCGGTGACCCGTGGGACCGCGACTACTACGACGACTCCTATGACGAGGAGGACGAGGAGGACTTGGCCCCCGGCACCGGGAGCGGCGCCGACGACTATGCGGACTACGAGCTCAACGACCTGATCGACGACGAGATCACCCTCGGCTGGTGGACCCGCCCGGACGGCGGGGGCGGCGAGGCGATCTGTCTGCCCGTCTCCTACGAGGAGCGGTGTGCCTCCACGCCGAACAAGAACCTGGAGCCCTTCCAGTCGGAGTATGAGGGCTACATGGGTAACTACGGCGACACCCTTGACTGCTGGTACCGACGTTCCGCGGTCCTGCTGTGGCCGCGCGAGCGGGCGTTCGCGGCCCGGGCCGAGGCCGGACCCGAAGGCGCGCTGGCCGAGCTGCGCGACCGGATCGCGGCTGGGGAGCTGGACAGGGTCCGGGCCGACGCGGCCTCGCTGGCGCCGTTCTGGCCGCAGACCGCGCCGCGGGACGAAGCGCTGGGTACGGCCCTCGAGGTCGCGGCCGGCCTGGGCGTGCCCGGGACGGCGGCGATGCTGCTGGAGCCGTTCCGCGCGGAGGTGCTCACCCCGGACCATGCGGATGCGCTGGCCGCGGTGGCCGGGGCGTACGGCAGAGAGTGGATGCGTGAACTCGTCGGGGGATGGTTCCCCGCACAGCGCGTCTGGCGCGTGTCCGGGGCCGACCGTGGAGAGTGGGTGCAGGGCCTGCCCCAGCTGTGCGACGCACTGCGCGCCGCTGGGGACTCGTACACGGCGCGGCTGCTCGCGGACGCCGCCTGGCGCTGGCTGGAGGAAGAGCTGGGCCTGTGGTGCGCCCGGGCGCGGGCCGAGGAGCGCGGGCCGCGCCTGGCCGAACTCGGCCCGCCCTTGGCACGCGTCTGGCAGGCGGCCGAGGACGAGCGGCGGGCCGCGATTGCGCAGGCGCTGCGCGGATACCCGGACACCGTCCTGGAGTGCGTGGTCCCGGCCCTGCGCGCGGCGGCGAAGCTGCCGGCACAAGTGCGCGGGGCGGCGGGGGTCGCGTTGCTCGCGCGGGACTGCGTCGGGCGTCTCGAGGCGTTCCTCGCCACCCCGCAGCGCGCCGAGGGCGACTGGTCGATCACCTGGGCGGGCTGCGGGGTGGCGAGGAACGCCT
>NZ_POTZ01000513.1 GCF_003236365.1 Streptomyces sp. NTH33
CCTGTACACCGCTCCTTCCGCCCCGTCGTCCCCTTCCGCCCCCTCGTCCCAGTGAGGTCCACGATGAGTCACTCCACGACCCGTCTCACCGTCGCCCAGGCGCTGGTGCGGTTCCTCGCCGCCCAGTACACCGAGCGGGACGGCGTACGGCACCGGCTGATCGCCGGCACCTGGGGCATCTTCGGCCACGGCAACGTGGCCGGCGTCGGACAGGCGCTGGTGGAGGCGGGCGAGGGCGTCATGCCGTTCCACCAGGGCCGCAACGAGCAGGCGATGGTGCACGCGGCGGTCGGCTACGCCCGTCAGCGCGACCGCCTGTCCACGCAGGCGGTGACCACGTCCATCGGCCCGGGCGCCACCAACCTCGTCACCGGCGCCGCCCTGGCCACCATCAACCGCCTGCCGGTGCTGCTGCTGCCCGGCGACTACTTCGCCTCGCACAGCGCCGACCCGCTGCTGCAGCAGCTGGAGCACCCGGTGGAGGCGGACGTGTCGGTCAACGACACCCTGCGCCCGGTCTCCCGCTACTTCGACCGGATCACCCGCCCCGAGGCCCTGATCCCCTCCGCGCTGAACGCGATGCGGGTCCTGACCGATCCGGCCGAGACCGGCGCGGTCACCCTCGCGCTGCCGCAGGACGTGCAGGCGGAAGGCTTCGACTGGCCCGAGGAGTTCTTCGCCGAGCGGGTGTGGCGGGTCCGGCGTCCCGCTCCCGACCCCGCCGAACTCGCCGAGGCGGTACGGGCCGTACGGGCCGCCGAGCGCCCACTGGTCGTCGCGGGCGGCGGCGTGCACCACAGCGGGGCCGAGGACGCGCTGAAGGCGTTCGCCGACGCCACCGGCATCCCGGTCGCCTCCACCCAGGCCGGCAAGGGCTCACTGCGCCACGACCACCCGGCCGACCTCGGCGGCATCGGGCACACCGGCACGGCCGTCAGTGACGACCTCGCGCGCACCGCGGACCTGGTCATCGGCGTCGGCACCCGCTACACCGACTTCACCACCGCCTCCGGCACCCTCTTCCAGAACCCGGACGTCCGCTTCCTCAACCTCAACATCACCGCGTTCGACGCCCACAAGCTGGCGGCCACGACCCTCGTCTGCGACGCGCGGGCCGGGCTCACGGCGCTCACCGAGGCGCTGGCCGGGCACCGCGTGGACGCCGGGTACGAGGACGGGTACCGGGCCGGCAAGGAGCGCTGGGAGCGGGTGGTCGAGGCGGCGTACCGCGCGGACGACGACAGCGCCGTACCGACGCAGACGCAAGTGCTGGGCGCGCTGGACGCGGTCGTGGGCGACGACGACGTGGTGATCAACGCGGCCGGTTCGCTCCCCGGCGACCTGCACAAGCTGTGGCGGGCCCGCTCCCCGCGCCAGCACCACCTGGAGTACGGCTACTCCTGCATGGGCTACGAGATCCCGGCCGCGATCGGCGTGCAGCAGGCCGCGCCGGACACTCCGGTGTGGGCGCTGGTCGGCGACGGCACCTATCTGATGATGCCGACGGAGATCGTCACGGCCGTCCAGGAGGGCCTGCCGGTCAACGTGCTCCTCGTCCAGAACCACGGGTACGCCTCGATCGGCGGTCTGTCGGAGACGGTGGGCGCCGAGCGGTTCGGCACCGCCTACCGCTACCGCGCCGCCGACGGCACCTTCACCGGCGCCCCGCTGCCCGTCGACCTCGCCGCCAACGCCGGCAGCCTCGGCATGGAGGTGCTGCGCGCCAAGACGGTGGGCGAACTGCGCCGGGCGCTGCGCGCGGCCCGCACCTCCGACCGCCCGACGTGCGTGTACGTCGAGACGGACGTGGAGCGTGAGGCCCCGGCCGCTCCCCCGGCCGAGGCCTGGTGGGACGTACCGGTGGCCGAGGTGGCCTCCCGCGAGGCCGCCGTGACCGCCCGCGAGCGCTACGACCGCGAGGTGGCCGCCCGCCGCCACCACCTGTGAACTCCCCCCGCCGACAGGCTGCCTGGAGCCGCGCAACGCCTCACCCGACCCGAAGGGGGTACCCCGTGGCGACGACCGGTGACCGCTCCCGTGCCGTGACCCTCTCCGCGCTCGATTCCCTGGACTTCGCCCTGGACCGGAGCAGTCCGGTGCCGCTGTACTACCAGTTCGCCCAGCAGCTGGAAGCGGCGATCGAGCGCGGAATCCTCGCCCCGGGGGACCTCCTGGGCAACGAGATCGACCTGTCCGTACGCCTGGGCCTGTCCCGTCCCACGGTCCGCCAGGCCATCCAGTCCCTGGTCGACAAGGGGCTGCTGGTCCGGCGGCGCGGGGTGGGCACGCAGGTGGTGCACAGCAAGGTCAGACGGCCCCTGGAGCTCAGCAGCCTCTACGACGACCTGGAGACGGCCGGGCAGGGCCCCACCACCCGCGTGCTGCGCAACGAGCGGGTGCCCGCGACCGCCGAGGTGGCCTCCGCGCTCGGTCTCACCGAGGGCGGCGAGGTGACGGTGCTGGAGCGGCTGCGGTTCACGCACGGCCAGCCGGTGGCGCACATGTGCAACTACCTGCCGGCCACGCTGCTCGAGCCGGACACCGCCCGGCTGGAGTCGACCGGCCTGTACCGGATGATGCGCTCGGCGGGCATCACCCTGCACAGCGCCCGCCAGACCATCGGCGCCCGCGGAGCCACCGCCGAGGAGGCCGCCCGCCTCGACGAGGAGGAGGGCGCCGCCCTGCTCACCATGCAGCGCACGGCGTACGACGACACGGGCCGGGCGGTGGAGTACGCCCGGCACGTGTACCGCGCCTCCCGGTACGCGTTCGACTTCCAGCTGCTGGTACGGCCGTGAGAGCCGCGGGAGTCGCGAGCAGTGGCCGGACCGCGGTGATCTCGTTGCTTCTGGCGTCGGCCTCGCACTGAGCGAGGACCGCTCCGTCGCCCCGCAGTGCAGAGATGAGGCGGACCGGGCGACCGTTGGGGTGCACCGCGCCGCGCAGCGACTTGCCGTCCACCGCGACCGCGATGCGGGCCGGGCGGCCTTGCGATGGTTCGCCCAGGTGGGCGGTGCGCAGGGCAGCGGAGTGAACCGCGAGCCAGGCGCCGATCGCCACGTCGAGCACATCGCCGTCGGCACGTTGCAGTGGGCGGCGGACGGTCGCCTCGCTCGGTGCGGACAGGGGCCGGTCCGGACCGCGCAGGGTACCGCCGCACCAGGACAGCACCTGGTCGGGAGCATCAGCGGCCCACTCGGCGATCTGACGGCGGCGCGGGTCAGGTAAGCGGCGGAACCGGTCCAGGGGGCCGGGCGAGTCCTTGCGACAGGCAGGGGCTGCGCCGACGAGTCGTCCCAGCCCGGCGGGGATGGGTGATGAAGGCAGAACAGGCACGCACGGTCTTCCGTTGTGGTGATCAGGGGCTTCGACACTTCGTGATCGTTGGAAGCCCGTGCTGGTCTCCGTGCTCCGCAGGATTCGCCAACCGCGAAGTGTCATCGAGCTGACGTAGGGTCGGCGCTCTGGTGGGGAACGGCGCAGGGGAGGAGTGGGGGGTCATGGGTGCGGACGCCAGGGTGGTGCCGGGGTTCCCGGAAGGGGAGTTTGTCCACACCGGTGATCACAGCCGGAATTACCGCATAGCCGTGGAGCGGCCGGAGGCCGGCCGGCCTGCGCTGCTGCACGTGGTGAAGCGCGGCGAGGGCGAGTTTGTCCTGCACGGGCAGGAGAGGGGTGTCGGTGCCACCCGTGAGACGCCGCCCACCCTGTACTCCCCCCGGGGAGATGGTGAAGCGCGGCTCTTGCTGCCGGTGAACACGACGCACGTGAAGGTCCAGTCGAAGGGGGACGAGCCCCTGTCCTGGTCGATGCGGATGCTGCCGCTGGGGGAGGCAGCGGTGTTCACCGGGGAGCACCGGGGGGAGTGTTCGGACGTCCTCCACCGGTTCGACGCCATGCCGGGCCTCTTCGAGGTGGAGGTGGACGCCGAGGACGACTGGAACTGGGAGCTGTCGTTCGTCTGCGACCACCAGCTGGGCGGTTCCCTTTACGCCGATTCCTCGTGCTGGAAGTGCCGGGAGATCACCGTCCGGGAGGCCGAGCGGATGGGCACGGATCCCAAGGACTGGCTGGAGGGGACCGGTGAGGACGGCGGGTGCTTCTTCCTGCCCACCAGCGGGTTGATCACTTTCGTCTCGGAGAGCAATTGCCAGTGGTCGGTGCGGGCCGCGCGACTCTGAGCGCCGGGTGAGCTGCCCCGGGCCGCCGGAGGGTGCCCGGGGGCTTCGTCTGCCTTCGGGCCGGCCGGCGCGCGGACCACCAAGCGGCTGCGAAACGCCACAAGTTGCCGGATCACCCAGTAACCCGGGCGCTTTACGAGAACGACGGAGTCCTGCCCTCGACGCCCGGCCCGGAGGCACATATCCCTCTGTAAAGCGGGAGCATTTCGGCCTCCAGTGTTCACATGCCGCTCATTTGAGTGCGCGAGGTGCATTCGCCTGCCAGGTGTTCACCCTTTCAGCAGGGTGGGTGCCATGAGCCGGAGATCTTCCGTGACGCTCCCGCGTCGGCCGGCGTCCTCGTCGACGTCAGACAACAATTCGCAGAGGTCAGGCCAGATGTCAGTGGTGCCTGTCAGGCTCGGCCCGTCCCCGACCAGGAAGGCGGACGATGACCGGCACAGCCGCCCCCAAGCACTACGCACCCCGGTGGAA
>NZ_POTZ01000514.1 GCF_003236365.1 Streptomyces sp. NTH33
GTGCGGGGCCGGGACCGTGACCGGGGCCGGGGGGCTCGCCGAGCGGACCGCGGCCAGTACGGCCGCCGCGAACGGCAGGGACTCGTGGACCGGGCCGTAGCCGAGGCCGAACACCACCGCGGCCGGGTCCTGGTCCGGCTGCGGTGGCTGTGCGGCGGCGGCGCCCGGCTCGCGTGGCAGCAGCCGCAGATGGCCCTCGAAGAGTTCCGGTGAGCGCCACTCCACCCCGCCCAGGTCGGCGACGGGAAAGATCCGGTCGCCGGCCTTCCACTTGGCCGAGGACGCCCCCGTCCACGACCACCGGAAGCGCACCGCCGTGCCGTCGAAGGACGCCTTCCCGTCGTAGGCCTTGAACTGGAGCGGCGCCGCGGGCGGTGCCACCAGGTGGCGGTCGGCCGGGCCGCTCCCGGTGAGGTGGGCGCGCAGTTCGTCGGCGTAGTACTCGGCGAGCGTCCCCCGCTCGGCCGGCAGGACCAGCCGATACGGGTCGCAGCCCTCCTTGAGCTGGCCGTCGGCCGCGTCCATCAGCGGGTCGGCGCCGGGCCTGGGCTCGGCGCGCAGGACCACCGTGCCGCGTCTGCCCGCCGCGAGCGTCACGCCCTCGAGCGCCGCCAGCGGAACCCGGCGGGCACCGAGTGCCTGGAAGAGCTTAGGTGTTCGAATCCCCCGTTCGTAGCGGATGAGCACGGAATCGGACTCGAACTCCCAGGCAGCGTGAAATCCGGCCAGTACGTCACCCATGCGGCTCATCGTAGGCGGCACGAGCTTCTTCGTCCCTCCCCGCGCAGACCGCACTTCCTGCTGTCTCTACGCGCGTCCAGCCCCGGCCGTACCGGACAAATCCGCCCGGCACCTGTCGTCGTCATGGGCGCACCGCACCGAGTCGTATGCGCCAACCCCGATCCCGGCGAAGTTGGCCAGGCTGTCGGTGCCCGGCTCGAAGTACCCGGCGTGGCCCTTCGCACCCCGTGCCGACAGCACCCGCGCCCCGAACGCCGGGGAGACCGGGTCGGCGCCGTGCCCGAGGCCGCCGAGCTCCAGGTACGGCACGTCCTGGATCCAGTCGGTGGCGTCCCGCATCGCCCACACCCGGGCGGAGGTGCGCAGGCGGGAGGCCTCGGCCACCCGCATGCCGGGGCTGGCGGCCACCGCTATGTCGGACACCCGGTCCGGCAGCCCGCGCGCGGCGACGCCGCACACCACCGAGCCGTAGCTGTGGCAGAACAGCGAGACGGGCGAGTCGCCGGGCAGCCCGCGCAGCAGCCTGTTCAGCCGGACGGCGCCCTCCTCGGCGCGCATCGCCGTGGCCGCGTCCACACCGAGCCCGCTGGGCGCGGTGTAGTCGGCCCAGGCGATCACGGCCGTACGTGTGCCGGGGGCCGCCGTGCGCTCGGCCGCGTACAGCGACTTCGCCATGCCGTACGGCGCCGAGTACGGGCGGTAGGTCCTCCGGAAGGTGAACAGGTCGGTGTCGACGCCGGGCACGACGACGGAGATCCGCTCCGCCGTGCGCAGGTCGCCGAAGACCTCGGCGATGCGGCCGGTGCCCCCGGGATCGAAGGCGAGGATCTGCCGGTCCTTCGTCATCAGCGTCGTGTACTGGCGCATGCGGCGGCCTGCGTCCTGCTGCCCGGCCGGGGTGAGCCGGCTGTCGTGCATGCGCTTCAGCTCGGCCTTGCTCGCCTGGCGGAGCGCGATGCGGTTGGCCTGGTAGCGCAGCTTGACCGGGGCGCCGTTCATGTTGCCGACCGCGAGCGGATAGCGGTGGGCGAGCCGGCCACGGTCCTGCGCGGTGAGCGAGGCGAAGAAGCGGCCGAGCAGGGCGGGAGCCGCGTCCGGGGCGGGCAGCGGGTGCCCGTGCAGACGGCCGCGCTCCCAAGCGGACAGGGACGCCTGCAGGGCGGTGGTCCCGCGCTGGCCGCGCACGGCGGTCCAGCCGGTGGTGGCCAGCATCACGAAGACCACGGCCAGCGCGAGCAGGGCGCGCCAGACGTTGAGGTGGGGGGAGGTGTCGAAGGAAGTCACTGGAAGGACACACTAGGAGAACGAGACGGTCTCGCGTTAACCGAGTGACGGGGATCACGTTTCGAGCGGCGTGAGGGTTGCTTCAATCCGTACGCCCGTTCAAGGCGGTTCGGATGTGCGGCAGTTCGGCGGTGGTGGAGTGCTCCGGCTCAACGCCGGAGGGGCGTACGCCAGTTCCCGGTCAGCGCGGGCCCCACCTGATCGAGGTACGCGGCGGTGAGTTCCCGTATCGCCTCCGGGCCGCCGTCCTCGCCCGTGCTCCACTGACGGCCCGTCACCCGCATCACCGCGCCGAAGACGGCCACCGCCAGCCGCGGCCGCGGATCGGCGTCCACGTCCAGGCCCTCGCGCTCGGCGAGCAGACGCGCGATCTGCTCCTCGGTCTCCGCCGAGCGGAGCAGATGCGCGGCCAGCAGGACCGGCGTCGACTCGATCACCCGGAACATGCGCAGGTACAGCTCCACGGGGACGACGGTCACGACGGCGTCGCTGATCGTGTCCCAGCCCTCCAGCACCGCCCGGCGCAGCGCCTCCAGCGGGGGCTCCCCGGGCGGGCGGGCGCGCAGCGAGTCGACGAAGTGCGCCTCCACCATCTCCTGCACGGCGAGGGCGGCGTCCTCCTTGCCGCCGAAGTAGCGGAAGAAGGTGCGCGGGGAGACGTCGACGGCCTCGGCGATCTCGTCGACCGTCGTCCGCTCGTACCCCTGGGTGGTGAACAGTTCGAGTGCGGACCGCAGCAGCGCGTCCCTGGTACGCCGCTTCTTGCGCTCGCGCAGCCCCGGCCGTGACACCGCCCGTGGCGCCGTCCCGGCGGTCCCCGCCGTCTCCATGGAACTCTCCGGACCCCTCTCCCGCACCGTTCGCCGTTTCCCCAGTTCAGACTATAGGGAGTGGCATGTCAGTGACTGACTACTGAACTCGTTTGTCGATTGTCAGTTGCTGTCATTAGCCTCGAACCCATGACTAGTCAGACCGCCATCGAATCGACCGGGCCGGGGGACAACGCCTCAACAGCCCCGTCGGAGCCCGCGCCGTCCAAGGGACTGCGCGGGCATCCGTGGGCCACCCTGGTCACCGTCGCCGTAGGGGTCATGATGGTGGCCCTCGACGGGACCATCGTGGCCATCGCCAACCCGGCCATCGCCAAGGACCTGGGCGCCACCCTCGCCGACGTCCAGTGGATCACCAACGCCTACTTCCTCGCCCTTGCGGTCTCCCTGATCACCGCGGGCAAGCTCGGTGACCGCTTCGGGCACCGGCAGACCTTCCTCATCGGAGTGGCCGGCTTCGCCGCCTCCTCCGGGGCGATCGGGCTGTCCAGCACCATCGCCATGGTCGTCGTCTTCCGGATCTTCCAGGGTCTGTTCGGCGCGCTGCTGATGCCGGCCGCGCTCGGCCTGCTGCGGGCGACCTTCCCGGCCGAGAAGCTCAACATGGCCATCGGCATCTGGGGCATGGTCATCGGCGCCTCCACCGCCGGCGGCCCGATCCTCGGCGGCTTCCTCGTCGAGCACGTCAACTGGCAGTCGGTGTTCTTCATCAACGTGCCCGTCGGCGCCCTCGCCCTGGTCCTGGGCGTGCTGATCCTGCTCGACCACCGCGCCGAGAACGCGCCGCGCTCCTTCGACGTCCTCGGCATCGTGCTGCTCTCGGCCGCCATGTTCTGCCTCGTCTGGGCCCTGATCAAGGCGGGGGACTGGGGCTGGGGCGACGGCACGACGTGGGTGTTCATCGTCGTGTCCCTCATCGGCTTCGGAGCCTTCGCCCTCTGGGAGACGAAGGTGAAGGAGCCGCTGATCCCGCTGGCGCTGTTCCGCTCGGTGCCGCTGTCCGCGGGCGTGGTCCTCATGGTCCTGATGGCCATCGCGTTCATGGGCGGCCTGTTCTTCGTCACCTTCTACCTGCAGAACGTGCACGGGATGAGGCCGGTCGACGCGGGCATGCACCTCCTCCCGCTCACCGGCGCGATGATCGTCGCCTCCCCGCTCGCGGGCTTCATGATCACCAAGCTGGGCCCGCGCATTCCGCTGGCCGGCGGCATGGCCGCCACCGCGCTCGCCATGTTCGGCCTGTCCACGCTCGATACGGGTACGGACAGCGGCACCATGTCGCTCTGGTTCGCGCTGCTCGGCCTCGGCCTCGCCCCCGTCATGGTCGGCGCCACCGAGGTCATCGTCGGCAACGCGCCCCTGGAGCTGTCCGGTGTGGCCGGCGGACTGCAGCAGTCCGCCATGCAGATCGGCGGCAGCCTCGGTACGGCTGTGCTGGGCGCCGTGATGGCCTCCAAGGTCAAGAACGACCTGCCCGGCAACTGGCGGGACGCGGGCCTCCCGCCGCTCACCCCCGCCCGGCTGGACCAGGCCTCCGAGGCGGTCCAGATCGGCGCGGCGCCGGTGCCGAAGGGGACGCCCGAGGAGATCGCCGCGAAGATCACCTCCGTCGCGCACGACACCTTCATCTCCGGCATGAGCCTCGCCTCCCTCGTAGCCGCCGGAATCGCGGCCGTGGCCGTTCTCGTCGCGCTGCTCACCAGGCGAGGGGAGAACGCGGAGGCGGGCGCGGGGGTCGGCCACATCTGACAGGGGGTCAAGTCCTCCGCGTTCTCCCCTCGCCTGGTGAGC
>NZ_POTZ01000515.1 GCF_003236365.1 Streptomyces sp. NTH33
GCGATGGGAGTCTCCTCGATGACGCAGCAGTCCGAGCCGGCCACGTCCACGACCGCCACACCACGCGTCGTTCACGGACCGTCTGGTCGCGAAGTTCGCGCTCCCGGTGTCCGGGTGGCGCGGGGCGCCGCACTAGCGGTGTGCGAGGGCGGGTGCGGGTTCGCCGGCGGGTGCGGGTTCGTCGGGGCCGGCCGCGCCCACGCGGCGGAGCCGCATGCCGATACAGCCCCGCGCCCCCTCGGGGGGGCCACTCACGTGGGCGACATGCGCGGCCTATGTGCGCTCTCCACTCCTGACCTCGTAAGGTCAGGTACGTGTTGGAGGAGATGCGTATACGGTCGCTCGGAGTGATCGACGATGCCGTTGTCGAGCTGTCGCCCGGATTCACCGCCGTCACGGGGGAGACGGGCGCCGGCAAGACCATGGTGGTCACCAGTCTGGGGCTGCTGCTGGGCGGGCGTGCGGATCCGGCGCTGGTGCGGATCGGGGCGGACAAGGCGGTCGTGGAGGGACGGGTCACCGTGCCCGCGGACGCCTCCGTCGCCGTACGGGCCGAGGAGGCCGGCGCCGAGCTCGACGACGGGGCGCTGCTGATCAGCCGTACCGTTTCCGCCGAAGGGCGCTCCCGGGCGCACCTGGGCGGGCGGAGCGTGCCCGTGGGACTGCTCGCCGAGCTCTCCGACGACCTGGTGGCCGTGCACGGGCAGACCGACCAGCAGGGGCTGCTGAAGCTGTCCCGGCAGCGGCAGGCCCTCGACCGGTACGCGGGCGACGCGGTCGCCGTGCCGCTGACGAAGTACGCCGAGGCCTACCGGCGGCTGCGGACCGTCTCCGTGGAGCTCGAGGAGATCACCACGCGCGCGCGTGAACGGGCCCAGGAGGCCGACATGCTGCGCTACGGCCTCGACGAGATCGCCGGGGTCGAGCCGCGCGCCGGGGAGGACGTGGAGCTGGCCGAGGAGGCGGAGCGGCTGGGGCACGCCGAGGCGCTGTCGTCCGCCGCGGCGGCCGCGCACGCCGCTCTCGCGGCCGATCCGGAGGACCCCGAGGGCATCGACGCGGCCACCCTCGTCGCGGGCGCCCAGCGGGCCCTGGAGGCCGTGCGGTCGCACGATCCGGCGCTGGCCGCGCTCGCCGACCGCATCGGCGAGATCGGCATCCTGCTCGGTGACGTGGCCGGGGAGCTGGCGGGATACGCCGACGACCTGGACGCCGACCCGCTGCGGCTGGCGGCGGTGGAGGAGCGGCGGGCCGCGCTCGGCGCGCTGACCCGCAAGTACGGCGAGGACATGAGCGCCGTGCTCGCCTGGGCCGAGCGCGGTGCCGCCCGGCTGACCGAGCTGGACTCCGACGACGAGCGGATCGGCGAGCTGACCGCCGAGCGGGACGCGCTGCGCACCGAACTGGGCGCGCTCGCCCAGGCGCTGACGGACGCCCGGACGGAGGCCGCGGAGCGGTTCGCCGCCGCCGTGACCGCCGAGCTGGCCTCGCTGGCCATGCCGCACGCGCGCGTGTCGTTCGCCATCCGGCAGACCGAGGACCCGGAGGGCGTGGAGGTGGGCGGCCGGACGGTCGCCTACGGGCCGGCCGGCGCCGACGAGGTCGAGCTGCTGCTCGCCCCGCACCCGGGCGCGCCGCCCCGGCCGATCGCCAAGGGCGCGTCCGGCGGTGAGCTGTCGCGCGTGATGCTGGCCGTCGAGGTGGTCTTCGCGGGGACGGACCCGGTGCCGACGTACCTGTTCGACGAGGTCGACGCGGGCGTCGGCGGCAAGGCCGCGGTGGAGATCGGGCGGCGCCTGGCCCGGCTGGCGAAGACCGCCCAGGTCGTCGTCGTGACCCACCTGCCCCAGGTCGCCGCCTTCGCCGACCGCCAGCTGCTGGTCGAGAAGACCGACGACGGCTCGGTGACCCGCTCCGGTGTGAAGGTGCTGGAGGGCGAGGACCGCATCCGGGAGCTGTCCCGCATGCTGGCCGGGCAGGAGAACTCGGAAACGGCCCGGGCCCACGCCGAGGAACTCCTCGCCACGGCCCGGGCGGACGGCTGAGGCGTCGTAGGGTGGCGGGATGAACTCCCGTATCGCCGCCTCCTTCGCGCTGGCCGCCGGTCTCGCCCGGGCCGGGACCGCCGGGCTCCGTGCCGTCGCGCCCGGTGGGCGCGGACGCTGGGAACGGACGAACCACGCGGGGCGGAGCGTCGGGCTGTACGCCGGGCCGGCGGTGGCAGCGGCGGCCGCCACCGCCGGGCCGGCGGTGGCAGCGGCGGCCGCCGCCGCCACCGGACGGGTGCGGCCCGCGGCCGGGCCGGCGGTGCTGGCCGCCGGGGCCTGCGGGGCCTACGACGACGTCGCCGGGGTCGGCGACCCGCGCCGTGGGTTCCGGGCGCACCTGGGCGCGCTGCGGGGCGGTGAGGTCACCAGCGGGGCGGTCAAGCTGCTCGGGATCTCGGCCGCAGGGCTCGTCGCCAGGGCGCGGCGGAAGGAACGGCCGCTGGACAAGCTCCTCGCCGGAGTCGTGAACGCCGGGGCCGCGCACGCCGTCAACCTCCTGGACGTACGGCCGGGCAGAGCCGCCGGCGCGGTGCTCGCCCTCGCGGCGCCCGGACTGCTGCGGGGCGGACCGGGCGCGGAACTGGCCGCCGCCGCCACCGGGGCCGCCGCGGCCGTCCTGCCCGAGGACCTGGGGGAGCGCGTGATGCTCGGCGACACGGGGGCGCACGCCCTGGGCGCGGCCCTCGGCGTGGCCGCCGTCGCGTGCAACGGGCACGCCGGACTGATCGCGCACTCCCCCAAGCTCTTCGAGCAGGGGGGACCCCCAGTCGCGGTGACAGTCGCCGCCGTGTACGGCGAAAAGATGAGCGGACGGAAGGGGGCGCCAAGCCCCCAATGTCACTCGTCCGAGTGACCCGTACGTACTGACATCCTTGGAGCCGGGGCCGTGCGCCGGGCAAGGGCGCGCGGTTCAGCCCCTCGGCTCGATACCTTCTGTACGTCTCCGCCTTCTGTACGTTTCCCCGTGACCGCCCGACGCCGAACCAGGAGCCCCGGCCACGTGAGCCCCGTGAGCAGCCACGTATCGCACGGTCAGTCTCCGCTGCGCACCGTGCAGGTGCTGGGCGGAGGCAGCACCGGCAGCAGCGCGCACGTACGGTCGCTGGCCGCCGGGCTGGTCGCGAGAGGCGTACGGGTCACGGTGTGCGCCCCCTCCGAGGCCGACCGCGCCTACGGGTTCACCGACGTCGGCGCCCAGCACGTGCACGTGCCCCGCAGCAGCGACCCGGTGTCCGTGGCCGCGCTGCGCACGGTCTGCGCGGATGCCGACCTGGTGCACGCGCACGGACTGCACGCCTCCTTCCGCGCGGCGCTCGCGCTCGGCGGCCGGGACACGCCCCTGGTGGTCACCTGGCACAACCACACGCACGCCGAAGGAGCCCGCGCGCATCTGCTGCGGCTGCTGGAGCGCCGGGTGGTGAGGGCCGCCACCGTCGTGCTCGGCACCACCTCCGGACTCGTCGACCGGGCCCGACGCCGGGGCGCCCGGGACGCGAGGCTCGCCGCCGTCGCGGTGCCCCCGCCGGCCGCCGGATACGAGCACCCGGACCGGCCGCGCTCCAAGGTGCGGGCCGAACTCGGGGTCATCGACCGCCCGCTGCTCCTCGCGGTCGCCTCCCTGGACCCGGACCGCGGCCACGAGTTGCTGCTGGACGCCGCCCGCGCCTGGCGCCTGCTGGACCCCGCGCCGCTGGCCCTCGTCGCGGGGGAGGGGCCGCTGCGTGCCCAGCTGCAGCGGCGGATCGAGGAGGAGGAGCTGCCCGTCCGGCTTCTCGGGCGGCGCGAGGACGTCGGTGAGCTGCTGGCGGCGGCCGACGTGGCGCTGCTGCCCAGGAGCTGGGAGACCCGCTCCGTCCTCGCCCAGGAGGCGCTGCACGCGCGCGTGCCGCTCGTCGCCGTGCGCACGGGCGGCATCCCCGAACTCGTGGGCGACGCGGCCGAACTGGTCCCGGACCAGGACGCGGAGGCCTTCGCCGGTGCCGTCGTACGGCTGCTCGGCGATCCCGAACGCCGGGAAGCGCTGCGGGAGAGGGGCGCACGGCAGGCCGGCACCTGGCCCACCGAGGACGAGACGGTCGCCCAGGTGCTCAGTGTCTACGACGAGTTGACCCAGCCCAGGCCACTGACCTGACGAGTTGTCAGGGGACGTGGCGGCGGGCCCGCAGGGCCAGGCTCAGTGCCAGCACCGTCTGCGGGTCGTCGAGGTCGGTGCCCAGCAACTCCCCGATCCGGGCGAGGCGGTTGTAGAGCGTCTGCCGGTTCAGATGCAGCTCGCGCGCCGTCTCCGCCTTGCGGCCCGCGTTCGCCAGATACGTCTGCAGGGTGGGCAGCAGCGGCGGCTTCGACCGGCGGTCGTGCTCCACCAGCGGGCCGATCGCGCGGTCCACGAAGGCCGCCAGGTCCGGGTGGTCGCGCAGCCGCCACAGCAGCAGGTCGATGTCCAGGCGGCGGGCGTCGTACCAGGGCCGGTCCGGCAGCCCCTGCGCCGCCGTCGCCGTCTCGGCCGCGTGCCTCAGGCCCGCCGAGGCCGCCGCCCAGC
>NZ_POTZ01000516.1 GCF_003236365.1 Streptomyces sp. NTH33
GTACCCGTCCTCCTCCTCGACGTCCGGGTCGTCGAGGAGGAGGACGGGTACGTCGGTGCCGTCGGCCCGTGCCGCCGTGCCGGTCGTGGTCACCAGCGTCACCGGGGCGGCGTCGGCGAGGAGCCGGCCGATGCGTTCGGCGGGCGAGGCCGGGTCGATCGGCAGGTAGGCCGCGCCGGTCTTCAGCACGGCGAGGACCGCGACGACCTGGTCGCAGGAGCGGGGCAGGGCGAGGGCGACGAACCGCTCGGGCGCGGCGCCGAGTGCGGCGAGCCGGTGGGCGAGCCGGCCGGCGCGGGCGTCGAGCGTGGCGTAGTCCAGGTGCTCGGTTCCGCAGGTGACGGCGACGGCGCCGGGCGTGCGGGCGGCCTGCGCCTCGAACAGGTCCACCAGGGTCTCTTCCGGGCGGCCCGCCTCGGTACCGTTCCAGTCGGTGAGCATCCGCCGCCGTTCCCCGGCCGTCGGCCGGGCCAGGGCGCGCAGCGGCCGGTCGGTGCCGTCGGCCAGCTCCGTGAGCAGCAGGCACAGCCGGCCGGCGAGCGAGCGGACGGTCGCCGCGTCGAACAGGGCGGGGTCGTAGGCGAGGTCGAAGCCGAGGCGTTCGCCGTGGTGGGCGCGCAGGACGAGGGGGTAGTTGGTGGCGTCGCGGGAGGTCACCTCGGCCAGGCGCACCCCGGAGCCGGCCGTGCGGGCCTCGTCGAAGGGGTAGTTCTCGAAGGCGACCATGCTGTGGAAGAGCGGGCTGCCGGACGGCACGTCGCTCAGCTGGGTCAGCTCGGCCAGCGACACGGCCGCGAACCGTCTCGACTCGGCCTGGGCGTCCTGCAGTTCCCGCAGCCACGCGCGGGCCGTACGCCCGGCGTCGACGCGTACCCGGGTGGGCACGGTGTTGATGAACATGCCCACCATCGACTCGACGCCGGGCAGGTCCTCGGGCCGGCCGGAGACGGTGGTGCCGAACACCACGTCGTCCCCGGCTCCGTACCGGGCCAGCAGTAGCGCCCAGGCGCCCTGCACGACCGTGTTGAGGGTGAGCCCGGCTTCGCGTGCGGTGCGCGCCAGCCGGGCCGACGTCCCGTCGTCCAGGCCGGCTGTGTGCACGTCCGCGGAGCGGGCCAGGTGGGCCTCGCGCAGGGGACGGTCGGCGGGCAGCGGGGTGGGCGTGGTGAAGCCGGCGAGGACGTCCTGCCAGTGCGCGCGGGCGGCGCCCGGGTCCTGCTCGGCGAGCCGGCGCACGTAGTCGCCGAAGGGGCGCCGTACCGGCGGCCGGGACTCGGCGCCGGCGGTGAGGGCCGCGTACTCCTCGCACACCTCGGTCAGCACCTGGGCCAGGCTCCAGCCGTCCAGGATCAGGTGGTGGGAGGTCCACAGCAGGTGCAGCCTCGCGTCGGGCAGCCGGACCAGGGTCAGCCGCATCAGCGGCGCGGCGGCGAGGTCGATGCCGCGGGCCAGGTCGTCCGCCCGCAGCCGGGCCAGGCGCTCGGCCCGCTCCGTCTCGTCCAGGTCCCGCCAGTCGAGGTGGGTCACCGGCACCCGCACGTCCCGGCGCACGACCTGGAGGGGCACGGGGACGTCCTCCCAGACCACGCAGGTGCGCAGGGCGGGCGTGCGCTCGGTGACGCGCTGCCAGGCCGCGGCGAAGGCGTGCGGGTCGGCGACGCCGTCCAGCAGGAGCGCCGCCTGGTCGACGTAGACGTCGTCGTCGCCGCCGACCAGCCGGTGGAAGAGCATGCCCTCCTGGAGCGGGGTCAGCGGCAGGACGTCCTCCACGTCCCGCCCGTCGCCGACCAGCCGGTCCAGGCGGTCCTGGTCGAGGCGGGCCAGCGGGAAGTCGGACGGGGTGCGGCCGCCCGCGTCGGGGCGGGCGCAGTGCCCGGCGATCGCGGCGAGCGCGCGGGTCATGCCGTCGGCGAGGGTGCGGACGGTGTCCTCGTCGTGCACCTGGTCGCTGTAGTGCCAGGTGATCTCCAGTTCTCCGCCGGCGACCACGACGGAGACGTCCAGCAGGTGGGCCGGCGGCTCGTCGGCGGCGATGTCGCGGCCGGGCGTCTCGCCCGCCGGGGCGAAGTCCCGCCCGTCGCCGGCCTCCCACTGGCCGTGGTAGTTGAAGCAGACCTGTGGCAGCGGCAGGTCCCGCAGGGCGCGGGCGGCCGGGTCGGGCGAGCCGAGGCGGGCCAGGGCCTCGTAGCCGAGGCCGTGCCGGGGAACGGCCCGCAGGCGCTCCTTCACCGTCTTGAGGGTCGTGCCCCAGTCGGGCGCGTCGGACGGTCCGGCGGGCGTGAGGGTGACGGGGTACTGGGTGGTGAACCAGCCCACCGTGCGGGACAGGTCCAGCGTGTCGTCCTCGCGGCCGTGGCCCTCCAGGGCGACGGTCACCCGTTCGGTGCCCGTCCAGTCGGCGAGGACCCGGCTCAGCGCGCTGAGCAGCACGTCGTTGACCTGGGTGCGGTAGACCGCGGGCACCTGGCGCAGGAGGGCGCCGGTGGTGGCGCGGTCCACGTGGGTGCGCAGGGTGCGGACCGAGCCGGCGAGCGGAGTGCCGGGGCGGTCCACGGGCAGCGGGGTACGGGGTTCGGCGGCCTCGGCCGTCCAGTGCGGCAGGTCGGCGTCGAGGTCGCCGGCGCGTACCCGGCGGGACAGGTGGGCGGCCCAGTCGGCGAACGGCGTGGGGACGGGCTCCAGTCGGACCGGGTCGCCCTGGGCCGCCTGCCGGTAGGCCTGGGCGAGGTCGGTGAGGAGGATGCGCCAGGAGACGCTGTCCACTGCCAAGTGGTGGGCGGTGAGGAAGAGTTGGGGGCGCTCGCCGGGGCGGGACAGCAGGGCGGCGCGCAGCAGGGTGCCGGTTTCCGGGTCGAGGGCGGCGCGGGCGGCCTCGGCGGCTTCTTCGCGGGCGGCCGTCGCGTCGGCGGCGCGGGAGAGGTCGTGGCGGGTGAGCAGGCCGGTGGCCGGGCCGTCGCCGGGGTGTTGGCGCCAGGTGTCCCCCGAGCGGGCGAAGCGGGTGCGCAGCGCGGGGTGGTGGGCGGCCAGTGCCTCCAGGGCGCGCCGAAGGGCCTGCTCGTCGAGGTCGTGCGGCAGGTCCAGCAGCATCGACATGCTGAAGTGCCGCAGCGGGCCGTACGTGGCGAAGAACCACTCCTGGACCGGCGTCAGCGGCGCCGGTCCCTCCTCGCGCGGTCGCCGGGGCGCGGGCACGCCGGCGGTGCGTGGGGACGCGGCGGCGGCGAGGTCGGCGACGGTCTGGTGGCGGAAGACGTCCCGCGAGGTCAGGTGCAGGCCGGCCGCGCGGGCGCGGGAGACGGCCTGGATGCTGAGGATGGAGTCGCCGCCCAGCTCGAAGAAGTTGTCCGTCACGCCGACCCGGCGCACGCCCAGCACCTCGGCCCAGATGCGGGCGAGGGTCTCCTCCTCGGGAGTGCGCGGGGCGACGAACTCCTTGTCGCGCTCGCCGCCGTCGAGGTCGGGGGCGGGCAGGGCACGCCGGTCGACCTTGCCGCTGACGGTCATCGGCAGGGCGTCGAGCACGGTGAAGGAGGACGGCACCATGTGGTCGGGCAGCACGCGCCGGCAGGCCGCTCTCACGTCGCCCGCGGCGAGGTGCGTGTCGCGGTCGGCGGGGACGAGGTAGGCGGCGAGCCGGGTGTGGCCGTGCGGGTCGGTGACGGCGACGACCGCGGCGGCGGCGACGGCGGGCTGGTCCGTCAGGGCCGCCTCGACCTCGCCGGGCTCGATGCGGTGGCCGCGCACCTTGACCTGGTCGTCGGCGCGCCCCAGGTGGTCCAGGCGTCCGTCGGCGGTCCAGCGGGCCAGGTCACCGGTGCGGTACATGCGGGCGCCGGGCGGTCCGAACGGGTCGGGCAGGAACCGTGCGGCGGTGAGCCCCGGCCGGTCGGCATAGCCGCGCGCCAGCTGTACGCCGGCCAGGTACAGCTCGCCGCCGACTCCGGGCGGCACGGGCCGGAGCCGGTCGTCGAGGACGTAGGCGCGCACATTGGCCAGCGGCCGGCCCACGGTCGGGCGGCCGTCGCCCTCGATGCGGCCGGCCAGGGCGTCGACCGTGCACTCGGTGGGCCCGTAGAAGTTGTACGCGGCCACGTCCCGCCGCCCCGCCAGCTCCCGCCACAGGCCGGGCCCGACGGCCTCGCCGCCGAGCATCAGCACCCGGGGGTGGTGGCGCGGGTCGGTGAGCAGTCCGGCGGGCAGCAGCTGGCGCAGGTGGGTGGGGGTCAGGTCGAGGAAGTCGATGCGGTGCTCGACGACGTACTCGACCAGCGCGGCGGCGTCCAGCCGGGTCGTCTCGTCGACCAGGTGCAGCGGGTGGCCGTCGGCCATCAGCAGCACGCCCTCCAGCGAGGTGTCGAAGGAGAACGACGCCGTCAGCGCCACCCGCAGCGGCCCGCCGCCCGCCTCGGCGACGAAGCCCTCGCGATGGCCCGCCAGGAGGTTCGCCAGGGACCGGTGCGTCACGGCCACGCCCTTGGGGCGGCCGGTGGAACCGGAGGTGTGGATGACGTAGGCGGTGGTGTCGGGGTCCGGCGGGGCGAGCCGGCCGGACCCCGACACCACCGCCTACGTCATCCACACC
>NZ_POTZ01000517.1 GCF_003236365.1 Streptomyces sp. NTH33
GGGCGCCGGTGTGCGGCCCGCCCCGATCGCCGCCGCCGCCCGGGAGCACCGCCCCACCGTGAGCACAGCGGGGCGCGCCCCCGCCCACCGGGCGGGACTTGGCCCCGCGGACCCGCGGCGGCCGTCAGGCCAGGCCCAGCCGCTCCGCCGCCGTCGCCGCGTCGACCGGGACCGTGACCGGCTGGGGGGCGCCGGCGACGGCCCAGTCGGGGTCCTTCAGGCCGTTGCCGGTGACCGTGCAGACGATCCGCTGCCCGGGGTCGACCTTGCCCTGTTCGGCGGCCTTCAGCAGGCCGGCGACGGACGCGGCGGAGGCGGGCTCCACGAAGACGCCCTCCTGCGCGGCCAACAGCCGGTAGGCGCGCAGGATCTCACGGTCCGTCACCTCGTCGATGGCGCCGCCGGACTCGTCACGCGCGGCCAGGGCGTACGTCCAGGAGGCCGGGTTGCCGATACGGATCGCGGTGGCGATGGTCGACGGGTCCTTGACGACCTCGCCGCGCACGATCGGGGCGCTGCCGGAGGCCTGGTAGCCCCACATGCGGGGCGTCCTCGTGGCGATGCCGTCGGCGGCGTACTCCTTGTAGCCCTTCCAGTAGGCGGTGATGTTGCCCGCGTTGCCGACCGGGAGGACGTGGATGTCGGGCGCGTCGCCGAGCATGTCGACGATCTCGAAGGAGGCCGTCTTCTGGCCCTCGATGCGCACCGGGTTGACCGAATTGACCAGCGCCACGGGGTAGTTGTCGCTGAGCGCGCGGGCGAGCGTGAGGCAGTCGTCGAAGTTTCCGTCGACCTGGAGGATCTTCGCGCCGTGCACGAGCGCCTGGCCCATCTTGCCGAGCGCGATCTTGCCCTGCGGCACCAGCACCGCGGAGACCATCCCGGCCCGTACGGCGTACGCCGCGGCCGAGGCGGACGTGTTCCCGGTGGAGGCGCAGATGACGGCCTTCGCGCCCTCCTCCTTGGCCCGGCTGATCGCCATGGTCATGCCGCGGTCCTTGAAGGACCCGGTCGGGTTCGCGCCCTCGACCTTGAGGTGGACCTCGCAGCCGGTGCGCTCGGAGAGCACCTGCGCGGGCACGAGAGGCGTACCACCCTCACGGAGCGTGACGACCGGCGTGCTGTCGGACACCGGCAGCCGGTCCCGGTACTCCTCGATGATTCCGCGCCACTGGTGGGTCATTGCTGGTTACTCTCCTTCAACCCGCATGATGCTGGCGACACCCCGCACGGTGTCGAGCTTGCGCAGCGCCTCCACGGTCCCGCCGAGGGCGGCGTCGGAGGCACGGTGGGTGACGACGACGAGGGAGGCCTCGCCGTCCTTGCCCTGCTGGCGAACAGTGTCGATGGAAACCCCGTGTTCGGCGAACACGGTGGCGACCTGGGCGAGCACACCCGGTTTGTCGGCGACGTCCAGGCTGATGTGGTAGCGCGTGACGACGTCACCCATGGGCGACACGGGCAGGGCGGCGTACGCCGACTCGCCGGGCCCGGTGGCCCCGCTGAGCCGGTTGCGGCAGACGGCCACCAGGTCGCCGAGCACGGCGGAGGCGGTGGGCGAGCCGCCGGCGCCGGGGCCGTAGAACATCAGCTGCCCGGCCGCGTCGGACTCGACGAACACGGCGTTGTACGCGCCGCGCACGGAGGCCAGCGGGTGGGTGAGCGGGATCATGGCCGGGTGCACGCGCGCGGTGACCGACTCGCCGTCCTCGGCACGCTCGCAGATGGCGAGCAGTTTGATGGTGCAGCCCATCTCCTTGGCGGAGGCGAAGTCCGCGGCGGTGACCTCGGTCATCCCCTCGCGGTGGACGTCGTCGAGCCGTACGCGCGTGTGGAAGGCGATCCCGGCGAGGATGGCGGCCTTGGCCGCGGCGTCGAACCCCTCGACGTCGGCGGTCGGGTCGGCCTCGGCGTACCCGAGCGCGGTGGCCTCGTCCAGCGCCTCCTGGTAACCGGCCCCCGTGGTGTCCATCTTGTCGAGGATGAAGTTGGTGGTGCCGTTGACGATGCCGAGCACCCGGTTGACCTTGTCCCCTGCGAGGGACTCGCGCAGCGGCCGGATCAGCGGGATGGCGCCGGCGACGGCGGCCTCGTAGTACAGGTCCTTGCCGTGGTCCTCGGCGGCGGCGTGCAGGGCGGCCCCGTCCTGGGCGAGCAGGGCCTTGTTCGCGGAGACGACGGAGGCGCCATGTTCGAAGGCGGTGGTGATGAGCGTACGGGCGGGCTCGATCCCCCCGATGACCTCGACCACGACGTCGATGTCGCCGCGTTTGACGAGCGCGGTGGCGTCGGTGGTGACCAGCTCGGCGGGAACCCCTTCCCGCACCTTGCCGGGCCGCCGCACCGCGATCCCGGCGAGCTCCACCGGGGCCCCGATCCTGGCGGCGAGGTCGTCGGCGTGCGTCGTCATGATGCGCGCCACCTCTGAGCCGACCACACCACAGCCCAGCAGCGCCACCTTCAGCGGACGCGTACGCATCATCCGACCTCGTTTCCTCATACCGTCTACGGTTGGACCAGTCTCACTCACCGGACCGCGGTTTCTGTCATTTGTCCGGATCGTGAGACGTTTATTTCGTTTTTGTGAGGCGGGAAGACAGAAGATCTTCCGGTGCCGCCGCGGTGTCCGTCATCCGGCGGTGTCCGTCATCCGGCGGTGTCCTTCAGTCGACTGGGTCCGCCATCCGACTGCGCCCGTCAACCGACTGCGCCCGCCATCCGACTGCGCCCGTCAACCGACATCGAGCCGCAGCAGGTCCTCCTCCGTCTCCCGGCGAACGATCACCCGGGCCTCCCCGTCGGCGACGGCGACGACCGGCGGGCGCAGCGCGTGGTTGTAGTTGCTGGCCATGGACCGGCAGTACGCACCCGTGGCCGGCACCGCGATGAGGTCACCGGGTGCCAGGTCGGCCGGCAGGAAGGCGTCCTTGACCACGATGTCCCCGCTCTCGCAGTGCTTGCCGACGACGCGCACGAGCATGGGCGCGGCGCCGGAGACGCGGGACACGAGCGCGACGCTGTACTCGGCGTCGTAGAGGGCGGTGCGGATGTTGTCGGACATGCCGCCGTCGACGGACACGTACGTCCGCAGCCCCTCGAGCGGCTTGATGGTGCCGACCTCGTAGAGGGTGAAGGCGGTGGGCCCGACGACGGCGCGCCCCGGCTCGACGGAGATACGGGGCGCGCGCAGCCTGGCGGCCTCGCACTCGCGGGTGACGATCTCGGTCAGCGCCTTGGCGATCTCGTGCGGCTCGCGGGGGTCGTCGTCGCTGGTGTACGCGATCCCGAGTCCGCCGCCGAGGTCGATCTCCGGCAGCTCGATCCCGTGCTCGTCCCGGATCTCCCTCAGCAGCCGGACCACGCGGTGCGCGGCGACCTCGAAGCCGGACATGTCGAAGATCTGCGAGCCGATGTGGGAGTGGATCCCGATCAGTTCGATCCCGTCGAGCTGCAGCGCCCGCCGCACGGCCTCGGCGGCCTGCCCCCCGGCCAGGGGGATCCCGAACTTCTGGTCCTCGTGCGCGGTGGCGATGAACTCGTGCGTGTGCGCCTCGACGCCGACCGTGATCCGGATCTGCACCTTCTGCCGCTTCCCGAGCGACTGGGCGATGTGGGCGACCCGGACGATCTCCTGGAAGGAGTCGAGGACGATCCGCCCGACCCCGGCCTCGACGGCCCGGTGGATCTCGGCCGTGGACTTGTTGTTGCCGTGGAAGGCGATGCGCTCGGCCGGCATCCCGGCGGACAGGGCGGTGGCGAGCTCGGTACCGGAGCAGACGTCGAGGTTCAGCCCCTCCTCGTCGAGCCACCGGACGACGGCCCGGGAGAGGAACGCCTTCCCGGCGTAGAACACGTCGGCGTCGTTCCCGAAGGCGGTGCGCCAGGCCCGGGCACGGGCGCGGAAGTCGGCTTCGTCGAGCACGTAGGCGGGCGTACCGAACCGCTCGGCGAGCTCGGTGACGGCGATGCCGCCGACGGTCACGACCCCGTCCTCGTCACGGGTGACGGTCCGGGCCCACACCTTCGGGTCGAGGGCGTTGAGGTCGGCGGGCGGCGGGGAGTAGTGCCCCTCGGGCAGGACGTCGGCGTAACGGGGCCCGGCGGGGTGTGCGGAACGGCTCATGTCTGGTTTCTCTGACTCTCTGGCTCTCTGACCCTCTGTGGCTCTCTGCGGCTCTCAGAGGTGGTCGGGTGCGTGGATGCCGAGCAGGGACAGGCCGCCGGCCAGCACCGCCCCGGCGGCTTCGGCGAGAGCCAGCCGGGCACGGTGGGCGGCCAGGGGTTTCTCCTCCCCGCACGGAAGCACGGAAGGGAGGAAGGGCAGCACGGCATCGGCAACGCTGACGAGGTGCCGGGCGAGGGAGTCGGGAGCACGGTGCGCGGCGGCGCGGGCGAGGACGCGGGGGTGGTCGGCGAGGAGGGTGACGAGGTCGCGAGGCACCTCCATGGGCCCAGGCTCGGCGGAGAACCCCAGGTCGGCGGCGTTACGGCTGAGGGCGCGGGTGCGGGCGTGTGCGTAGCGGACGCGGAAGAGGGGGTTGCTCTCGCGCTGGACGAGGTGGTCCTCGGTGATACGGGGG
>NZ_POTZ01000518.1 GCF_003236365.1 Streptomyces sp. NTH33
CCGCTGCTCGCCGCCCGCCCGTGCGCCCAGGCGCCGATGGCGTCCAGCCACGGCCACCGGTCGTCGTCGTCGAGCGGGATCCCGGCCGTCATCTTGGCGATGTTGGCCTCCGGGTGGAAGTCGTCGCCCTCGGCGTACGGGACGCCCAGCCGGGCGGCGAGCAGCGGACCGATCGTGGTCTTGCCCGTGCCGGCGACGCCCATCACCACGACGACGTGGGGGGTGCGCATCACTGCCTCGCTGTCTTCCTCGACATGCGACGTCGACATCCGACGTCCGCCATACTGAAACCCATAGGTACGACAAATTCAAGAGTGTGTGACATATAAGTATGACTTTTTGATCTCTTGATCCACGCCGTACTCTGAGGGCATGAGCACACCGGGCCGAGGGCTGCACGGCCGCGTACTGGACACCCTCGGCCCCGCCATCACCGCGGGCGAGTACCCGCCGGGCAGCGTGCTGCGGACCGACGAGCTGGCCCAGCGCTTCGACGTGTCACGCTCCGTCATGCGCGAGGCGGTCCGCGTCCTGGAGTCCATGAGCCTGGTCGCCTCACGCCGCCGCGTCGGCGTGACCGTGCTGCCCAGGACGGAGTGGAACGTCTACGACCCGCAGGTCATCCGCTGGCGTCTGGCGGGCGCCGACCGCCCCCGGCAGCTGCGCTCCCTGACCGTGCTGCGCTCCGCGGTCGAGCCGGTCGCGGCCGGCCTAGCCGCCCAGCACGCCACGCCCGAGCAGTGCGCCGAACTCACCGAGTGCGCCCTCGGCATGGTGGCGAACTCACGCGGCCACCGGCTGCAGGGGTACCTGGTGCACGACATCGCCTTCCACCGCGTGATCCTCACGGCCTCCGGCAACGAGATGTTCGCCCGCCTCGGCGACGTCGTCGCCGAGGTCCTGACCGGCCGCACCCACCACGAGGTCATGTTCGAGGACCCCGACCCCGCCGCCGTCACCCTCCACGTGCAGGTCGCCGAGGCGGTCCGCGCGGGCGACGCGGAGCGCGCCGAACAGCTGACCCGCGAGATCACCGTCGGCGCGCTGCACGAACTGGACATCCTGGCGCCGTAGACACCGGCCGCCCACTCCGCCCACTCCGCCCACTCCGCCCACGCGTCGCCTACGCGTCGGGGAAGTCCCCGTCCACGTACACCCAGGCCCCGTCCACCCGCTCGAACCGGCTGCGTTCGTACAGCGAGCCACCCCGGTAGGAGGCCCGGAACGTCACCGTCCCGGTGGTGTGGAAGGCGGAACCGTCCGTCGTGTCCAGCACCTCCAGACCCGTCCAGCGCATCCCCGGGTCCAGGTCGAGCCGCGCGGGCCGGGTGCGCGGATGCCAGGTCCGCAGCAGGTACCCCGCGTCCCGGCGCACGAAGGCGCAGTATCGCGACCGCATCAGCGCCTCCGCGGTCGGCGCGGCGGCGGCGCCACTGTGGTAGCGGCCGCAGCACTTCTCGTACGGCCCCGGCAGCCCGCACGGGCAGGAACGCGTGGTCATGTCCTCATTCTGCCCGCGCCGGACGAGGCGTCCCGCCACCGGTGCGGCAGGCGCCCGGCGGGAGCACAGTGGAAGAGGATGTCGGGAAGGGGACGTCCCGCACCGCAAGCCCACCACAGCCGAGGAGGGACCGACGATGACCCGACCCGTCGGCAACCGGCCTCCGACCGCCAAGGAGTGGCGGCTGAACCTGTACCTGTCCGAGCACGACCCGGACACCACCGCCCGGATCGTCCTGGACACCGGCGACAACGTCCTGGAGACCTGCGCGGAGGCCCGCCGCAACCCCTACGACAGGGACGTGCCCGAGATCGGCGACGAACTCGCGGCTGGCCGCGCCCTGATCGCACTGGGCCGCGAGCTGCTGCGCGCCGCCAACGGCGACATCGAGGCGATGGGAGCGCCCGAGGCGACACCTCCCGCCCCCCTGTGGTCGCCCAGGGAGTGAGGGAGTGAAGGAGCCCGGCGTCCTGGGGGTGGTGACGGAACTGGCCCGCGACTGCTTCACCGACCACATGGCGGTGGCGCACGTGTAGGCCCGTGCAGGCAGAGGAAAGCAGAAGGAAACGGTGCCGATCGATTCGATCGGCACCGTTTCCGTGTGGTGTCCGAGGGGGGACTTGAACCCCCACGCCCGATAAAGGGCACTAGCACCTCAAGCTAGCGCGTCTGCCATTCCGCCACCCGGACCAGGTGTCTGTCGGCCGAGCGGGGGTGTTCCCCGCGGCGACAGGACAACAATACCAAGGTTTGGGGGTGGCTTTCACCTGCGTATCCGCCCCTGGGAGGGCCTCGGGGACCCCTTCCAGGGGCGGATACCGAGTGTGATCAGAGGGGTACTGTCAGGGTGTGCCCCTCTGTTGTCCGTGCGGTGTTACTTGCGGCGCAGGGCGGCCATGTTCTTGTAGCCGATCCGGGCGTGTTCCAGGGACTGGGCCGGGTCGGTGGAGCTCGGGGCGTTGTCCTGTTCGACCATCGGGTTGTGGTAATTGCGGTGGCCCACGCGGGAGAAGAACGTCGTGTAGTCGATGACCCCCGTGCCGAAGGGGACCATGTCGTAGCCCTGGCCGTTGGTGGTGTTGATGACACCGTCCTTGGCGTGGAAGAGCGGGTAGCGCTTGTGGTGGCGGGTGACCAGGCCGGCCGGGTCGAAGATGTTCTGGCGGGTGGAGCCGTCGTGGTCGGTGTAGGTGCGGAACTTGTACTGGGCCACGTGCGCCCAGTAGATGTCCATCTCCAGCCAGACCAGCTTGGGGTCGGTGACGGACAGGAAGTACTCCAGCTTGCGGATGCCGGAGCTGCGGGTCGGGCGGCCCTGGGCGTCGAGCGGGCCGCCGTCGAGCAGGAAGCCGTACGCCGCGTCGTGGTTGTGGGTGTAGAGCTTGATCCCGGCTCTGCGGGCGATCTCGCCCATGGCGTTCCACTTGTCGGCGGCCACGTCCCAGTCGGCCCGGTAGGAGCTGCCGGTGGGGTCGCCTCCGGTGCCCATGTGGTCCATGCCGAGGATGTTGGCGATCTCCAGGTGCTTCTTGAAGGTGTCCAGGTCCGCGGTGGTCAGGGGCCAGGACGGCGGGATGAAGCCGTGGTTGCCCTGTGCGCGCAGCCCGTAGTCGTCCAGCCAGCGGCGCAGCAGCCGGGCGCCCTCGACGCTCTCCAGGCTCGCGCCGCCGGGGGCGTTGCGGTGCTGGCCGTAGCCGGCGAACTCCACCTGGCGGTAGCCGAACCTGGCCAGCTGCTCGAACACGGCGCGGAAGCCGGAGGGCAGGTGGGTGGAGAGCGGGTCGCGGCCGGTCGCGTCGCGGACCGTGTAGAGGATGATGCCGCGCTTGTCCTCGGGGACGAGCAGGTGGCCCTTGGCCTTGCCGGGCGTTCCGGCGGCGGGCGCAGCCTGCACGGGCGCCGCCCCGAGGACCGGGGCGGCGATCGCGCCGGCCGCGACGGCGGTGCAGGTGCCGAGGAAGCCGCGGCGGCCTATGCCGAGGCTGCGGCGCAGCTGGTCGTCGGTGCCGTGGTCGGTTGCGTGGATGTCGTTCACGGGTGCCTCTTTTCGGACTGGTGCTCGGGTCCGCCGAGACCGGCGAGCTGGAGGAGGAGGGACTTCACGTCGGTGGCCGCGACGCGGTCGCCGACGGCGCGGGGGGTGGAGCAGATGAGGAGCGGGCCGTCGTCGTCGCTCCTGGGGAGGCGGCCGTGGCTGCCGCGGATGGGGGACGCGTCGAGGGGGACGACCGCCATGCGGTAGCGCAGGCCGAGTTTCTTGCGCGCCAGGGCGGTGGCGGCCTTGACCTTGACGTAGGGGTCGAGCGGGTCCATGAACAGTTCGACCGGGTCGTAGCCGGGTTTGCGGTGGATCTCGACCAGCTGGGCGAAGTCGGGCGCGCGGCCGTCGTCGAGCCAGTAGTAGTACGTGAACCAGGCGTCCGGCTCGGCGACGGCGACGAGTTCGCCGGAGCGCGGGTGGTCGAGGTGGTGGGCCTTCTTGCCCTCGTCGTCGAGGAGCTGGTCGATGCCGGGCAGGCCGTCGAGGGCGGCCCGGGTGGCGTCCAGGTCCTCGGGGCGGCGTACGTAGACGTGGGCGATCTGGTGGTCGGCGACGGCGAAGGCACGGGAGGCCATCGGGTCGAGGTACTCCATGCCGTCCTGGGTGTGCACCTCGAGCAGGCCCGCCTCGCGCAGGGCGCGGTTGATGTGGACGGGGCGGTCGGCTCGGGTGATGCCGTACTCGGACAGGACGACGACGGTGCGGCCCTCGGCGCGGGCGTCGTCCAGGAGGGGCGCCATGGCCGTGTCCAGGTCGGTGGCCGCCTGCAGGGAGCGGGGGTCGTCGGGGCCGTGACGCTGGAGGTCGTAGTCGAGGTGCGGGAGGTAGCAGAGCGTCAGGTCGGGGCGGCGGGTGCGGTTGATGTGGCGGGTGGCGTCGATGATCCACTGGCTGGAGACGAGGTCGGCGCCGGGTCCCCAGAAGTGGAAGAGGGGGAAGGTGCCGAACTCATCGGTGAGTTCGTCGTGCAGGGACGGCGGGCGGGTGTAGCAGTCGGGTTCCTTGCGGCCGTCGGCGTAGTAG
>NZ_POTZ01000519.1 GCF_003236365.1 Streptomyces sp. NTH33
GTCCCGCACCCCCGCCGGACCCGGCCGGGACCTGTGGACAACTCGCCGGTTGTGGACAGCGGCGTCACCCGGGGCCTCCCAAGTCCCGTACACTTCTGGTGGCGACCCGGGCCACCGGGTCGACTTCGCACGCCCCGACACCGGGTCGGCAACGGCCGGTGTCAGCGCCTCTCGGTCCTTCGTGGCACGGCGCACCGCGGGCGTCAGGCGCGGAAGCCGTCCGGCATCCGCGGCACAACCGGGAAAATCAAGGAGATACGGCCATGGCCGTCGTCACGATGCGGGAGCTGCTGGAGAGCGGCGTCCACTTCGGTCACCAGACCCGCCGTTGGAACCCGAAGATGAAGCGCTTCATCTTCACCGAGCGCAACGGCATCTACATCATCGACCTGCTCCAGTCGCTGTCGTACATCGACCGCGCCTACGAGTTCGTCAAGGAGACCGTCGCCCACGGCGGCACGGTCATGTTCGTCGGTACGAAGAAGCAGGCGCAGGAGGCCATCGCCGAGCAGGCCACCCGCGTCGGCATGCCCTACGTCAACCAGCGCTGGCTGGGCGGCATGCTCACCAACTTCTCGACCGTCTACAAGCGTCTGCAGCGCCTGAAGGAGCTCGAGCAGATCGACTTCGAGGACGTCGCGTCCTCCGGTCTGACCAAGAAGGAGCTCCTGGTCCTCTCCCGTGAGAAGGCCAAGCTGGAGAAGACCCTGGGCGGTATCCGCGAGATGCAGAAGGTGCCGAGCGCCGTCTGGATCGTGGACACCAAGAAGGAGCACATCGCGGTCGGCGAGGCCCGCAAGCTCAACATCCCGGTCGTCGCCATCCTCGACACCAACTGCGACCCCGACGAGGTCGACTACAAGATCCCGGGCAACGACGACGCGATCCGCTCCGTCACCCTGCTCACCCGTGTGATCGCCGACGCCGTCGCCGAGGGCCTCATCGCCCGCTCCGGCGCCGCCGGTGAGGGCAAGGGCGAGAAGGCCGCGGGCGAGCCGCTCGCCGAGTGGGAGCGCGACCTGCTCAAGGGCGAGAAGAAGGCCGACGCCGAGGCCGCCGCTCCGGCCGCCGAGGGCGAGAAGCCGGCCGAGGCCGCTCCGGCCGCCGAGGCCGCTCCGGCCGCCGAGGCCGCTCCGGCCGCCGAGGCCGCTCCGGCCGCCGAGGCCGAGAAGCTGGCCGAGGCCGCTCCGGCCGCCGAGGGCGAGCAGGCCTGATCCGTCAGCGTCAGCGTTGACGGCGGGAGCGGGGACATGAAACCGCTCCCGCCGTCCACCTGTGGATCAGCGGTGCGTCAGCGGCCCCCGCTCCAGGGGATGCCCCCCGGGGACTCGCAGGCCCCCTGATCTTCGATCTTCCAGACCTCGAGAAGGATTCACAGACTCATGGCGAACTACACCGCCGCCGACGTCAAGAAGCTCCGCGAGCTCACCGGCGCCGGCATGATGGACTGCAAGAAGGCGCTGGACGAGGCCGAGGGCAACGTCGAGAAGGCTGTCGAGGCGCTGCGCATCAAGGGCCAGAAGGGCGTCGCCAAGCGCGAGGGCCGCTCCGCCGAGAACGGCGCCGTGGTCTCGATCATCGCCGACGACAACTCCTCCGGTGTCCTCGTCGAGCTGAAGTGCGAGACGGACTTCGTCGCCAAGGGCGACAAGTTCCAGGCCGTGGCCAAGGCCATCGCCGAGCACATCGCCAAGACCTCCCCGGCCGACCTCGAGGCCCTGCTGGCCTCCGAGATCGAGTCCGGCAAGACCGTCCAGGCGTACGTGGACGAGGCCAACGCCAACCTCGGCGAGAAGATCGTCCTGGACCGCTTCGCGCAGTTCTCCGACGGCTTCGTGACCGCGTACATGCACCGCACGATGCCCGACCTGCCCCCGCAGATCGGTGTCCTCGTCGAGCTCGACAAGCCCAACGCCGAGGTCGCCAAGGGCGTCGCCCAGCACATCGCCGCCTTCGCGCCGAAGTACCTCTCCAAGGAGGACGTGCCGGCCGACATCGTCGAGTCCGAGCGCCGTATCGCCGAGGAGACCACCCGCGCCGAGGGCAAGCCCGAGGCCGCGATCGCCAAGATCGTCGAGGGTCGTCTGAACGGCTTCTTCAAGGACGCCACGCTGCTCGGCCAGCCGTACGCGCTCGACCAGAAGAAGTCGGTCCAGAAGGTTCTGGACGAGGCCGGTGTCACCCTGAAGCGCTTCGCGCGCATCAAGGTCGGCATCTGAGAGTCTCGAGTCCGCACCGCGACGGACGCCCGACCCGGCTAGGGTCGACAGCAGTCGTCCACATCGCGCGCGTGTGCCGCCACGCACACGCGCGCGGGGGACGACAGCAGATCTGACGAGGAGGCCATTGCCGCTGCATGGGATGCGAAACGCCCCACCGGCAATGGTCTTCTTCGCATGTGCACCACGTAACAGAGGCGGGATCTCATGACCACCAAGGCCCAGAAGAGCGACGACGGCAAAGTACCCGGCCGATTTCTGCTGAAGCTGTCCGGAGAGGCCTTCTCCGGCGGTGGGGGCCTGGGCGTCGATCCGGACGTGGTGCACGCCATCGCCCGTGAGATCGCGGCCGTCGTACGGGACGGCGCGCAGATCGCGGTCGTGATCGGCGGCGGCAACTTCTTCCGCGGCGCCGAACTCCAGCAGCGCGGCATGGACCGCGCCCGCTCGGACTACATGGGCATGCTCGGCACCGTGATGAACTGCCTCGCCCTGCAGGACTTCCTGGAGAAGGAAGGCATCGACAGCCGGGTCCAGACCGCCATCACCATGGGCCAGGTCGCCGAGCCGTACATCCCGCTGCGCGCCGTGCGCCACCTGGAGAAGGGCCGCGTGGTCATCTTCGGCGCCGGTATGGGCATGCCGTACTTCTCCACCGACACCACCGCCGCCCAGCGCGCCCTGGAAATCGACGCCGAGGCGCTGCTGATGGGCAAGAACGGGGTGGACGGGGTTTACGACTCCGACCCGAAGGCCAACCCGGACGCCGTGAAGTTCGACTCGCTCGGCTACGGCGAGGTCATCACGCGCGACCTGAAGGTCGCCGACGCCACGGCGATCACGCTGTGCCGCGACAACAAGCTCCCGATCGTCGTCTTCGAGCTCCTGACGGAGGGCAATATCGCCCGAGCCGTCAAGGGTGAGAAGATCGGCACGCTTGTCGGTGACCAAGGCAGCCGGGGCTGACCGGCGCACCCCGGCCGCGGGTTCGCCGGGAGGACACCTGTCCGGAGGACGGACGGGGCGGGCCCTGACCGGGGGATGGACAATGTCCCGCCGGTCGGGAACCGTGCAGGAAGAAGACGCGACGCAGCCGGCCGTCGGCCCCGACAAGGAACCGCAGCCGGGCCTACTCAAGACACGCAGGAGCAAGTGGTGATCGAAGAGACCCTCCTCGAGGCCGAGGAGAAAATGGAGAAGGCCGTCGTGGTCGCCAAGGAGGACTTCGCCGCGATCCGCACCGGCCGTGCGCACCCGGCGATGTTCAACAAGATCGTGGCCGACTACTACGGCGCGCTGACGCCGATCAACCAGCTGGCCTCGTTCTCCGTGCCGGAGCCGCGCATGGCCGTCGTGACCCCGTTCGACAAGAGCGCGCTGCGCAACATCGAGCAGGCGATCCGCGACTCCGACCTGGGCGTCAACCCGAGCAACGACGGCAACATCATCCGCGTGGTGTTCCCCGAGCTCACCGAGGAGCGCCGCCGCGACTACATCAAGGTCGCCAAGACCAAGGGCGAGGACGCCAAGGTGTCCATCCGCGCCGTGCGGCGCAAGGCCAAGGACGCCATCGACAAGCTGATCAAGGACGGCGAGGTCGGCGAGGACGAGGGCCGTCGTGCGGAGAAGGAGCTCGACGACACCACCGCGAAGTACGTGGCGCAGGTGGACGAGCTCCTGAAGCACAAGGAAGCGGAACTGCTCGAGATCTGATGAACGACTCTTCCTGGGGGCCGCGGCAGGCCGGGTACTGGGGGCCCGCGGACCGGTCACCTGCCCAGGGACCCGTCCCGGGGGCCGCCCCGGTGGGTCCCGCATACGATGCGCATGACGCCCAACGGACTCGCCCCATGCCCATCGTGCCCGACGGGCCCGCCCACGGCGGAAACCAGGATGACGACCAGGGGGCCGCTCGGCCGGGTGGCCCCTCGTTCCGCGACGGCGTGCCCCAGCCGCAGCAGCAGCCGTACCACGCGACGCCGCAGCGGCCCCACGACACACCGCGGACGCAGCCCTCCCACGGGGTGGCGCCGCAGAATCCGGAGCCCATGCCCGACGCCCCGCAGCCGGCGCCCGCACCGGCGCCGCAGAAGAAGAGCGCGGGGCGCGACCTGGGCGCCGCCATAGGCGTCGGGGTCGGGCTCGGCGTGGTGATCGTCGCGTCGCTGTTCGTCGTCAAGGCCGTGTTCGTGGGTGTCGTCGCGATCGCGGTCGTGGTGGGGCTGTGGGAGCTCACCAAGCGGCTCGAGGAGCGCAAGGGCATCAGGGCGCCGCTCGTGCCGCTGGCGGTCGGCGGGGCGGCCATGGTGGTCGCCGGGTACGCGCGGGGG
>NZ_POTZ01000051.1 GCF_003236365.1 Streptomyces sp. NTH33
GGTTGGGGTCAGGAACGGCGAACCCGCTGGTCACGTAGCGAACCGGGTCGGTGAGGCTCCAGCCGACGACGGTGCCGTGCTGGACGAGGAGCGCCACGTCGGGGGCGATACCGATGCGTGCCTCCAGTGGCTCGTCGAGAACGTCGAGATCGCGCAGGCAGGTCAGCACGGCATCGTCGGATGCACGGCACAGCACCGTCCCCATCTCATGTCGAAAGTCCCGGACCTCCTCGGCACGGAGCCCGCCCGGGCGTACCGCAGGCGTGAGGGGAAGCCGAGCGGCGTCCTCGGCGGAGGCGGACTCTTCGGGCATCCTGAACTGGGCTCCGACCAACTGCCGGCTGACGGGGTCGAACCGGAGGTCGTCGGGGGCGTCCCACAACCAGTCCTGGCTGCCGAAGGTGTCGGCGAGGAACCGCACACGCTCCTCCGCGGTGGTGTAAAGCGCGATATCCAGCGAGGTGCCTGCGAGTCGGGGTGTGATCTGCAGTGGCTCGTCCGTCACCGTCGCGCGCCAGCCACTGCCGAACGTCACTCTCATGGTTGTTGCTGCCTCACTTGATCTGCACTGCCGGAGCCATGAAGCCGTCCTTGGCAGGAATTCTTCCATTCACGATGTCTTCGTGAGTCACCGGAGCTCCGGGGTCCGTGGGTTTGCCTCCCAACGCCGTCGCCCCGGATTCGCCCTTGATTCCCGATGGCCCGTAGGCTGTGATTGCTTGTCCCTGGGTGTTACTGGGTCCGTTGGTCACTACCACATCCTCGCCCTGCCGGAAGAGTAGTCTTCCGCCCGTACCTGTGGAGTGGTAGACCGCATCCGGGTTCTTCAGGATCTCCAGAACCCGTTCGTCGCTGAAGCCGTGGCTTTTGTCGCCGTGATAGTCGCGATGCTTCTTGAACTCGCCGCCTTGAGCACTTGAGATGACATCGTCCACGACTTTGTCGATCCGCTTTCTGGCCCTTTCTTCCCTCGTGTACTTCGGCATGAGGCCCAGCGGGTCGCACCCCGTGTACGGGTTGTCCACGTAGCCCAGGGGATTCGGCGCGGGAGCGAGGCCGAGGGGGTCCGGGGAGGTGTAGCGGCCGGTCTCGGGGTCGTAGTGGCGGAAGCAGTTGTAGTGGAAGCCGGTCTCGGGGTCGTAGTACTGGCCGGGGAAACGGAGCGGGGTGTAGGCGCTGCTGTCCCTGGCCCAGGCGGTGGTGCCCCAGAGCGTGCTCCGGGTGCGCCAGGCGATGTCACCGGACTCGCCGATCAGTTCGGTCGGCGTGCCGACCAAGTCGGTGGCGATGGCGAAGAACCGCCGGTCGATCTCCTCCTGCCGGCTGTCGGCCGTCAGGATGCGCTCGGTCTGGGTCAGTGGGACGACGTCCCGGTGGTCCCAGGTGAGGGCGACCGTGTGCGGGACGTCGGGCCGGTGGCTGGTCTGCTCGCACAGGGTCAGGCCGTCCCAGGTGAAACGGACCTCCTCGACCACGCTCTCGCCGTCGGCCGCGAGGCGCTGCTTCGCGGTGCGGCGGCCCAGCGGGTCGTAGCGGTAGCGCCACCGGGTCCCGTCGGGGGTGGTGACGGAGGTGAGGCGGTTCTCCGTGTCCCACTCGTAGCGCCAGGTGTCGGGCTTGCGGGACAGGCGGGTCTTCTGCCGCAGGGTGATGCGGCCGAGGGCGTCGTGCTCGAAGCGGACGCCTCCGGCGCGGGTGATGCCGGTGCCGCTGTAGGCGCGCGGTCCGGTGGCCTCGCTGCCCGGGTGCCGGGCCGGCCAGGACGCCGAGGTCTGGTTGCCCGCGTCGTCGTACGCGTACCGCTCCGTCCAGCCCGGGGCGTGGACGGCGGTGACCCGGCCCATGCGGTCGAGATCGAAGGTGCGGGTGCCGGAGAGCCGGTCGGTGACGGAGAGCAGATGCCCGTCGGCGCGGTAGGCGTAGGCGCGGCTGTTGACGGCCCGGGCTCCGGCGGTGATGTGCTGCGTGGCGAGCCGTCCGGCCTCGTCCCAGGCCGACGTCATGGTGATCGCGTCCCCGAAGGCACGAGCCAGCTCGCGGCCGGCGGCGTCGTGGGTGAAGTCGACCCGTCGGTCACCCGTGGTCAGCCGCGCGGGAAGCCCGTCGGAGTCGTAGGCGTAGGACGTGACATGGCCGGTGGGCGTGGTCCGACGGATGCGCCGCCCCAGGTCGTCGTAGGAGTAGAGGAGTGGGCGACCGTCCACCAGCTCCGTCTTGACCTGCCCGCGGCGGTCGTACTGGTAGCGGAGCTCGCTCTCCGGTCCGACCGCCTCCAGGAGGCGGCCCGCCCGGTCGTACGCGTAGGTCGTCACCCGACCGTCGACGTTCTTGCGGAGCACCTGGCCGAGCCCGTCGCGCTCGAAGGAGATGGTCCCGCCGAGGGCGTCGATCCGCTCGGCGAGCCGGCCCGCGGCGTCCATGCGGTAGGTCAGGGTGCGCCCGTCGAAGTCGGTCTCGGACACGATGTTGCCGACCGCGTCGTACTCGTACGTCCAGGTCAGGCCCTGCGGGTTGGTGACCCGGGTGAGGCGCAGGTCGTTGTCGTGCTCGAATGCGTAGCGGCCGCCGTCGGGCCGGGTGGTGACGAGCGGGAGGTCGAAGTGGGTGTACTCGTAGCGCGAGACGCCGCCGGCGGCATCGGTGTGGGTCAGGCAGTTGCCCTCGCCGTCGTAGGTCCATGACTCCGTGTCGCCGCCCGGGCCGGTGCGACGGGCGAGCTGCCCGTCCGCGTTCCATTCGAGCCGTATGACCCCGCCCGTCGGGTCGGTGACACGGACCGGACGGCCGAGCCCGTCCCGCTCGGTGCGGGTGGTGGCACCGGACGGGTCGGTCACCGCCGCGACAAGCCCCGCCGCGTCGCACACCACACGGGTCGTGTCCCCCAGGGCGTCGGTGACGGAGGTGAGTCGGCCGGCGTCGTCGTAGGCCGAACGGGTCGTCTTCCCGGCCGGGTCGGTGACCGCGGTTCGGTTGCCGCGCTCGTCGTACGCGTAGGTCGTGCGGGCGCCGTCCGGCCCCACGACCTCCACCGGCAGCCCGAACGGGCCGCGTGCGACGCGCAGTTCCGAGCCGTCCGGGCGGACCGCGCAGACCAGCCGGCCCTCCTCGTCGTAGGTGTAGGAGGTGGTGTGGCCGAGCGGGTCGGTGCGGGTGAGCAGGTTGCCGTGGGTGTCGTAGGTGTGGCGGGTGGTGTGGCCGAGTGGGTCGGTGGTGGCGATCACCCGGCAGTGGTGGTCGATCCGGTGGCGGGTGGTGTGGCCGTCGGCGGTGGTGAGGGCGGTGGTGCGGTGACCGGTGGCGGGGTCGGGTTCGGTGTAGGTGAGGGTGATCTGGACGTGGCCGGCTTCGCCGCCTTCCGCGATGACGCGGTCGCGGTCGTCGTAGGCGTAGTCGTAGCGGCTGTCGTTGGAGTCGATCCAGGCGGTGACGCGGCGGCGGTCGTCGTAGACGAAGGTGGTGGTGGCGCCGGAGGGTCTGGTGACGGTGGTGAGATTGCCGTCCTGGTAGCCGTACGCCATCAGCGGCAGGTCGGCGCCGTTCTCGCCGACCCCGGCCAGGAAGAGGGCGGTGATCCGGCCCTCGGCTGTGGCCAGCTTCACCCAGTGGCCGGCCGAGTGGACCAGGGCCGTCGGCAGCCCGTCCTCGGCCCGGTCGACGGTGACGGTGTGGCCGTTGCGTTCGGTGACGGACGCCAGCCAGGCGGTTCCGTCGTCGCCGGGTTCGCTGCCGGGCGGGGCGGCGAAGTGGCGGACCAGACCGGTGTCGAGGTCGGTGACCGTGTAGTCGCCGTTCCCGTCGCGGGCCAGCAGGGCGCGGGAGGCGCCCGTCTTCGGCCGGGTGGGATCGCCGGGCACCGGATGCGGATAAGTGATCAGCAGGCCGTCTGCGGTGACGTGGACGACGCCGACCGGGTCGATCTCCAGCCGCTCGTCGACGGTGGACGTCCAGGACGGTCCCAGGAAGCGGCCGGCCGTCAGGCCGGACTCGGTGCGGCGGGTGAAGGCCAGCGGCAGGATGCCGGGGATCTCCACATCGGTCTGGGGCAGGAACATCCGGCCCGTGGCGAGGTCGACGGGGTCGGTTCCGTCGGTGGTGCGGTGGCCGTCGGGTCGGTTGTGGGTGCCGCGGGGGGCGTCGTCGACCAGTCTGCGGACCCGTGCGACGTCGGCGACGTCCTCGGCGAGGCGCACGCCCTTCACGGCGGCGCCGCCTCCGCCGGTGGCCACGGTCAGCGCCAGGTCGGGGATCAGCCGGCCGAAGCCCTCGGCCGGGTCCTTCATGAAGTCCTTGACCATCTGGGTGCCGGTGCCGACGGGGTCGTTGACGGCCACCACCAGGCCCGCGGCCAGGCTGTTGAGGTTCGTGGCGTACTCGGCCGGGTGCGTGAGGTTGTACGGGTCCAGGAAGTTGACCGAGCGGACGAAGTTCAGCAGCCCCGCCGTGCCCTTGATGATGCCGCCGCCGACATGGTCGCCCATGATCCGCATTTCCTCGTACCCGTCGCGCACCTGCTCGGCGTACGACGGCTTCTTCGGCGCCATGTCGCGGGCGGCGCGGACCGCGGAGCGCGCGGTCTCCGCGGCCGTGTTCCGCTGCTTGCGGGCCTCGGCGAGGATGTCCTGCGCCTCCTGCATCAGCTTCTTGCCCGGGTCGTCGAAGGTCGCTGCGGGACGCGGCGGGAGCGAGGAGGGGTCGCGCTGGTCGGCGGGCTGGGCGTTGTAGCGGTCGACGGCCTTGTTGTAGGTGTCGACCTTCTCGCGGTGGGCCTCGGCGGCCTCCTCGGACGCCTTGACCCCTTCCTTCCACTTGTCGATCGCCGTCTGCGCCTGGCCCTGCGCCCAGGTGACGGTGCCGGCGAACGCCTCCAGCGCGGCGGCCGCCTTCTCGACCGCGTCCGCGCCGGTGAACCACTTCGGCGGCTGGGTGCTCACCGCCGTCCGCAGCGCCTCGGCGGCCTCGCCCTTGAGCTGCGAGGAGTCCAGGCCCTTCAAACCCTCGCCGGCGTCGTCGAACGCCGTCTGGAAGGCGCGGAGTTTCCCGGCGGTCGAGCGGATCTTCTCCGGGCTGCCGTAGACCAGCTTGGTCTTGTCCTCACTCTGCCCCAGGTCCATCTCGTCGACCTCGGCGCCCATCCGGTTCGCGACCGAACGCGACTGCTCACGCACCCAGTCCGCGCCGGACTCCCAGCCGACGTCGTCCAGCCGGTCCGCGGCCCACTTCCCGCCGTCTTCGACCCGGTCGCCGAGCCACTCGACACCGTCCTCGACCGCGTTCTCCACCGAGTCCGGTGTGATGTCCCTGATGAAGTCGCCGATACCCACCGTCAGTTCCCCCCGGACTCACCCTGCTGTTGCTGCTCGGCGCGCTCCTCCGGCGACGGTCCGAAGGTCTCGTCCAGCGCCTGGTTCCACTGCTCGTCGGAGACACCGAACGCGTCGTTGAGCCTCTGCGCCTGCCGGCCGCCCTGCCCCTCGGTGAGAACGGTGCGGCCGGTGTCCTTCCAGGTCTGCGTGATGTCCTGACCGGCCCGCTCGAACGACTCGGCGCTCCAGTCGGGGTTCAGGGAGTCCGGTGTGAAGATGTCGCCCCAGTCCTGCCGGGCGATCTCCTCCTCGGAGGCGTGCGGGCTCCCACCGAACAGGGCGTTGGCACCCACCTTGAACGTGCCCTCGACGTACCGGTCGTGCTCCCACAGGGTGCCCGCTGCCAGGCCGAGCCGGTTCGCTATCTGGCTGGCGTCCCGCACCAGGGCGCGCACGCCCCACTCCCAGCGCTCGCAGAAGTCCTCGAAGTCGACCGACAGGCCGTGGTGCCCGGCCTCCATCCCGGTCATCGACAGCGCGGCGAAGCCCTTGCCCATCACCGAACCGGTGGCGCCACCCAGGTCGCCCAGCCCGTCGATGGTGGCGCCCACACCCTTCGTGAACTTCGCGACCGATGCCTTGTCGAAGTTCAGGTCCGTCCCGTCACCGCCCACGGCCGCGCCCCTCCTCCACCGCGTCGGCGTCGACGGCGACGCCGTCGGGAACGATCCCCGTGATCGGCGGGAAGAACATCGACCCGCCCTCGCTGGCGATGTCCACGGCCAGACCGGCGGGCTCGCCCAGACCCGGCACGACCTCGTCCACGATCCGGGCACCCAGCAGCGCGGCATAGTCCATCGGCCGGTCACCCGGCCCGTGGTGAAGCGCGAAGCGGGCCAGCGCCGTCTCGTCCGTGAAGGCGCACACCCACCGCACCCCGCCCGAGTGCGCGCTCCAGAGGCGACCGTCGATGGACGGAACCAGAAGGACCGAACGCCGCATCTCACCGATCAACGCCCGCGGATCACCGACCCCCGCCCTCTGCTCGGCTATGCGCTCGGCCAATGCCGTCCTGGGCTGCTCCACGGCCCCGCCCCTCCCTCGTCACGGCGTCATGGGTGACTGATGGCACCGTAGATCACGACGCGTGTGAAGGGGGCGGTGGTTCTCGTGGAACTCACGGGACCCTCACCGGGCTTCGTTCGTCACGCAGTGCACCCGCCCGTAACGTCTGTAGCGCCACCCCTGTTGAGCACGACGGAAGTCGGACGGCGCACTCCTGGGCAGCGCCCGGGCCACAGGGAGGAGACCACGCATGGCGTGGGACGAGTGGGAACAGCTGAAGCAGGACGCTGTCCAGCGACACACGACGCGAATGCGGCTCAACCAGTACGAGGCCGGCGACGGACCCGGCCCGTCGACCAGCAGCGCTACCGGCGGTATGAAATCCACTCGGCGGGAGTGGGACAAAGCGGGCGAGGGCGTCGGTGGGCTCAGGAAGGGCGTGGGCAAGGCCCTGAACCAGCTGGAGGACGGGCAGAAAGGGCTCGGTGACAAGTCGGGATGCCTGTCCGCCGGAGCCCAGAAGGACGTGTACGACTCCTGGGTCCGCTACATCAAGAGCGTCAACGAGCGCTGCGGCAGCGTCAAAGAAGTCCTCGAGAAGGTCGGGCGCGACCTTCTGACGACCGACGAGTCCGTCAGGTCGGCGTTCGCCGCCATCGCCGCCAAGTACGCCGACACGCCCGCGGTCGGCGGCCAGGGTGCCGGGCGGTAACGGGCAGCCATGGATCTTGCGACCCTCAAGAAGCTGAAGCCGTCCGAGTACGAGGAGGCGGCTGACGGTTACCGCGCGGCCAGCGACATGGCCCACGCGGCCAAGGACCACATCGACAACGTCGTTGCCGCGGGCATGCGCAAGTCCCTCCAAGGCCATGCCCTCGAAGCAGCACTCGGAGAGCTGAAGAACCTCTCGGCCGACTTCCACTACACCCAGATCGAATGCGGCCTGGTCAGCACGGCACTCAACGGCTTCGCCCACGACATGGACGCCGCCCGCAGGAAGCTCCTGGCCGCACTCGACGACGCGGAAGCGCTGAAGTTCACAGTCAACGCGGACGGCAGCGTCACCTATCCGGAAGCCCCACCGCGCAACAGCGTGGAATTGCCTTCCCAAGGCGGCGCCGTCGGCAGCGCCACCGCCCCTACGGCCCAAGCCGTCGGCCGCCAGGCGGCCGGCTTCGACCCTAACCCCCACCACGCCGAGGCCCTCGCCCTCGCGGACCGTATCGCCACCGCACTCAAGGAGGCCACGGAGGCGGACGCCAAGTGGGAACCGAAGATCCGGGCGTTGAAGGCCGATGACGACCTCACCGTGTCCCACCAGGACCTCAAGGACGCGCAGTCGGACATGGCCGGGGTCCGGGACGCGGGCAAGGGCTACCTGGAGTCCATCGGCGGTCCCCCGAAAGACGGCAGCCCGCAGGAGAACTCCGACTGGTGGAACGGACTCAGCCCCGAAGAACGCGAGACCTATCTGTCCCTTCACCCCGATGTGGTGGGGAGACTGGACGGGCTCCCGTCCGAGGCCCGCGACGAGGCGAACCGCATCGTGCTCGACGAGAAGCAGGCCGAGTACCAGCTTCGGATCGATTCCATCCCGAAGCCACCCGCCAACGAGTGGACGTGGATCACCGCAGGTGGACATCCGTCCAAGGTGCACACCGACGAATGGATGGAGTGGGACAGGAAGTACGGCGACGAGTACCGGCACCTGCAGTCGTCCCTCAAAGGCATGAACGCCATCCGGACCCGCTTCGATCAGACGGGCGAAGGCGGGCTGCCCGAGGTGTATCTCCTCGGATTCAGCCCGGAGGGCAACGGCCGGGCCATCGTGGCCACCGGCAACCCCGACACCGCCCGGCATCAGGCGGTGTACGTACCCGGTACCACGTCGAACCTCGGGAAGATCGGCGGCGACATCGACCGGATGACCGAGCTGTGGCGCCAGACGCAGAAGGCCAAACGGGACGCGTCCGTGTCGGCCATCACCTGGCTCGGCTACGACGCTCCGCAGGACGTCGTCAAGGACGCCCCGTTCGAGCACTACGCCTACGACGGAGCGCCGGCCTACCGGCAGTTCATGGACGGCCTCGACGCCTCACACACCGGCTACGGCGATCCGCACCGCACGGCCATCGGACACTCCTACGGAACCACCCTCATCGGGGCGGCGGCCCAGACCGGCGACCTCAACGCGGACGACGTGATCCTGGCAGGAAGCCCGGGGGTCAAGGTCGGTTCGGCCGACGAGATGGATGTTCCTAAGGGGCACGTGTGGAACGAGGAAGCAGACGGAGACCCCGTCCCGGACATCGGCCGCTGGGGCCACGGCGGCAGCCAGTGGAAACCCGGTGGTGGCGTGTTCCTCATCCCCAGCGACGAAGCCTTCGGCGCGAACCAGATGAACACGCGTGCCGAGGGCAGCGGCCCGACGGCAACCAAAGGCGCGGAGGGCCACAGCCAGTACTGGGACAGAGGTACGACGGCGCTGAAGAACCAGGCGCTGGTCGTGGTCGGCAAGTACCGTGACGTCACCGCTCCCCAGTGACAGACGCCCGCCGGCTCGTAGAGTCGCACACCGGACCATCACCGACCTGCCGAACGACACCTAGGACTCGCATGCTCCGCGCACCGCTCCGCATCTCTCGTCGGCGTCGCCTGGGCAGCGCCTCGCTCACCCTCGTACTGGCCGGCCTTCTCCTCAGTGGATGTGGTATGACGGACGACGACATCACCAAGCCCCCCGCCACCAGCGCCGGCACGCCGGACGAAGCGGGCTCAGGGATTCCCGATGCGGGCACCGCCACGGTCGATGAGGCGGTCGCCTCGGTGAAAGCCGTTTCCAGCCAGATCTACGACTTCACCGGTGTCCCCGGCACCGCCTCCGAGCCCGGGCCGGGTGTCAAGGCGTGCTCAGGCAAGGACCCCGAGACGCACTTCCAGGTCTACCACCCGTGGAACTTCGAACCGGAGTCCGGTACCGACAACGACGTGGCCATGAAGAACCTGAAGGAAAAGCTGAGTACGGGCGGCTGGGTGATCAAGGATTCGTACCGCGACAACAGTCCGAACAGGAATCTCAACCTCATCGCCGACAACGACTCCCGGAAAATGAGCGTTTGGATCGTCGCGTACAGCAAGCGCGCCACCCCGAGCCTTGGCATCGAAGTCACCTCCGGCTGCTACCGGGCTCCTGAAGGAGAGACGATCAAGCACTTCTGACGCGACGTTGTCTGCGCGCCCACTCCGCCTCGACGGCAAGGGCGCACGCGTCCCCCCAGATGGACATCGCCGAGCAGCGCCGCTACGGCGCGGCGTTCCGGCCCTCAAGGAGTTCGAGGAGTGCGCCAGGAAGGTCGCCGAACTGAGCCGCGAGGCCACCGAGCCGGCCCGTGACGGCCTCGCCGGCGGCGCCCCGCAGCCCAAGAGCCGACGAGACCCCGACCTCAGCAAGTCGGCACGAACGGGCTCACGGTCCCGCTCCACGTCACCGCGAGCGCCTCCCGGGCCCGAGTGCAGGCCACGAACAACAGGCACCGCTCCCGCAGCAGATCGGAGTCGTGCTGCAGCGCGTCCACGTCGGCCGGCGTCACCTCGCGCGCGAACGGCACCGCACTCGCCGTCACTCCCAGGACGGCCACGCAGCGGAACTCCAGCCCCTTCATCGCGTGCATGGTGGCCAGCCGCACCCCGTCGACGCCCGGCCCCGGGTTGTCCTTGACCCGGGCCACCGGCACCCCGGCCGCGGTCAGCTTGTCGTAGGCCTTGTCCAGCAGCACGTTGAAGCGGGCGCACACGCCGATCTCGGAGGGCCGGATGCCCTGCGCGATCCACTCCTCCACCCGCTCCACGAGCGCGGCCACCTCCGCCTGCTCGGAGCCGTATCCGCTCACCTGCGGTCTGCGGCCGTGCAGCAGGGAACGGTAGCCGGCCAGGGTGTCGGCCCCCTCTCCACCCAGGTCGTCGACCGTCACCGGGCTCAGGATCCCCGTCGACCAGGCCAGTATCTCCTCCGTACTGCGGTAGTTGATGCGCAGCCGGTGGGTGCGGCCGGTGACGGAGATGTCCAGAGACCCGAGGGACACCCGCGAGTCGTAGATCCGCTGGTGCGGATCGCCGGTGATGAACAGGTCGTCACTACCGGGCGCCACCGCGGCACGCAGCACGCGCCACTGGGCCGGGTGCAGGTCCTGCGCCTCGTCGACGACGACATGATCGTGCGTGGTCGCCGAAGCGGCCAGGAGGTCGGCGGCCCGGGCACACACCTTCAGGTAGGTCGTGACCCTCTGCTCGCGCAGCATCTGCTCGAACAGTTCCACGGCGGGCCACAGTCGGTCGCGCTTCGACTGGGACAGCGCGCTGCCGCGACCCCGCCGGGAGGCCGCGCGGTAGGCGTCGCGGGTGCGCAGGTCCTGGGCCAGGATCACATGCCGGTACTCCTGTGCCAGGAACTGCTCCGTCCACGGCAGTCCGAGTCTCTTGACCACCCGCTGCCACAGCTGCCGCTCGTCCCGGTCGCCGATGGGGGAGGGGGCCTTGCCGTCGAGGCGGGTGACGACGCCGTGCGCGTAGGCGTTGACCGTGGTCACCTCGACGCGCTCGAGCAGCGACTCGTCGCCGTCCAGGAGGAGGGCGAGGTTCTCACGGAGCGACGCGGCCAGGGCGTTGGTGTACGTGGTGAGCAGGATCCGGCTGTCGGGCGAGCGCGTGAGCAGGTGCTTGACGCGATGCAGCGCCGCGACCGTCTTGCCCGTGCCCGGCCCGCCCGTGACCTGGACGGGACCGCCGTACGAGACCCGGTAGGCGACGCGGCGCTGAGAGGGGTGCAGGAACACACGCCAGGCCGCGAAGGGCTTTTCGAGGATGCCGGCGAGTTCCTCGGGGCCGCTGACCAGGGTGATGCGGCTGGTGGTGTTGGCGATGGCCACGGCGAGGGTCTCATCTGGATCGGGGCCCGCGTCCACGGGGCGGCGCACGGCGACGACGTCCCGGTACACGTCCTCCGGTGAAAACCCTTCGGCGAGGTACTGCAGCACCTCGAACTGGTCCTCCGGAAGCAGCGTGCCGAACGCCTCCAGCTGCGGTTTGTCGATGATCGTGCGCACCGCGCGCAGGACCTGCTCGTCGATGCCGAGCTCACGCAGCACCGTGTCCGAGTACTTGGCGAACAGCAGGGAGTCGGCGACGGCCGCCGCCTTCTCCAGCTGAGGGGTCAGCTGCTCGATCGCCTGCACGTTCCGCACTTCAAGGGCCCTCGTGGCGGAGTTCGTCGTGTACAGCCGCTTGGCCGCCCAGGTATAGGCGTCATCGTGCCGCACGACGTTGACCAGCAGGAACACATCACTGCCGTCGTCCGGGGCCAGGACGACACCCCGCCAGAAGTCGTTGATGCGGATGGTCCGCATACGGCGGTCGGCGGCCTTTTCGACGAACTCCAGGTGCAGCCCCTTGTCCGCCTGCAACTCCGGCACGGTGAGCTGCTGGAACTTCTGCATCGCCTTGCGCACACCGGCTTTGACGGGCTTCTCGAGAACGTCGTAGCTCTCCCAGAAACTGTTGGCGAACGCAAGCTGCGGCACGACGCGCACTCCCCACCCCGGACGAACACTGTGCCGTTGATCATACGGGCGTGGTGCGGGCCGGGCACGGCCCCTCAGCCACCCCTCATCCTCCGCGCGACCTCGCCGACGTCGGCGAGCAGCCCCGCCGGTTCCTGGTCCAGGTCGAGGGCGTGCTGGTGGATGAGGATGCCCGTGTGGCGCACCCGGTGGGCGGCGTGCGAGGCGCTGCCCTTCGCGTAGACCAGATGCCCCTCGTCCAGGCCGAGGACGGTGCAGTACGCCAGTATCTGGTACAGGTCGGCGTCCGGGTAACCGCCCCGCTTCTCCGCCTTGTACTTCGCGTCCGCGACGGCGCAGGGGGTGCCGTCCGGTCCGTACAGCACGAAGTCCGGCCGCATGCGGACGGTGGCGGCCTCGTCGAGGTGATGGCTGTCCTGGAACCGGACCGTGCGGCCCAAACCGCGCAGGGCCTCGCGCAGGGCGACGGTCACGAAGTCCTCGAAGAGCTTGTTCATGTCGAACAGGAACCCGTCGATGCGCAGCCCGCCGGGCGCGTGCTCGGCGGACGAGCCGTCGAGGACGGCGCGGGCGAGGTGCAGGGCTTGGTGGTACCGGGAGTTGAGCCGGGTCGGCCGCCAGTCCGGCAGCCGCTGCCCTCGTACGACGGGGGTGACGTCGGCGAGCCGGGCCCGCTGGTGCAGCAGCCTGCGCCGCACGTCACGCGGCACACCGGGCAGGCGCAGCAGCCGCTCGACGGCCGTGCGCAGGATGCGGTTCTCGGCGATGTCGGTGGTGAACTCGTCGTACGCCACCTCCACCGGCAGCGCCGCGCCGAACCGCCGCCGGATCTGCTCGGCCTCCCGGATCCGGCCGCGGACGACGAGGGCGCTCTCCTCCGTCGCCCGGTACCCCTGCAGCAGCCCTTGCCGCAGGGCCCGGTCGACCTGCCGTTCCACGGCGTGAGCGAGCGAGGGCAGCAGATCCCGGTGCTCGGCGACATCGACCTCCCCGTCGCGCCACGCGCCGGTGGGATCGAGGCTGTAGGCGAGCAGGAAGAAGAGCCGGGCGATGGGCACCTTGGGCATGACGCGCACGGTGACCGGCTCGTCCACCCCCGCTCCGGTGACGGTGACCGCGCCGACCTTGCTGCCCGCCCGCAGCGACCAGCGGCCGGCCGCGTACGGGTCGGGCGCCGCGTCGACGACATCCCCGGCGGCCAGCGCCCGGCCGACGCCGTCGGGCAGGGCGAGGCTGACGGCGGGCGCGTACTCGACGAGTTCGACGACCCGCGTCACCCCAGCGACTCCCGCAGCGCGGCCAGCCCGTACCGCTTCTCGACGTCCACGCCCTCCCCGTAGTGGTGCTCCTCCAGCAGCGGCAGGATCTTCGTCCGCCAGGTCCGCTCCAGGCCGCCCTCCCGATACACACCCTTCTTCATCAGATACGAGGGCCCGATGCGGAAGTCCGGTTCGTCGATACGGGAGTTGAGCGCGTCGAGCAGATCGACAGGCTCGGAATCCCTCCCCTCCCTCTCCAGCCAGCGCCGTAGCAGCCCGCGCGTCGGCTCGGTGCGCGGCGACAGCTCCACGAACGCGAACCGCCGCCGCATGGCCGCGTCGACGAGCGCGATCGACCGGTCGGCGGTGTTCATCGTGCCGATGACGAACAGGTTCGGCGGCAGCGCGAAGTCGTCGCCCGAGTACGTCAGCCGCACCGACTTGTTGCGGTACTCCAGCAGGAAGTACAGCTCGCCGAAGACCTTCGCCAGATTGGCGCGGTTGATCTCGTCGATGATCAGGAAGTGCGGGATGTGCCGGTTGCCCTCCCGGGAGGCGAGATCGGCGAGCTCGCGCAGCGGGCCGGCGGTGAGCCGGAAGGCGACCTCACGGGTCTCGGCGTCCTCCTGGGGCCGGAACCCCTCGAAGAAGTCCTCGTAGGCGTACGACGGATGGAACTGCACCAACTTGACCTGCTCGGGCCCACCGCCGAGGAACTCGGCGAGCTTGAGGGCGAGATACGTCTTGCCGGTGCCGGGCGGCCCGTACAGCACCAACTGCCGTTCGTCCCACAGCAGATCGCGCACCTCGTGCAGCCAGCCCACGTCGTGCACGAGAAGTTCAGCGGCCAGCCCGTCCGTCGGCTCGGGCAACTCGAGCTCACGGCGGACAGCGAGCGCTGGGATCTCCACGCTCGGGTCTCGCTTCATCGCCTCCGCCTCGGCCGCCAGCTCCTGGTCGGTGAGGCCGAGACCCTCGATATGAGCCTGTACGGACGTGAGGTCGACGACGTCGTGCTGGATGGACAGCTTCTGCTGCAGCTCTTCCGGCAGATCTTCGTACGGGTAGCCGTCCGACTGCCATTCCGCGGGCCGGTGCAGATTGGACCGCCCGTCCTCGGATTCGGTCTGCTCCGCCCCGCCGGTGATCTCACCCACATACAGTCGACCAGCGGAGATGGTGCAGACCGTGTCACCGGGCTTCATACGGGACAAGAACGCGTGCAGCTCCTCGGTGAGTTGCTGCTTCTGGCTGTACGTGGCGGTGGACTCGTAATCCTCTTGGACCAGGACACGCAGCTGGTCCTTGCTGATGCCCTGCTCCACACCCTGGCGCAGCCGGGAGGCGGCGAGTGTGACGCGTCCCTCCGGCAGCCACATCCGCTGCACCAAATCGAGTCCGCTTACGTTCGAGCCGCGGACCAGCCAGGGGCGGTTGGGGCCCGGCCACACACCGGGCATGAAGTCGCCAAGAGGACGGCCGTCCTCCGTCTTCCAATTGATCCAGCCGTTGGCACTGTGGCCTTTCAACACCGCTGCGGCCCTGGAGGAGGAGTCGAATGTGATCTCTTCGGCTGTCTCCAGCCAGCCGGGCCACTTTTCGGACAGCTTGATCCGCTCCTGCCGGATCAGCTCCTCCCGCTGGATGTGGGCAGCGGCCACGCGGGTGGGGAACGACGGCACGACATCAGGCCGTACGGGCTGGCCCGCGGGAACGACGAACTTTCGACTGCCGTTCGGCCCCAGCTCATCCGCCGGGCGTCCCTGGGCCATTGGCCCGCCGTTCGGCAGACGCAGATAGAACTCTGGGTACTTCCCGCTTTCTTCGACTGGCACTGGCCCCTCCCCACACACGTGATCCACTGACCACGGTAGAGCCACCCGCCGACAAAGGCCCGGTCGGGTTCCTCCACAGGGCAACGGCCGGGGCGGAGTGCCTGGGAAGACCTTGCGGCTGCGCCGGGTCTCGGTCCACGTCGAGCCTGGTGCAGAAGTTCCCACGCCTGATGTCAGGTGTTCATGAGGCGCACAGGCGTACTGTACGGCGGGAAGATCGGCGCAACTGCTGGGGGGACAGTGATCGGGCTGAAGATTCCCGAGATCTACTGGAACGACGAGGAGGTTGTTCGCCTGCTCGTGGAGTACTTCACCCGCCGCCGTTCGCGGGGTGACTTGTTCTACTCGGGCGCGCACTTCGAGCGTCTGGGGGGAGGTGGGGACATCGAACCGGTTGCCAACCGATTCGACAGCACCGACGTGGTAGCCATCACCACACTCAGCGTTTCCCTGAGCCCGCACGGAGCGCTCGATCTGCTGATGGACCGCGATGGGCATTGGTCGAGCCTGCTGTCGCAGATTCCGCGCGATGCGCGCTTGGAGGATCCCGCCAGCGACAAGCTGATAGCCCCGGGGGGACCGGCGTGGGAGCTGTGGGAACGTCTGGCAAACGGCGACAAGTATCCGAACAAACCCGACGGCAGCGGGCCGGTCATCGCCGGCAAGCTGCTGGCCCGCAAGCGTCCCCACCTGATCCCGATCTACGACATCCGCGTCAAGCAGCTCTTCGATCGGCCGAACGTCGACCATTCCTTCTGGGCCGCGTTGGCGGCCGCTCTGCGAGCGAACGATGGCGCCTTCCGGAACCAGTTGCTCCACCTCCGCGCCGAGGCGGGTATCGGCGAGGACATCGGCGCCCTGAGAGTCTTCGACGTCATTGCCTGGATGCAGGGCGGACGAGGTCCGAATTCGGCGAGGTGAAATGCAACGCTTGCCCTGGAGCGCACGGTCCTGGTACGGCGTTGACGCTGCCACATGCCGAGGGCGCGTCCTCCAGCGCTTCGAACAGGCCTGGCAACAGCGACGGACAGGTACCGGGCCGACGGTGCGCCGAGCGGCCGGTGCCCGGCTATCGTGATCGGCATGCCGTTCACACACCTGCTGATCATTGGGGACCGAGCCGCCCTGAGCTGGGTGGTGACTGAGCAGCGGATGGCGTTCCCGGCGGGGCGTGTCAAGGCGGCTCAAGCGCTGGAAGAGGGCGACGAGGTCTTCCTCTACACCACCCGGGGATGCTTTCGGAATCCGACGCGTGACTTGGGACGTGTCGTCGGCCGGGCCACGATCGCCAGTCCGGTTCGGCTCCTGAACGAGCCGATCGTCTTCGGCGAGCGGTCTTTCACCAAAGGCTGCCGACTCAGGCTGTCCGGTTTGGCGCGATTCCGTGACGGACTCGTTCTGCGCGATCTCGTGCCGCAACTGTCGGTGTTCCCCGATCCGGCGACCTGGAGCGTCCGCATGCGTCGGGCATCACTGACCCTGCCTCCGGACGATGCCGACCTGGTGCGGACGGAGTTGGAGCCGCTGCTGCGGCCCTACGGCGAGGTCGCCGGCGACTACCGATGGGAGCCGGTCTCGGCCTGAACCACCGCTCAAGGCCATTGGGGTGCTCATCACGCGGACGCCGATCCGGTGGGCGTCCGTGATCCGCCAGTCCTCCGTTGTTCGCCGCGTACCCACCGTGGGAGGCCCTCGCAGCCCAGCAGGTAGGCGTTTTCCCTGCTCATACCACGTCCTTCCCCTGCCACTTAGACGTCGACTCGACCGCTTCTCCGGCAGTCACCTGCTGCCGGGCACGGGCCAGTTCGGCGTGCCGACGCTCGATCTCCCGGCGCTCGGCCTCGGCCAACTCGGCCTCGGTGACTGGCCGTACTCCTTCTCCCACCAGCCAACCGCTTCTCCGAGCCGATCCTGGTCCCACTGGCGCTCCATGGCGTGCGTGACGTAGCGGCTGAAACCGCCAGGGCCCGCCTCGGCGCGGATGGCTCCTGCCAGCTCCTCGGGGAGGGGGCCGTGTATTTCCTGGTCGCCACACCGTCCGCGCTCACAACCCGCACTCGGCCCAGACGGTCTTGCCGCCAGGCGGATACGGCTCCGTGCCCCAGCGGTCGGCCAGTGCGGTGACCAGGATCAGACCGCGGTCCGATTCCGCGTCCGGGGGCGTGGTGAAGTCCGTACCGGCGCAGGGGAGCCGGTCCCCGCGCGCGTCGGTCACCTCGATCCGCAGCAGGCCGGCCGCCGGGTCGAGGCGGAGCGCCAGGCGGAAGTCGCGGCCCTGGACCCGGCCGTGCAGCGCCGCGTTGGCGCTCAGCTCCGCCACGATCTGCTCCGCGCGCTCGACCACGGACGGTGACACCTGCCAGGTCTGCAATTCCGCTGCCGCGAGCAGCCGGGCGAGCCGGGCGCCGCGACGGGTGGAGGACAGTTGCTGCGCGAATGTGCTGACGGCGGTGGATGTGTGGGGCGTGCTCACGTTCATGAGGGCCACCGTGAGGGGCGCGCGGGGGCGCACACCAGGAGGAAGCCCCGTACGCTGCGTGATCGTACGTACACATTTCGTGGGTGGTACGGCTCTTTCGCCCCAGGCGAACTGCCGCTCGGGACTGGCCGCCGCCGCTCACTGCGCGTCGGCCTCTGGAAGATGTTCCGCCCCATGGGCGGGGTTGTGCGTACCCCTGGCCATGTCAGTGGCGTCGCCCACGGTGCCGCCATGGACAGGGAACTGCTGGTGGACGAGCTCACCGGTCGCTGGGAAGAGGGCCGGACGGCCCGCGACACCCTCGTGGAACGAGGTGCCGAGGCGGTGGCGACGGTTCTGGAGGTGCTGTGCGACGAACAGTCGCCCGTCGACTGGACCGTCTCCGCGGACGTGCTGTGCCGGATCGGCGAGCCCGCGCTCGCCCCGCTGGCCGCGGCCGTCGCCTCGGCCTCTTCGCCCGAAGTGGCTCACAGGACCGGATGGGCTCTGGGGCGCCTGCGTGTCGATGACATGGCAGTTTTCGTGCTGCTCTTGGCGCATCCGCACCCCAAGGTCCGCGAGGGCGCGCAGGCGTGCGGTGAAGTCGGCGAACTGCTGCGGCGTCTCGGTGGCCTGCCGCTGCTCGGTCATGGCACGGGCGACGTACTCGGCGCGTGATTCGGCCATGATCACGGAGCGGGTGCCGGAGGCGAGCAGTGAGGCCAGGGAGGCGGGGACGGTGAACCCGTCGAGCGCGGGCAGCAGTACGGCGTGGGCGTCCTGGCTGATGGTGGTGGTCATGATGGGCGGCCCCTCCTTGGTTCGCGGTGCGGTGCGCCCCGCGCGGCGGACTCGTCAGGCGGTCCTGACGACGGTGCCGGCGTCTTCGAGCGCGGCCACCTCGTCGGCGGGCGCCGTGGCGTCGGTGACGAGGGTGTGCAGGAGCGTGGTGGGGCCGACGTAGGCGTAGGCGGTGCGGCCGAGCTTGCTGCCGTCCGCGGCGACGATGATGCGGCGTGCGGAGGAGATGCCCGCCTTCTTCACCGCCGCGTCGTCGAGGTCGTACGCGGTCAGACCCTCGGCCGCGCTCAGGCCGCAGCAGCTGACGACCGCGGTGTCGAAGCGCAGTGCCGACAGGGAGGCGAGCGTGAGGGGACCGGTCAGGGCCCCTTCGGCGGCGCGGGGCCGTCCGCCGGGCACCATCAGCGTGGCCGGCCCCGGAGTCTCGCCGAGGACGTGGATGGCCTGCAGTGACAGGGGCATCACGGTGACCGGCCGCCCGCGCAGCAGGCGGGCGACCTCCAGGCAGGTGGTGCCGCTGTCCAACAGGACGGTCTCGCCGTCGGCGATGAGCGAGGACACCTCGGCCGCGATCCTGCGCTTGACGTCGACGGCCTCGTGGGCGCGCAGCGCGAAGGGCGGCTCCTCGCCCCTGAGCAGCAGGGTGCGTGCCCCACCGCGGACGCGTTCGAGGACGCCCTGCGCGGCCAGTGTGTCGAGGTCGCGCCGGATGGTCATCTCCGAGGCGCCGGTCAGCTCGGCGAGTTCCTGGACCGTGACACTGCCCGACTCCTTGACGGCCTGCGCGATCAGCCTGTGCCGGCCTGCGTTGCTCATGTCGCGATTGAACAACACTCGAAATGAACACACAAGTTGTTCAGAGTGCGGCTGTTCAAACATCAAAGTTGTTCTTTATGGTGGCCGACATGGAACGTTCGTTTCGAGCCGCCCGTGTGGCGACCTTCGTGTACTTCATCCTCTGCGGCACCCTGATGGGAGCGTGGGTGGTGCACATCCCCGCCATCGAGGAGCGCGTGGGCATCAGCCACGCGACGCTGGGGGGCCTCCTGGTGCTGCTGGGGCTCGGGGCCTTCATCGGTATGCAGGCGGCCGGGAGTCTGACCGACCGCCTCGGGGCGCGTGTCGTGGTCCCCGCCGCCGGCGTTCTGTGCGGTGCGACCCTGGTGCTGCCCGGCCTCTCCCGGGATCCATGGACGCTGGCAGGCGCGCTGCTGGTCTTCGGCTTCGGCAACGGCTGCCTGGACGTGAGCATGAACGCCCACGCCGTGCACGTGGAGAAGGCGTACGAGCGGCCCGTCATGTCGGCGTTCCACGCCACGTTCTCCGTCGGCGGCGTCGTCGCCGCGCTCGTCGCAGCGGGTGCCGCGAGCACCGGCACGAGTCCGGCTGCGACTTTGGGCGCCTTGGGAGCCGTGGGCGTCATGACCGCGCTTGTGGCGGCACGCGGTCTGCTGCCGACCGCGCCGACGGCTGCCGCCGCCAGCGCTGCGGAGGGTGAGCAGGCACCGGTCGCGAAGCGACGCGGCACCCCCGGGCGCATCTGGATCCTCGCCGCCCTGGCTCTCATGGCCATGCTGTGCGAGGGAGCCGCCAACGACTGGAGCGCACTGCACCTGAAGGACATCCTCGGCGCACCGGCGAGCACCGCCGCCTTCGGGTACGGCACCTTCGCGGCGATGATGACGCTCGGCCGGCTGCTCGCCGACCCCCTCTCCGCCCGGTTCGGGCCCATGGCCATCCTGCGCTACGGCTCCGCCACGGCCGCCGTCGGAATCACGATCGCGGCCGTCTCCCCCTGGATATGGGCCGCGTTCGTGGGCTGGGCGCTGTTCGGCCTGGGACTGTCGGGCTGCGTCCCCCAGTTGTTCAGCGCCGCCGGACACGCCGACCCCTCCGCCGCCGGCGCCAACGTCTCCCGCGTCGCCGGGCTCGGCTACCTCGGCATGCTCGCAGGCCCCGCCGTCATCGGCTGGATGACCCATCTCGTGGCACTGAACCACACTTTCCTGCTGCTGACCCTGCTGTGCGCCGTCACCGCGGCGACCGCCGGAGTCCTGCGCACCGGATCCGGCCGCACACAGGAGATGGCACACAGCGGCTCCTGACCGCCTGTGCGGCACGGCCTGACCCCGTGCCGCACAGGCTCCCCGCCCACCCCGGCTGCCGGACGAACCCGCCGGCCCCGGCGCCCTGGCGTCCTCCCGCCCGCTCGTCCGCGCCCTGACCCCCGCTCTCTGAAACCGAAACCGCTGGGAGCAGGAACACCACCGTGTCCACCGGCCGACGCATCGTGCTGTTCGACCTCTTCGGGGTCATCACCCTCCACCGACGCCCCGGCCATGGCGGAGACGACCGCCCGGTGCAACGCATCCGCCGACACCTTCGCCGAGGCCTACTGGGCCTGTCGCCCGCCCTACGACGCCGCGCAGCAGTCCGCGCCTGCCGGACTACGAGGGATTCTGACGCTCACAGGAACCAGCCGACTACCACGTCGAAGAGTGGGTGCCCCCGTCATGGCCGGCACCGGGCGGCGAGAGCGGACGGCTGCGCGCCGTCCGGCCTTCGAGCGGGGCCTCGGTGACGCGCTCGACGACGGGTGGTCTTCGCCACAGTTTGCCCATTTCGGGACGGATGGATGCCTATAAGTGGTTCTGGAGCTGGTTGCGCTCCTCGGGCAACCAGCTTCAGAGATTCAGAGACCAGCGACATGGGAGAAGCGTTTGATCACGGAACGTAAACGAAACGTCAGGCTGGTGGCTGCGGCCGGCGTACTCGGCGGCGTACTCGCACTTACGGCCCTCGGCGGCACCAGTAACGCTGCCACCAGCGGCAACGACGCCGGGAACCACCCGAAAACGCAGGCGCGGGTGGATCAGCCGGCCGCCCAGGACGCTTCCGACGCCCGAATAAAGATCACGCCCAAGCAAGGTGCCCGCAACGTCGGGATCAGCGACCCCGTCAAGGTCACCGTCAGTAACGGGAAGCTCACCAAGGTGACCATGACCGCCGTCGCGACCGGTGCCGAGATTCCGGGCACCCTGTCCGCGGACGGCACGTCCTGGAAGCCGGACGGCCGGCTGGAGCGGGCCACCAAGTACCAGGTCGCCGCAGACGCCGAGGATGCCCAGGGCCGCTCCGTCACCGGGAACGCCACGATCACCACGGTCTCCCCGGCCGGCGACTTCATCGGACACCTCTCCCCCGAGGACGGTTCGACCGTCGGCGTGGGCATGCCGGTGACGGTCGAGTTCGACAAGGCGATCGGCAACAAGGCCGCCGTGGAGTCGAAGATCCAGGTCAGCTCCAGCAGCGGCCAGCGGGTCGTCGGTCACTGGTTCAACGACCACCGCCTGGACTTCCGCCCCGAGAACTACTGGAAGCCCGGCTCCACCGTCACCGTCAAGCTCGACCCCCACGGCAACCAGAAGACGGTCACGTTCAAGATCGGCCGGAGCCAGATCAGCACGGTCGACGCCAGGACGAAGCAGATGACCGTCGTACGGGACGGCAAGACGATCAAGACCATCCCGATCTCGTCCGGCAGCCCCGAGCACCCGACGTACAACGGTCAGATGGTCATCTCCGAGAAGTTCCGGCAGATCCGCATGAACGGCGCGACCGTCGGCCTCACGAAGGAGGACGGCAAGCCCGCGTACGACATCGAGGACGTACCGCACGCCATGCGCCTGTCCGCCTCGGGCACGTTCATCCACGGCAACTACTGGAGTGCCGACCCGGTCTTCGGCAAGGTCAACACCAGCCACGGCTGCGTGGGCCTGAAGGACGTCAAGGGCGGCGGCGACGGCGAGCAGCCCGCCGCGTGGTTCTTCGACCACTCGATGATCGGTGACGTCGTGATCGTCAAGAACTCCGACGACAAGACCAAGCTGGCCCCGGACAACGGCCTCAGCGACTGGAACATGCCGTGGAACGAGTGGGTCGCGGGCAGCGCCATCAGCTGACGCCAGGTCACGTTCCGCCCAGAGGTCCAGCGGGTCGACCGGGTCGACGCACGACGTGAGTGGAGTGGAGAGGAACGCCGAGCGGCGACCGCCAGGTTCTCGAACAACAGACACTCCGCGAGGAACAACAGCGCCGCACCCCGGCCGCGTTCGTGCGGCATCGGGGTGCGGCGGGCGAGGACGGGACGACGTCCCACAAGTCCTGAGTCGCGGTCAACCGCGGTCCTGGTAGCGGTAGTCTTAGTAGTTCTTGCCGGCCACCAGGACCGAGGCGACGTACCTCGGCAGGCCGTCGACGTCCCGCTCGACCTCCTGTGAGGTCTGCCGGGTGAAGCCCAGCGAGACCCCGGGGATCACCGGATACTCGGGCTGCGAGGTATCGACCGCCCAGCCCCGCTCGGCCGCGCGCCGGAAGAGGTCCTCGGCGGGAGTGGTGAACACCTCGTCCCCCGCGAGCAGAACGCGCGTGCTGGACGTGCGGCCCTCACCCGGCCACCACAGCTCGATCGCGGTGACCTGGGTCCCGCCCTCGGCCAGGGCCTGTACGCCGACGTGGTCGAGGGTCCAGGACGCCTTCGCCGAGTTCCGGCCCGGGCGCCGCAGCACGCGGGGCTCGCCCCAGTCGGGCACCGCGGCGAGCGCCTCGTCGAGCGTCATGCCCAGCAGGACCGGCGCGACTCCGCGCGGCGGGTCGAGTACCAGGTCCATCGCCAGTCCCTCACTCCTTCATGACGTCGTCATTTCAGGATGTCGTAGTTCAGCGTCCAGCCCTTCTCCCCCAGCATGGCTGGAACTTCTTGTTGTTCTTCAGGCTGTCGACCATGTCCTTGATGTGCGTGTCGTACTTGTCGTCGTACAACTCGCGGATCTCGTCGATGTCCATCTTCATGGCCTCGTCCCAGGGCCCGGCGTCGATCAGCTGCCGCTGTCTGGCTCGCCATTCCTCGCTCTCCTTGCTGGAGCCCGTGCTCGGCAGCTCCCGGTGGTCCTCGTAGTCCATGCGGATCGCGGGACCCATGCCGACGCCGCCGCCGTTCTTGTTCGTCCGGAACCCGGGCACGTCCAGGTGGGAGTAGGACGCCTTCGCGGGGATGTGGTTGATCTCCTGGGCGACGGGGTTGACGCGATTTTTGTTGCCGTCCAGGAGGTTCGCGGGTTTCAGGCCGCTGTACCAGCCGCCTTTCTCCGTGCACCCCTTGGCGATCAGGCCCTCGGGGTCCATCCGGGTGTGCGGGTTGGTGACGTAGGCGACCGGGTTGGGCGCCGGTCCCAGGCCGAGCGGATCGGGGCTGGCGTAGCGCGCGGTGTGGGGGTCGTAGTGGCGCTGGTAGTTGTAGTGGAAGCCGGTCTCGGCGTCGTCGTACCGGCCGGGCAGGCGCAGCGGGGTGTACGCCGCCGCGTCCCGGTTCCAGCCCGTGGCGCCCCAGACGGTGGATCGGCCGCGCCAGGCGATCGCGCCCTGTTCGTCGACGAGTTCGCTGGGTGCGCCCACCAGATCCGTGACGATCGCGAAGAAGCGTGCGTCGACCTCGTCCTGCGGCTCCTGCCCGGGGCGGATGCGGCGCTCGAGCTGGGTCAGCGGACGGTGGCCCTCGTAGTCCCAGGTGGTGGTGATGTGGTGGGCCGTGTCCGTCTGCTCGGCCAGCCGGGTGCCGTCCCAGGTGAAGTGGACGGACCGCACGACGGTGCGCCCGTCGTCGGCCATGCGGTGCTTGGCCGTGCGCCGCCCCAGGGGGTCGTAGGAGTACGTCCACCGGGTGCCGTCGGGGGTGACGCAGGCGACGAGTCGGTTCTCCTCGTCCCAGGTGTAGCGCCAGGTGTCCGGTTTCTTCGACAGCCGCGTCTTCCGGCGCAGGGTGGTGCGCCCCGCGGCGTCGTACTCGTAGCGGATCCGCCCGGCGGTCAGAACCCGGGTGCCCTCGTAGGTGCGCTCCCCGCGGCTCTCCGTGCGCGCGGCCTGATCGGGCCACTCGGCACTGGTCTCGTTGCCGGCGCTGTCGTACGCGTACGACTCCGGCCAGTTCTCGGCCGTGACGCGCAGGGGGCGGCCGACCGGGTCGAGGCCGAAGCCGCGGCTCGTGCCGCGCAGCTCGTCGCAGATCCGCTCCAGGCAGCCGTCGGCCCGGTAGTCGTAGGCACGGGCGCGCAGGGTCCGGCCGCCGGCGGTCAGCAGCTGCGAGGTCAGCCGGCCCATGTCGTTCCACCCCGAGGTGAGGGTGACCGGTGCCTGGGCGGGCCCGAAGCTGCGGGTCAGCTCCTTGCCCCACGCGTCGTGGGTGAAGGTCAGGGCGTGGCCGTCACTGAGCAGCGCCGTGCGGTTGCCCACCGCGTCATAGGCGGACCGCGTCACGGCGCCGGTGGGTGTGGTGCGGGTGGTGCGGCGTCCCGCGGCGTCGTAGGCGAACCGGGTGGTGCGCCCGTCGACGGTCTCGGCGACGACCCGGCCGACCACGTCACGCTCCAGGGCCAGCGTGGAGGTGGGTGAGATCAGCGAGCCGACGCGGCCGGCCGCGTCGTAGGTGTAGTGGGTGCGCCGGCCCGCCACGTCCTTCGCGGTGACGCGGCCCATCCGGTCGTACTCGCTGGTGATCCGGGCGCCGAGCGGCGTGGTGCGAGCGACGGGTCGGCCCATCGGGTCGTACTCGTACGTGACCGTGCGTCCGTCGAAGTCGGACTCGTACGTGACCGTGCGTCCGTCGAAGTCGGACTCGGAGACCAGGTTGCCGGCCGCGTCGTAGGCGTAACTCCAGCTCAGTCCTTGCGGGTTGAGGACTTCGGTGAGGCGCAGCTCGGTGTCGTAGGCGATCGAGTACCGGGCGCCGTCCGCGCCGGTGCGGGCGGCGAGCAGGTCGAAGTGCGTGTACTCGAAGCGGGTGACGGCGCCGGTGGCGCCGGTGTGCGACGTGCAGTTGCCCTCCGCGTCCCAGGTCCAGCGCTCCTCGGCGCCGTCCGGGGCCACGCGCCGGGCGAGTCGGCCCTGGGGCAGCCACTCCAGGAGGGTGGTCGCGCCGCTGGGGGCGGTGGCGCGGACGGGCCGGCCGAAGGCGTCGCGCTCGGCTGTTATCCAGGGGTGGAAAGGGGTTTTGCGCAGGTCATGCTGCGTCTCGTCTTGCCAGGCACGTAAGGCAAGTGGCTCGGCTGAAGAAGCTGTGTGAGACCTCCATGACGTGGCCAGGGCAACACGAGCTAGGGCGCCCGTCTCACGACGCGAGCTCGGCCGCGTTACGCGATCAGAGGCGGTGCAGGGGAGCCGTGCTGTCGGTCCAGTGCCAATTCACCGGTTATCACTGCCGCTTGAGGAGAGTGCGTTCCTCGGCATAGAGCTCGTAACACGATCATGATCGGGTCTTCTTGAGGCGTCTCCAGCAGATCAGGCTGCAGGCTGGGGAGACGAAGGCATCGTGGAGTTCGGTACGGCGCTCCCAGCGGACCGCGAGGCGCTTGAACTGGTGGAGCAGGGCGAAGGTCTGTTCCACGACATACCGGGAGTGGTCGTTGCGTTCTGCGCGGATTACGGATGCCAGGGTTCTTGAGCGGGCCGCGCCGATGCCGAGGCGATTGCGGAGGGTCTTCGCAGGGCTGCGGCTCGATCCCCACCCCTCACACACAGATGGCGTCCCTTGTTGTGGTGTAGCCGATCAATTGGGGGGCGTGCGCCGGGGTGCACGCCCCCCAATTGATCGGCTACACCACAACAAGGGACGCCATCTGTGCTGTCT
>NZ_POTZ01000520.1 GCF_003236365.1 Streptomyces sp. NTH33
GTCGTGTCCCCCGTCCTGTCCCCCGCCGTGTTTCCTGTCATGTCCCCTGTTGTGTCCCCTCACAGAGAGGAACATACGACCGATTCACGAAGAGTTCGTCAGGGGGAGGACAGCAAAAGGCTTTTCTTCGGAAAATCTCGTCTCCGAAAGTTTCGACACGCCTCGGCACCCCGGTCCCGCCCCGCTCTCACCCCGCCGGCGCCGCCGTACTGCTGCGCACCACCAGGCTCGTGGCCAGCTCCACCCGGGTCGCCACCGGCGACTCCTCCTCGCGCCCGAGGTCCAGCACCAACTTCGCCGCCGCCTCCGCCATCTCCGTCAGCGGCTGGCGCACGGTCGTCAGCGGCGGCCCCACCCAGCGCGCCACCGGCAGGTCGTCGAAGCCGACCACGCTCAGGTCCTCCGGGATGCGCAGCCCCAGCTCGCGCGCCGCCTCGTACACCCCGAGCGCCTGGAGGTCGTTGCCCGCGAAGACGGCGGTCGGCCGGTCCTCGCGGCGCAGCAGCTTCAGGCCCAGCCGGTAGCCGGCCTCGTGGTGGAAGTCGCCGGTCACGATCAGCGACGGGTCCACCGGCAGCCCGGCCGTCTCCAGCGCGGCCCGGTAGCCGTCGACCCGGGCGCGGCTGCACATCATCCGGGACGGCCCGCTGATCGCGCCGATACGGGTGTGCCCGAGCTCCACCAGGTGCCGGGTGGCGGCCAGCCCGCCCTGCCAGTTGGTGGCGCCGATCGAGGGCACGTCGGCGCCCGGGTCGCCGGCCGGGTCCATCACCACGAACGGGATGGAGCGGCTGGTCAGCAGCGCCCGCTGGGACTCGTCGAGCCCGGACAGCACCAGGATCACGCCGTGCGGACGACGGGCGGCGACCTGGTCGGCCCAGGTCCGCCCGGGAGTGAGCCGGCCCGCGCTCTCCGAGAGCACGACGCTCAGCCCCGCGTCCCGTGCCACGTTCTCCACGCCCCGGATGACCTCCATCGCCCAGGCGCTCTCCAGCTCGTGGAAGACCAGGTCGATCAGCGGCGAGCGGGTCGCCTCGGCGCGCCTGCGCCGGTAGCCGTGAGCCCGCAGCAGCTCCTCGACCCGGGAGCGGGTGGTCGGAGCGACGTCGGCACGACCGTTGAGAACCTTCGAAACAGTCGGAGCCGACACACCGGCCTCGCGGGCGATCTCGGCGAGCGTGGCGGTCTGCGTTCCTGCGGTCTTCGTCGGCTTCATGGCGGCGATCGTATCTCTGCGCGACCTCTTGACGAACCCCCTCGACCGCCTTAGGTTCCCGGAACATTCGAAGTGCCATACGAAACATTCGGCCACTCGAACAGTTCGGCCAGACGAACAATCGGAACACGACATTCGTGAGAGGTGCCGTCACATGGAGTCCTACAGCAGGCGCTGGTTTCTCGGCGCCGGCGCCACCACCCTCATCTCCGCCGCAGGCCTCACCGCCTGCGGTTCCGGCAGCGGCTCCGGCAGCTCGGGCGGCACGCTCACGGCGATCGTGTACGGCGACGACGCGGTGAAGGTGCAGGCCGCGGCCGTCAACCGGTTCAACGCCTCGGCCGAGGCCAAGAAGGCGAAGGGCAAGATCAAGCTGGAGAAGGTGCCGGCCTCCGACTACCCGGCCAAGCTGCGCACGGCGATGGGCTCGCCCCACGCCCCGGACATCTTCTTCAACTGGGGCGGCGGCTCCATCAAGGCGTACAAGGACGCCGGCCAGCTGATCGACCTCACCGACACCATCGAGTCCGACTCGGTCCTCAAGGACGGCTTCCTGCCCTCCGTGCTCGCGGCCGGCGCCCTCAGCGGCCGCAACTACGGCATACCGATGCGCGGCATGCAGCCGGTGATGGTCTTCTACAACAAGGCCGTCTTCGCCGAGCACAAGCTCCAGCCGCCCACCACCTGGGACCAGCTGCTCGACATCAACGCCAAGCTGAAGAAGGCGAACATCACCCCGTTCGCGCTCGGCGGCGCCGACATCTGGCCGGAACTGATGTGGCTGGAGTACCTGGTCGACCGCATCGGCGGCCCCGACGTCTTCGAGAAGATCAAGAACGGCGACTCCGCCGGCTGGGGCGACCCGGCCGTCCTCAAGGCCGCCGAGACGGTCAAGCAGCTCATCGACGACGGCGCCTTCGGCAAGGGCTACAACTCGGTGGCGTACAACGACAAGGGCGCGCCGGCGCTCTTCGCCAAGGGCAAGGCGGCCATGCACCTGATGGGCTCGTGGGAGTACTCCACGCAGCTCGGTGTGTTCCCGGACTTCGCCAAGAAGAACCTGGGCTGGTTCGCGTTCCCGAAGTACGAGGGCGGCGCCGGCGACATCCGCAACGTCGTCGGCAACCCCACCAACTACTGGTCGGTGAACTCCCGTACGTCCAACAAGGACGCGGCGATCGCCTTCCTGCGGACGTGCGCCTCCGAGCAGTACGCCAAGGAGCTGATCGCCAACGGCGACATCCCGACCACGTCCAACGCGGCCACGCTGCTGGACGCCTCCCCCAACCCCGAGTTCGCCAAGTTCCAGTACGAGATGGTGCAGCAGGCGCCCGCCTTCACCCTGAGCTGGGACCAGGCGGTCGACCCGAACATCTCGACGCCGATGCTGACCGAGATCAACAAGCTGTTCGTGGGCAAGTCGAGCCCGAGCCAGTTCGTGTCCGCGCTCCAGGGGCTGAAGTGAGCTCGACGGTCTCCACCGGGACGAAGGGCAGGCCCGGGAGAGGCGTGCGGGCCGGTCGCCCGCACGCCGCCTGGGCCCTGCCCGGTGTTCTGTTCTTCGGTTTCTTCGCGATCGCCCCGCTGGCGCTGGCCTTCTACCTGTCCTTCACCAAGTGGAACGGCCTGGGCGACCCCGAACCCACGGGTCTGGCCAACTGGCAGAAACTCCTGCACGATCCGCGGCTGACCCAGTCCCTGACGGTGACCGTGCTGCTCACCGTCGTCAGCTGGACCTTCCAGACGGTGATCTCGCTGCTGCTGGGCGTCTGGGCGGCGGGCCACCAGCGCAACCGGGCGGTGCTGTCGGCGATCTTCTTCACGCCGTTCCTGCTGTCCTCGACGGCGATCGCGCTGCTGTTCTACTCCCTGCTCGACCCGAACTTCGGGATCATCCACGCGGACACGTTCGGCTCGACGTCCGGCGCCTTCCTCGCGATCGTCTTCGTCGGCGGCTGGCAGTTCATCCCCTTCCACACCCTGATCTACCAGGGCGGGGCACGGCAGATCCCCGAGGTCCTCTACCAGGCCGCGGCCATCGACGGCGCCGGCCGCTACCGCCAGTTCTTCTCGATCACCCTGCCCCAGCTGCGCAACACGGCGACCACGTCCAGCGTGCTGATGATCGTCGGCTCGCTCACGTACTTCGAGACCGTCCTGATCCTGACCCAGGGCGGCCCGGGCACGGACACCGCGATCCTGCCGTACCTGATGTACGAGGCGGGCTTCAAGAGCTACGACTTCGGCTACGCGAGCGCCGTCGCGTCCTTCCTCGTCGTGGCCGCCACCGCGCTGTCGCTGCTGCTGGTCCGGCTGACCGGCTTCGGCGCCATGCGCAGCACCAGGGAAGGAATGTGACGCCGTGACACACGACACGTTGCCGCGCCGTCCGCTACGCACCCCCCGGACGCGGGTGACCGCGGCCCCCGCGCACCGCCGCCGCCACTGGACCAGGCGCCCGAACCCGCTGGCCGGCCTCGGCTCGGTCATCTGGCTGGTCGTCGTGATCATCCCGATCTACGCGATGATCTCGGCGTCGCTGACCCGCCAGGACGAGAGCCTGGGCGGCAGCGCCCTCGACCCGCCCGCGCACCCGACCCTGGAGAACTACAACACCGTCCTGCACAGCGGCTTCGGCCACCTCCTCGCCAACACGGTGACCGTCGCGGCGGCGGTGGTGGCCATCGTCCTCGTGCTGTGCGTCCCGCTCGCCTACGTCGCCGTCCGCACCCGCAGCTTCTGGTCGGGCGCGGCCTTCCGCATGTTCCTGCTCGGGGTCGCCATCCCGGCCCAGGCGGTCGTCGTCCCGCTCTACCTGATGATCGCCGAGCTGGACCTCTACGACAGCCTGCTCGCGATCATCCTGCCGACGGCGGCGTTCGCGATGCCGGTCTCGACGCTCATCCTCACCGGCACCCTGCGGGACATCTCCGAGGAGCTGTACGAGGCGATGGCGCTGGACGGCGCCTCCCCCACACGGATGCTGTTCCAGCTGGTCATCCCGATGGCCAAGGGCGGCATCAGCACGGTCGTCGTCTACTCCGCCCTCCAGGCCTGGAACGGCTTCATCTTCCCGCTGATCTTCACCCAGTCCGACGGCCCGCGCGTGCTGACCCTCGGCCTGTTCAACTACGTCACCGAGTTCGGCGTGAACATCCCCGCCCTGCTCGCCTCCGTCGTCCTCTCCGGCATCCCGATCTTCGCCGTCTACCTGGTGGCCCGGCGCGCCCTCGTGGGCGGTCTGATGGGCGTGGGCGGCAAGTGAACCCACCCTCTTCCGACGTCTCTGACAGGAGCTCCATGACCACCGCCCCCTGGCGCGACCCCGCCC
>NZ_POTZ01000521.1 GCF_003236365.1 Streptomyces sp. NTH33
CCGCCTCACCGTCCACCGCCCCTACCCGAACCTGCCGTCCCTCCTGGCCGCGGCGGACGAGGCGACGTACGACCTGAGCCCGTCGGACGTGGCGGAGGCGCTGGCGGCGGAGCCTCTGCCCTCGCTCCCCGGGAGCACGTACGCGGCCGCCTCCACGGCCCTGAGCGCCGCCTACGCCGCCTACGAGGCCCGATTCGGCCACAGCTTCGTCATCTGCCTGGACGGCACCGCGCCGGCCGAGTCCCTGGACTGGGTACTGGCAGCCATCCGATCACGACTGACGAACGACCCGGAGGAGGAGCGGGCCGTCACGGCGGAGGAACTCCGGCACCTGGCAAGAGGACGTCTGGGACGCGTCCTGAGGGGCGCGGGGCCGCATCGGTCGGCGGCTGCGCCGCGAGGGGAGTCCCCCCTGTTCGAGCGGAGCCGAGAACTCGGGGGAGCGGGCAGCCACCACTGACCCGCACCCGGACTGACCCACACCCGGCGGACCGCACGAACCCCCGGCCCGGCAGCCGCCCCCGCTCACCCGTCCGTGCAGCTTTGAGCACAGGTTCGATCACGTGGGCGGACCCCCCTGCGAACCTCGCCGCACCGGCTGGTTACGATGCTGAGGGCCGGTGGACCGTACCCGGCCGGGCCCGACCGACAGTGAAGCCGGCGCGGCCCTAGTCCCCGCTCCCGGAGGGTTCTTCCGTGCCGGCTGGAACGCTGTACCGCGGCCGGGAAGGAATGTGGTCCTGGGTGGCTCACCGAGTCACCGGCGTCCTCATTTTCTTCTTCCTGTTCGTTCACGTGTTGGACACCGCGCTCGTCCGCGTGTCTCCCGAGGCCTACGACACGGTCGTGGCCACCTACAAGACGCCGATCGTCGCCGTGCTCGAGTACGGTCTGGTCGCCGCCATCCTCTTCCACGCGCTCAACGGCCTGCGCGTCATCGCCGTCGACTTCTGGGCCAAGGGCGCCCGCTACCAGAAGCAGATGCTCTGGACCGTGGCCGGCATCTGGGTCGTGCTGATGATCGGGGCGATCTACCCCGTCCTCGGCCACGCCGCACGAGTACTGTGGGGGAGCTGACGCACATGTCCACCTCTGAAACCACCGCAACCGGCATCGGCCCCGTCGAGGCCGGCTCCGGCTACAGCGTCGACAACCCCGCCCCCGTCATCGAGGCCCCGCGCCAGCGCACCAAGAAGACCCCGCGGTCGACCCGGGGCAACTTCGAGATGTACGGCTGGCTGTTCATGCGGCTGTCCGGCATCGTCCTGGTCGTCCTCGTCATCGGCCACCTGCTGATCCAGCTCGTCCTGGACGGCGGCGTCTCCAAGATCGGCTTCGCCTTCGTGGCGGGCCGCTGGGCCTCGCCCTGGTGGCAGGTCTGGGACCTGCTCATGCTGTGGCTGGCGATGCTGCACGGCTGCAACGGCCTGCGCACGGTCATCAACGACTACGCCGAACGCGCGAACACGCGACTGTGGCTGAAGGGCCTGCTCTACACCGCCACGGTGTGGACCATCCTGCTGGGCACGCTGGTGATCTTCACCTTCGACCCGAACATCCGCTAGGCCCCGGGACCGAGGTATTTCCTGATGAAGATCCACAAGTACGACACCGTCATCGTCGGCGCCGGTGGCGCCGGTATGCGTGCCGCCATCGAGGCGACCAAGCGCAGCCGCACCGCAGTCCTGACCAAGCTCTACCCCACGCGTTCCCACACGGGCGCCGCGCAGGGCGGCATGGCCGCCGCGCTGGCCAACGTGGAGGAGGACAACTGGGAGTGGCACACCTTCGACACGGTCAAGGGCGGTGACTACCTGGTCGACCAGGACGCCGCCGAGATCCTGGCGAAGGAGGCCATCGACTCCGTCCTCGACCTGGAGAAGATGGGCCTGCCGTTCAACCGGACGCCCGACGGGACGATCGACCAGCGCCGCTTCGGCGGGCACTCCCGCAACCACGGCGAGGCCCCGGTCCGCCGCTCCTGCTACGCGGCCGACCGCACCGGCCACATGATCCTCCAGACGCTGTACCAGAACTGCGTCAAGGAGGGCGTGGAGTTCTTCAACGAGTTCTACGTCCTGGACCAGCTGATCACCGAGGTCGACGGCGTCAGGAAGTCGGCCGGCGTGGTGGCGTACGAGCTGGCGACCGGCGAGATCCACCTCTTCCAGGCGAAGGCCGTGATCTACGCCTCCGGCGGCTGCGGCAAGTTCTTCAAGGTGACGTCGAACGCGCACACCCTGACCGGTGACGGCCAGGCGGCCGTGTACCGGCGCGGGCTGCCGCTGGAGGACATGGAGTTCTTCCAGTTCCACCCGACCGGCATCTGGCGCATGGGCATCCTGCTCACCGAGGGCGCCCGCGGCGAGGGCGGCATCCTGCGCAACAAGGACGGCGAGCGCTTCATGGAGAAGTACGCGCCCGTCATGAAGGACCTGGCCTCCCGCGACGTCGTCTCCCGCTCGATCTACACGGAGATCCGCGAGGGCCGCGGCTGCGGTCCCGAGGGCGACCACGTCTACCTGGACCTGACCCACCTGCCGCCGGAGCAGCTGGACGCCAAGCTGCCGGACATCACCGAGTTCGCGCGGACGTACCTCGGCATCGAGCCCTACACGGACCCGATCCCGATCCAGCCGACCGCGCACTACGCGATGGGCGGCATCCCGACCAACGTCCAGGGCGAGGTGCTCGCGGACAACACCACGGTCGTGCCGGGCCTGTACGCGGCCGGCGAGGTCGCCTGCGTGTCCGTGCACGGCGCCAACCGGCTGGGCACCAACTCGCTGCTGGACATCAACGTGTTCGGCAAGCGGGCGGGCATCGCGGCGGCGGAGTACTCCGCGAAGGCCGACTTCGTCGAGCTGCCGGAGAACCCGGAGTCCTTCGTCGTCGAGCAGATCGAGCGGCTGCGGACCTCCACCGGCAACGAGCGGGTGGCCGAGCTCCGCCGTGAGCTGCAGGAGGCCATGGACGCCAACGTCATGGTGTTCCGCACCGAGCAGACGATCAAGACGGCCGTCGAGAAGATCGCCGAGCTCCGGGAGCGCTACAAGAACGTGGCGATCCAGGACAAGGGCAAGCGGTTCAACACGGACCTGCTGGAGGCCGTCGAGCTGGGCAACCTGCTGGACCTGGCCGAGGTCATGGCGGTCTCCGCCCTGGCCCGCAAGGAGTCCCGCGGCGGTCACTACCGCGAGGACTACCCCAGCCGCGACGACGTCAACTTCATGCGCCACACCATGGCGTACCGCGAGGTCGGCGCCGACGGGTCCGAAACCGTCCGTCTCGACTACAAGCCGGTCGTCCAGACCCGCTACCAGCCGATGGAGCGTAAGTACTGATGGCAACCCCCGTTCTGGACAAGGTGGAGGCGCAGTCCGCCGCCTCCCCCTACATCACCGTCACCTTCCGCGTCCGCCGGTTCAACCCGGAGGTCTCGGCGGAGGCGACCTGGGAAGACTTCCAGCTGGAGATCGACCCCAAGGAGCGCGTCCTCGACGGCCTGCACAAGATCAAGTGGGACCTCGACGGCACGCTGACCTTCCGTCGCTCCTGCGCGCACGGCATCTGCGGCTCGGACGCCATGCGGATCAACGGCAGGAACCGTCTGGCCTGCAAGACGCTGATCAAGGACATCAACCCCGAGAAGCCGATCACGGTCGAGCCCATCAAGGGCCTCACGGTCCTGAAGGACCTGGTCGTGGACATGGAGCCGTTCTTCCAGGCCTACCGGGACGTCATGCCCTTCCTCATCACGAAGGAGACGAACGAGCCCACCCGGGAGCGCCTGCAGTCCGCGGAGGACCGCGCCCGCTTCGACGACACCACGAAGTGCATCCTGTGCGCGGCCTGCACCTCGTCCTGCCCGGTGTTCTGGAACGACGGCCAGTACTTCGGCCCGGCGGCCATCGTCAACGCCCACCGGTTCATCTTCGACAGCCGTGACGAGGCCGGCGAGCAGCGCCTGGAGATCCTCAACGACAAGGACGGCGTCTGGCGCTGCCGCACCACCTTCAACTGCACCGACGCCTGCCCCCGCGGCATCGAGGTGACGAAGGCGATCGCGGAGGTGAAGCGGGCGCTGATCACGCGCCGCTTCTGACACCGCGCCGCACACGACGCCGAGGGCCCCGTTCCGGACGGAACGGGGCCCTCGGCGTGTCGCCGGCCGGCCGTGCGCCGGCGGCGTGGGGGCGTCAGCCGCGCAGGACCCGGCCCTGCGCGTCGGTGCGGTCGTTGCTGGTGAGGAAGATGATGCCGTCGATCAGGGCCCAGAAACCGAGACCGCCGCAGGTGAGGAGCTGGGCGATGCCCACGCCCACGGAGCCGACGTAGAAGCGTCCGATGCCGAGGTATCCGAGGAAGAGCTGGAGGATACCCGCGACGATCTTCGACTTGTCGGAGTACGGGCGACCCTGCGGGTCGTAGCCGTACGGGGCGTTGGGGTCCGCCATCATCCCGGGGCTGTCGCTTATACACATCT
>NZ_POTZ01000522.1 GCF_003236365.1 Streptomyces sp. NTH33
TCGCCGTCCAGCAGGACCTCGCCGCCGATCCGGGTCCCGGCCGGCAGCAGCCGCAGCAGCGCCAGCGCCAGTGTGGACTTGCCGCAGCCGGACTCGCCCGCGATGCCGAGCTTCTCGCCCGGACCGAGGGTCAGGTCGACCCCGCGCACGGCGGCCGCGCCGCCCGGATACGTCACTTCCAGGTTCCGCACGTCGAGCAGGCTCAACGGGACACCCCCAGCCTGGGGTTGAGGACGGACTCGACGGCCCGCCCGCACAGCGTGAACGCCAGCGCGACGACCGCGATGGCGATGCCCGGCGGCACCAGATACCACCAGTCGCCGGAACTGACCGCCCCCGCCTCCCGCGCGTCCTGCAGCAGCCCGCCCCAGGACACGCCGGTCGGGTCGCCGAGCCCGAGGAAGGCGAGCGTCGCCTCCGTCAGGATCGCGCTGGAGATGATCAGGGTGGTCTGGGCGAGCACCAGCGGCATGACGTTCGGCAGCACGTGCCGGGACATCACGTGCCAGTGACCGCCGCCGAGTGCTTTCGCCCGTTCGATGTACGGCCGTGACTCCACCGCCAGCGTCTGCGCCCGCACCAGACGCGCGGTGGTCGGCCAGGTGGTCACACCGATCGCCACGACGATCGTGCCCAGCGAGCGGGACATCACGGTGGCGAGCGCGATGGCGAGCACCAGCGTCGGCATCACCAGGAACCAGTCCGTGATCCGCATCACCACCGTGGCGTACCAGCCGCGGAAGTGTCCCGCGGTGATGCCGATGAGCGTCCCGATCGCCACCGACAGCGCGGCCGCGAGCAGCCCGACCAGGAGCGAGACCCGCGAACCCCAGATCACCAGGCCGAACAGACTGCGCCCGAACTGGTCCGTGCCCAACGGGAACCGCGCGCTCGGACTCTCCAGCGGCCCGCCGGGCGCGTCGGTCACGCTCCGCACGTCCGCCCCGACGGTCAGCGGCGCGGTCAGCGCGACCAGCACGCACAGCACGAGCGTGGTGAGCCCGAGGACGCCCGCGCGGTGCGTCCGGTACTGCTTCCAGAAACGGGCGGCGGAGGTCCGGCGGCGCTGCCAGGTGAGCGTGCGCGGACCGGGTGTACCGGGGCCGGGCGCGTGCGGGCCGGGCTTCGCAGTGGTCTCGGCGGTCATCGGCCCACCCTTGGATCGAGCAGCGGATACAGCAGGTCGGCGAGGGTGTTCATCACGATCACCGCGGAGGCGAAGAAGAAGAACAGCCCCTGCACCAGCGGCAGGTCGGGCACGCTCAGCCCCTGGTAGAACAGCCCGCCGAGCCCCGGCCAGGAGAACACCGTCTCGACGAGGATCACCCCCGCCACGGTCCGGCCGAGATTGACGAAGATCAGCGTCACGGTCGGCAGCAGCGCGTTCGGCACGGCGTGCCGGCGCCGTACGAGGTCGTCCCTGAGCCCCTTGGCGCGCGCGGTCGTCAGGTAGTCGCCGCCCATCTCGTCCAGCAGCGCCGACCGCGTGACCAGCAGGGTCTGCCCGTACTCCACCGCGACCAGCGTCACCACCGGCAGGACGAGATGGTGGGCGACGTCGACGGCGTACGCGAAGCCCTCCTTGCCGCCCGACTCCATGCCCCCGGTCGGGAACAGACCCGGCACCGGGCCCACGCCCACCGACAGCACGATGATGAGCAGCAGCCCCAGCCAGAAGGACGGGACGGAGTAGAGCGTCAGCGCCAGACCCGTGTTGAGGCGGTCGCCGAGCCGGCCGTGCCGCCAGGCGGAGCGGGTGCCGAGGACGATGCCGAGCGCGGTGTAGAGCACGAAGGCCGTACCGGTCAGCAGCAGGGTGTTCGGCAGCGCCTCGGTGATCTTGTCGATGACCGGCGCGCGGAACTGGTACGAGGTCCCCAGATCCCCGGTCAGCGCCTTGCCGCAGTAGTGCGCGAACTGCTGCCACATCGGCAGGTCGAGCCCGAACTCCCGCCGGTAGGCGGCGATCTGCTCCGCGGAGATCGGCCGGCCGCCGGTCATGAACTTCACCGGGTCGCCCGGGATCAGCCGGAAGAGGAAGAAGCTGGTGACGAGGACGGCGAACAGCGAGACGGCCGCGCCGGCCAGCTTGCCCGCCACGTACCGCAGGTACGCGGCAGCGGTCCTCGCCCGTGGTCCCCGGCCCGCCGCCGGCCCGGACGTCCCCGGGTCGGCGGCGGCCCCCTCGACCAGCGCGGGTGTCGCTTCAGCGGTCATGCGCGCCCACCGTCTGCTTCGCTCACTGCCTGTTCCGTCCGTTGTTCCGAACGCGGCCTATTCACGCTCCTCCGCCGTGGCCCGGCGGCGCATCGCGAAGAGCCCCGCGAGACCGCCGAGGACGACGACACCCGCCACGATCCCGACGACGACGCCCGTGGACGTGGAACCGCCCGAGGAGCCGCCGGAGTCCGCCGGAACGGCCGACCACCAGCTCCAGTAGCCGTCCTGCCCGTAGATGTTCCCCGCCTTGGCCGGCATGGTGGTGATCGACTCGATCTGGTCCGTGCGGTAGGCCTCGACCGCGTTGGGATAGGCCATGACGTTCATGTACCCGAGGTCGTACAGCCGCGACTCCATCTGCTTGACGAGGTTCGCCCGTTCGGCCGGGTCGTACTCGGCGAGCTGCCTGGCGTACAGCTCGTCGTACGTCTTGTCGCAGATGAAGTTGTCGGTGGCGCCGGTGTCCTTGGGCGTCGCCGGGAGCGCGGCGCAGGTGTGGATGGAGAGCACGTAGTCGGGGTCGGGGTTGACCGACCAGCCGTCGAAGGCGAGGTCGTACTTGCCCGCGAGCCACGGGTCGGTCACGTTGTCCAGGCAGTCGATGGTGGCCCCGATGCCGAGCTCGCCCCACCACTCCTGCAGGTACTTGCCGATCGCCTTGTCGTTGGGGTCGGTCGCGTGGCACAGCACCCGGTAGTTCAGCGGCTTCCCGTCCTTGCCGACGCGCTTGCCGTCGGCGTCCGCCTGGTAGCCCGCCTGGTCGAGGAGTTCGGCGGCCTTCGCCGGGTCGTACGCCAGTTCCTGGCTCGCCGACGGCTCCCAGAAGTACGTCGAGTACCGCGGCGGGATGTAGCCCCGGCCCTCCACCGCGTGGCCCTGGAAGACCTTGTCGACGATGGTCTTCCGGTCGACCGCCATGAACAGCGCGTGCCGCACCCGCTCGTCGAGCAGGGACGGGTGGCCGTCCCCGAACTTCTTGCCGTTCCTGGCCTGCGCGCCCGGGTTGGTGGCCAGGGCGTAGAAACGGCGGCCGGGGCCCTCGTTGACGCGGATGTCCTTCTCGCCCTTGAGCGAGGCGGCCTGGGCGGGCGTCAGGGCCGGTGAGCCGGCCACGAAGGAGACCTCGCCCTTGCGCAGGGCGGCGACGGCGGCGTCCTGGTCCTTGTAGTACCGGAAGACCAGCTCGTCGAACTTCGGCGCGCCCCGCCAGAAGTCCTTGTTGGCCTTCAGCCGGACGTAGCTGTCGGGCTTGTAGTCGGTGAGGACGAACGGGCCGTTGCCGACTATCGGGAAGGACTTGTCGTTGTTGAACTTCGAGAAGTCGTCGACCTTCTCCCAGATGTGCTTGGGCACGATCGGCACGTCGAGCGCGGTCATCGTGGCCTGCGGCTTCTTCAGCCGGATCACCAGTTTGGTGGGGCTCGGTGCGGTGACCTCGGCGAAGTTGGTGACGAAGTTGCCGTTGGAGGTGGCGGCGCCCTCGTCGGTCATCATCTTGTTCAGCGTCCACGCCGCGTCCTCGGCGGTGGCCTGCTGCCCGTCCGACCACTTGGAGTCGGAGCGGATCGTGTACGTCCAGGTCAGCTTGTCCGGCGAGGGCTCCCACTCGGTGGCCAGGGCCGGGACGACATGGGCGTCCTTGGGGTCGTAGTTGGTCAGGTACTCGTACATCAGCCGGTGGACGCTCGTGCTGAGCAGCCGTCCCGCCAGGAACGGGCTGAGCGAGTCGACGCTCTGCGCGACGGCGACGGTGAGGACCTTCTTGCCCTTCTCGGCCTGCGTGACCTGGGCGCCTTCCGCGGCACGGGCCTGCGGTGAGGCCGGGGCGAGCGGGGACGCGAGCCCGGCCGTGAGGACGAGGGCGGCGGCGCCCGCGGCGGCGAGGAGCCGGGTTCGCCTCAGGCGGGGACCGGTACGTCCTCTGCCGTGCTGATCGTGTGTGTTCATGGCTCGGTGACCTCGCGTCATCGCACGCAGGAAACGGTTTGCGCCTCCTGCCGGGGCGGGCTTGAACAGGCTTGAACGGGCTTGATCGGGTGACGCCGGCGGAATGAAGTGAGTGTCTATCAGCGGCAGTCTGCGCGCGTCAACGGTGTGTCAAACCCCATGTGGCCTGCGGAAATGTCAAGTGAGCCGCTCTGTTGCTCTCATTGGTGGAGACCACTGAAGCCTCCCTGGTGAGGGGATGGCGACGGAAATTCGACCGCTTCTGACTGCGCACACGCGAAGGCCCGCGCCGTCGGGGACGGCGCGGGCCGGGTGCGGTTGCTGGAGTTACTGCGGGGGCGGGGTCTGGCCCTGAGG
>NZ_POTZ01000523.1 GCF_003236365.1 Streptomyces sp. NTH33
AGGGTGGGGTGCGGACTTGCAGGTCGTGTGACTGCTCGGGGGCGGTTCGGGCGATTCGCGCGGCTTCCACGGCGGTGGCGGGGTCGACGCCGGCGAAGGCGACGACGTCGGTGGCTGTCATCTGCACGGCCAGGCGAAGCGCAGTCGGGCGCGCGTCCTTCGCGCTGCCCGGTGCCTCGAGGCGGCGTATGACGTCGAGGGCGCGCTGGGCGGCCCTTTGCCGGGTGGGACTGCTGCGTGATCGGGTGACAGTCGGGGTTTATGCAGCGAGTGCTGCGTGAGGGGCCATGATGGTCTCGTACTCGACGGGGGTCAATCGGCCCAGACGGATCTGGCGCCTTCGGCGATGGTAGGTGCGTTCGATCCAGGTCACGATCGCGATCCGCAGCTCGTGCCGGGTGCGCCAGGTGCGGCGGTCGAGGACGTTCTTCTGCAACAGCGCGAAGAAGCTCTCCATGGCCGCGTTGTCGCCGGCGGCACCGACCCGGCCCATCGAGCCGACCAGGCCATGACGTGCGAGAACGGAGACGAACTTCCGTGAACGGAATTGCCTGGGTTCAACCAGTCGTTGCAACACTCCTGATCAGAGAGGTGTGTTGTGGGACGGCCAGCGGGGTGGACGACGGAGTTGACAGGGCGGTCGCCGATGAAGTCGCCGGGGCGGCCCTCGACACGGCGGGAGATCGAGCGACTGTTCTGGCGTGAGATAGCCAAGGGGCTGACCAGCGAGGATGCGGCCGTCGCCGTCGGGGCGGCGCCGGCGGTGGGCACCCGGTGGTTCCGGCATGCTGGCGGGATGCCGCAGATCGATCTTGCCGTCTCGGGCCGCTACCTCTCGTTCGCCGAGCGGGAGGAGATCGCCCTGCTGCGCGTGCAGGGCGCCGGGGTACGGGAGATAGCCCAGCAGCTGGGCCGGGCACCCTCGACGATCTCCCGGGAACTGCGGCGCAACGCGGCCACCCGCGGTGGCCGGCTCGAGTACCGGGCCTCGGTCGCGCAGTGGAAGGCCGACCTGGTGGCCCGGCGGCCCAAGGAGGCGAAGCTGGCCGGGAACGAGCGGCTGCGGGAGTATGTCCAGGACCGCCTGCTGGGCGTGATCCGAGCCCCGGACGGCACGGTACTTCCCGGGCCACAGGTTCCCGAGTGGAAGGGGCGCAACAAGCCGCACCGCAAGGATCGCCGGTGGGCGAACGCCTGGAGCCCGGAGCAGATCGCGGCCCGCCTGAAGATCGACTTTCCTGAGGACGAATCCATGCGCATCAGCCACGAGGCGATCTACCAGTCCCTCTACGTCGAGAGCCGCGGCGGCCTCAAACGCGAGCTCGTGGCCTGCCTGCGCACCGGCCGCGCCCTGCGCGTCCCACGGGCCAGGTCCCGCAACAAGCCGGGCGGCCACGTCACCGAGGAGGTGGTGATCAGCCAGCGGCCCGCCGAAGCGGCCGACCGCGCCGTGCCCGGCCACTGGGAAGGAGACCTGATCATCGGGCTGAACCGGTCGGCGATCGGCACGCTCGTGGAACGAACGACCCGCTACACCATGCTCGTTCACCTGCCGCGGGCCGAGGGCTACGGCACCGTCCCACGGACCAAGAACGGCCCCGCGCTGGGCGGCTACGGCGCCGTGGCCATGAAGGACGCCCTGGCCACCACGATGACCATCGTGCCCGACCAGCTCCGCCGGTCACTGACCTGGGACCGCGGCAAGGAGCTGTCCGCTCATGCCCAGCTCACGGTCGAGACCGGGCTGCCGGTCTACTTCGCGGACCCGCACGCTCCGTGGCAGCGGGCCACGAACGAGAACACCTATTGGTGCAGCCTTGGCGGGCCGGGCTTCTTCGACGGGAGAGGTCCGGCGGGATCGTCGGGTGACTCGGAGAACACGTGCCGAAAGGCTTTCCGTTGAGATGTCCACGGCGGTCCACAGGGCGGGAGCCCTGGCCGGGAGTGACTTGATAGAAGCCTGCTGAGCCGTCAACTCGCAATAGGTCTGTCCCCTGGCCAGGGCCCTCGCATCTGTCCCGTCATCCGCGACAGCAGACAAGAGGACAACTCGATGGTGACAGTGGGGATCGACCCGCACAAGCACGTCCACGTCGCAGTGGCCGTCGACGCTGACGGCAGGCGACTGACCAGGCCGTTGACCGTCAAGAACGACGCGAACCTGATCGGCGTCCTGCTCAAGTGGATCCGCACGATCGCCGACGGCACCCCCGTCACCTGGGCCATCGAGGACGGCCGTGGCTTCGCCCGCCGCCTGGCCGACGGCCTGCTGCTGGCCGGCCACGAGGTGGTCTGGGTCCCCACCCGTCTGATGGCCGCACACCGCAAACTGCACGCCGCCACCGGCTCGAAGTCCGACCCCGTCGACGCCGCTGCGGTCGCCCACGCCGCGATCGCCACCCCCGGCCTGGACCGTCACCGCATTGATGACCGCGTGCGCGAACTGCGCCTGCTGGTCGACTCACGGGCCGACCTCGTCCGACGCCGCACCATGGTGATCAACCAGCTCAAGGCATACACACACCTCTGGCTCGACCACACCCCGGGCGACCTCACCCGCCGGCCTGGCATGACCTCGCTGACGGCGCTGCTGGCCACCACGGACATGAGCACCCACGTCCGCCGGGTGCTGACCGAGATGATCACGGAGATAGACGAGCTGAACAAACGCGTCCGCGGACTCGAAACCACGATCCGGGAACTGGTCACCCCACTGGCACCCGCGTTGCTGGAGATCACCGGGATCAGCCACGTCTCTGCGGCGGTCCTCCTCGCGGAGATCGGCGATATCACCCGCTTCACCAGTTCAGCAAAGCTCGCCCGCTACACCGGAACCGCACCGATCCCGGTCTACTCCTCCGACAAGGAACGCCACCGACTGCACCGAGGCGGCAACCGGCGGCTCAACAGCGTGCTCTACACGACGGCCATCGTCCAGCAGCGATTCCACCCGGGCGCGCGAGCTCTCCTGGCCCGCCACGAGCCGACCAAGGGAGCCCGCGGAGCCCGACGCGTCCTCAAACGCCACCTGATCGACGTCATCCACCGCGTCATGACCCAAGACCGAGCTTCCTGGCAGCATCACATCACCCAACACCGGCTCGCCGCTTGACATAGAAGCGTCAACGGGCTGTTGCGCCAGTACTTCCCGACTTGTATGGGGGGTAGCGGTGTTCGTGATCGGGTTGGCCGCCCGTAGCGTGCCGTAGGACGCCGGGCAGGCTGACTCGAGTACTTCCTGCCGCCCGCAGGGGCTGGCTCTCTTTGGGTGTGTCGACCTGCCCGGTTTCCGTTCGCGGCTTGCCTCAACAGAGGCATGAGCATCGGCCACCCCAACGTTTCTCGAAGTCGGGATGTCAGCTGCGGATTCCACCGACCCGACGTCCGAGGAGGGACCGCCGATGATGCTGATCGGCATCGACCCGCACAAGTCGACCCACACAGCCACTGCTGTCGATCCGGAAACCAACCGTGATCACGCGTCGATCCGCATCGACGTGACGCTCCAGGAGTACGAGCGCATGCTGGACTGGGCCCGCCAGTGGCCCAGGCGGCGATGGGCCGTTGAGAACGCCAGGGGTCTGGGACACCACCTGACTTCGTGGCTGCTCGCTCGGGGAGAACAGGTTGTAGACGTCCCGCCCAGGGCGACCGCGCGGGTCCGCCAGCTCTCACGCGGGGCGGGCCGCAAGAACGACCGTATCGACGCCGCCGCGGCGGCCTGCGTCGCCGCTCTCCAGGGCGACGCAAGGCCGGTGCAGCCCGAGAACTCAACGGATGCACTGGCGCTGCTGGACGAACGGCGCAGCAACCTCGCGCAGGCCAGAGTCCGCGCGGTGAACCAGCTCCACGCGCTGCTGCGAGCCCTCCTGCCCGGAGGGGCACCGCGCGACCTGTCCGCGGCCAAAGCCGAGCACCTGCTGGAGTCGGTCGTGCCCGTCGGTCCGGCCGAGATCACCCGCCATGTCCTCGCCGCTGACCTGATTGCCGAGATTCGGGCGTGGGACGTGAAGTTGAAGGACAATGCCAAGGCCATGGCCGCGCTGGTCACGCAGTCGGACAGCCGGCTGACCGACACCCCGGGCATCGGAGCGGTGACTGCTGCCCGCCTGCTCGGCCGGACCGGAAACCCCACCCGCTTCCCGACCGCCGGCGCCTTCGCACAGTACGCCGGCACCGCTCCTATCGAGATCGCCAGCGCGGACCGCGCACGCCACCGCCTGTCCCGGCGCGGCGACCGTCAGCTCAACGCGGCACTCCACACCGTGGCGATCACGCAGATCCGCATGCCCGGCACCCGGGGACACGCCTACCACCAGGCCAAACTCGCAGAAGGCAAGACACCCCGTGAAGCACAACGCTGCCTTAGTGGCTGTTGTTGTACCGATCTTGGGGTTTGTCGATCGAACGGGAGTCTCGATTGGGTGGTCGCGGGGTGCTCGGCGCATACGAGCAGGGCCTCCTGAACAGCTCGTTGGTGTCTAATCACCGAGC
>NZ_POTZ01000524.1 GCF_003236365.1 Streptomyces sp. NTH33
GGAGACGACCGCCGCCGACCACGTCGCCCCCAACCTGCTGACCGCCGTCCGCGCGGTCCTGACCGGCCCGCCGTGGGGGAGGATCCTGGCCGACGAACGCCCCCTCAGGAACGCCTACGCCACCGGGGAGCGACCCGCGCCCGGACGAGCCGGCCGGAGGCGGCGATGAAGGCGCTCGTCGCCCGGCTCGACAGCTTCGGCGACGTCCTGCTCGCCGGGCCCGCCGTCCGAGCCGTCGCCGCCCGGGCCGAGAAGGTCACCCTGCTGTGCGGGCCGCGGGGCGAGCCCGCCGCGCGGCTGCTGCCCGGGGTGGACGAGGTGCTCGTGTGGGACGCGCCCTGGGCCGGGTTCGAGCCGCCGCCCGTCGACCGGGCGGAGATCGGGAAGCTGCTCGACTCCCTCGACGCCGACACCGCCCTGGTCCTGACCTCCTTCCACCAGTCCCCGCTGCCCACCGCCCTGCTGCTGCGCCTGGCCGGGGTGCGGCACATCGCCGCCGACAGCGTGGACTACCCCGGCTCCCTGCTCGACGTACGCCACCGGCGCGCCCCGCACGCCCACGAGGCCGAGGCCGCACTCGACCTCGCCGAGGCCGCCGGGTTCCCGCGGACCGACGACGGGCGGCCGCGGGTGCTGCCCCCGCCGGACACCGCCCGCCTCACCGGCCCGCGGCCGTACGTCGTGCTGCACCCCGGCGCGAGCGTGCCCGCCCGCGCCTGGAGCCCGCGGCGCTGCGCGCAGGCCGTACGGGAACTCGCCGCGGCCGGGCACCGGGTGGTCGTGACCGGGGGCGGGGGAGAGCGGGACCTGACCGCCCGCGTGGCCGGCGCCCACGGCCTGGACCTCGGCGGCCGGACCGGCGCCGCCGAACTCGCCGGCGTACTGGCCGGGGCCCGCGCGGTCGTCACCGGCAACACCGGCCCCGCGCACCTCGCCGCCGCCGTCGGCACCCCCGTCGTCTCCCTGTTCGCACCGGTCGTACCCGCCGAGCGCTGGCGCCCCTACGGGGTGCCGTACGTGCTGCTCGGCGACCAGAGCGCACCGTGCGCCGGCAGCCGCGCCCGGAACTGCCCGGTGCCCGGACACCCCTGCCTGGAGTCGGTGACCGCGCACGACGTGCTCGCCGCCGTGGAGAAGGTGATCAAGGCGTGAGGATCCTGATCTGGCACGTGCACGGCTCCTGGACCACCGCGTTCGTCCAGGGCCCGCACACCTACGTCGTCCCCGTCACCCCCGGTCGCGGACCCGACGGCCTCGGCCGCGCCCGCACCTTCGACTGGCCGGAGAACGTGATCGAACTCCCGCCGGAGAGGCTGCGGGACGCCGGCATCGACCTCGTCGTCCTGCAGCGCCCGCACGAGTACGGCCTCGTGCGGAAGTGGCTGGGCCGCCGGCCGCCCATGGTGTACCTGGAGCACAACGCCCCCCACGGAGACGTCCCCGACACCCGGCACCCGGCCGCCGACCTGCCCGGCGACGTGCCGCTCGTGCACGTCACCCACTTCAACCGGCTGATGTGGGACGCCGGAGGCGCCGAGACCACCGTCATCGAACACGGCATCGTCGACCCCGGCCCGCTGTGGACCGGCGAGGTGCCGCACGCGGCCGTCGTCGTCAACGAGCCGGTCCGGCGCGGCCGTACGACCGGCACGGACCTGCTGCCCACCTTCGCGCACGCCGCCCCCCTGGACGTCTTCGGCATGGGCACGGACGGCCTCGCCGGCCACCTCGGCCTGCCGCCCGGCCGCTGCCGCTCCCACGAACTCGTCCAGAAGGACCTGCACGCGGCGATGGCCAGGCGCCGCCTCTACCTCCACCCGGTCCGCTGGACCTCCCTCGGCCTGTCCCTGCTGGAGGCGATGCACCTGGGCATGCCCGTGGTCGCCCTCGCCACCACCGAGGTCACCGAGGCGGTGCCCCCGGGCGCCGGGGTGGTCTCCAACCGGATCGACGTACTGACCGAAGCCGTACGGGACTTCGTCGCCGACCCGCTGCACGCCCGCATGGCCGGCGAAGGCGCACGCGCCGCCGCACTCGCCCGCTACGGGCTGACCCGCTTCCTGGACGACTGGGAGCGGCTGCTGAAGGAGGTGACCCGATGAGGATCGCCATGGTGTCCGAGCACGCGAGCCCGCTCGCCGCGCTCGGCGGGGTCGACGCCGGGGGCCAGAACGTGTACGTCGCCCGCCTCACCGAGGAGTTGGCGCGCCGCGGGCACGACGTCACCGTCTACACCCGGCGCGACAGCGCCGGCCTGCCCGACCGGGTGCCGCTGCCCGGCGGCGCCGTCGTCGAGCACGTACCGGCCGGACCGCCCGAACCCCTCCCCAAGGACGACCTGTTCCCGCACATGCCGTCCTTCGGCGCCCACCTGGCCCGCGCCTGGCGCCGCGAGCGGCCCGACGTGGCGCACGCCCACTTCTGGATGTCCGGCATGGCCGGTCTGCTGGGCGCCGGCCCGCACGGCGTCCCGGTCGTCCAGACCTTCCACGCCCTCGGCACCGTCAAGCGCCGCCACCAGGGCCGCGCCGACACCAGCCCCGTCGAACGCGTCGGCATCGAGCGGCAGATCGGCCGCACCTGCGACCGCGTCCTGGCCACCTGCACCGACGAGGTCCACGAACTGGCCGGCATGGGCATCTCCCCGAACCGGGTCTCCGTGGTGCCCTGCGGAGTCGACGCCGGCCACTTCCACCCCGGCGCCCCGGCCGCCGACGCGCCCGCGCCCACCCGCACCCAGCGGCACCGGCTCCTCGCCTGCGGCCGGCTCGTCCCCCGCAAGGGCTACGACCGGGCCATCCGGGCGCTGACCCGGATCCCACACACCGAACTCCTCGTCGCCGGCGGCCCGCCGCCCGGCCTGCTGTACACCGAGCCCGAGGCCGAACGGCTGCGGGAACTGGCCGAACGCGAAGGCGTCGGCGACCGGGTACGGCTGCTGGGCGCGGTCGACCCGGCCCGGATGCCCGCGCTGATGCGCAGCGCCGACCTGGTGCTGTGCACCCCCGTCTACGAGCCGTTCGGGATCGTGCCGCTGGAGGCGATGGCGTGCGCGGTGCCCGTCGTCGCCACCGACGTCGGCGGCCACCGCGACTCGGTGGCCGACGGCCGCACCGGCCGGCTCGTCGCCGAGGGCGACCCCGCGGCGATCGCCGCCGCCGTCCGCGACCTGCTCGGCAGCGACCGGCTGCGCCGCCGCTACGGAGCCGCCGGCCGCGAACGCGTCCTCGCCCGCTTCACCTGGCGGCGCGTCGCCGACGGCGCCGAACAGGTCTACCGGCGGGTCCTGGCCGGCCACGAACTGAAGTCGGAGGTGGCGTGACGCATCCCCGATCACACCGACCGTGCCGACCGCGTCGGCCGGCCGCCGTCCCACGCACCACCCGGAGGTGACGTCATGAGCGTCGAGACCCCCGCCGTCGTCGGCCACTGCGACGAACTCCTCGCCGCCCTCGGACGGTTCCGCGCGTCCGCGCACATCACCCAGCGCTGGGGCGAACAGCTCGCCGCCGTCCTCGGCGCCGGCGGACGGCTGCTCGCCGCGGGCAACGGCGGCAGCGCCGCCCAGGCCCAGCACCTGACCGCCGAACTCGTCGGCCGCTACCGCGACGACCGGCCTCCCTTCTCCGCGATCGCCCTGCACGCGGACACCTCCAGCACCACCGCCATCGCCAACGACTACGGCGTGGACGAGCTGTTCGCCCGCCAGGTCCGCGCCCACGGCCGCCCCGGGGACGTACTGGTGCTGCTGTCCACCAGCGGCGCCAGCGCCAACCTGCTCTCCGCCGCCGACGCTGGCCGCGCGGCCGGCCTGCGGGTGTGGGCGCTGAGCGGACCGGCCCCCAACCCGCTGAGCGCGGGCAGCGACGAGGCGCTGTGCGTGGCCGGGGCCTCCACGGCGACCGTGCAGGAACTCCACCTGGTCGCGGTGCACATGATCTGCGCGGCGTTCGACGCGGCCCTCGAGCGGGGCGGGAGGTGACATGACGGGGAAGGCACCTCTCGTCGTGGTCGGTGACGCGCTGCTGGACCGCGACCTGACCGGACACGCGGACCGGCTCGCGCCCGACGCGCCCGTGCCGGTCGTCGCCGACTGCGCGGAGCGGGTACGGCCCGGAGGCGCCGCCCTCGCCGCGTACCTCGCCGCCCGCGACGGCCGCGACGTCACCCTGGTCACCGGCCTGGACGACGGTCCGGCGGCCCGTGAACTGCGCCGGCTCCTGGAACCCTGGCTGACCCTGGTGGCGCTGCCGCTGTCCGGCGGCCTGCCGGAGAAGACCCGCGTCCTGGCCCAGGGCCGTCCCGTGGTCCGCCTGGACCGCGGCTCCGGCCGCGTCCACGAGGCCACCGCCGAGGCCCGCGCGGCGCTCGGCTCCGCATCCGCCGTCCTGGTCTCGGACTACGGCCGCGGCACGGCGGACGCCCTTCGCCCCGAACTGCGCGTCCGCCCCCCGGTGGTGTGGGA
>NZ_POTZ01000525.1 GCF_003236365.1 Streptomyces sp. NTH33
GGGTCGGCGGCCGGCCAGAAGCGGGGGGCCGCGTCGGGCGCGGTCGGCAGCCCGGCGCACAGGGCGCGCACCAGCGCGAGCGCCGCGCGCAGGGAACGTACGAGCGCCCCCTCGGTGACTCCGTGCGCCGACAGGTCGATCAGGCGCAGCAGGGCCAGGTCTCCGCGGCGCAGCAGCCAGCCCGCGGCGACCGCGGCGAGGACGTGGACGAGCAGCATCGTCAGGGACGGCAGCAGCGCGGCCGCACCGCTGGTGGCCAGGGAGTCCGCCGGGTGGTGCATGGCGCTCGTGTCCATGCCGCCGCCGTCGTAGACGCGTGCGTCGACGAGTATCCGGTAGGCCTGGGTCGGGCTGATCGCCCCGACGCCGGCCCCGCACACGTACCGCGCGGCCTGCTGCACGAGCTCGGCGTCGGACATGGCGGACATCGGTCCCATCGACGCCGTCGGTCCGGTCGGCCCCGTGGCCGTGCCGCCCTCGCCGCTCTGGCCCAGTCCGAACAGGATGTGCAGCACGGTCTGGCCGGCCGCGAGCAGTGTGGCGATCCCCGGCAGGGAACGCGCCCGCCCGGCGAGTGGCGCCACCACGACCAGTGTCCCCAGGAAGCCCACGCCCAGTGTCCACAGCGGCACCGCGGCGCAGGAGGCCACGGTGTGACCGGCAGCGGCCAGCACGACGCAGACCGCGGCGAACACCGTGGCCCGCAGCATCCTGAGATCGCGTCCGGCGCACGCCGTGCGCGGGTGGGGGGCAGTCATGGCGGCCTCATCATCGCACTGGGCCCCGGGGCGCCGTACGGCAGGTCCACAAGATGCGGTAAGCCCGGAATGGAGGGGTCTGTCGTCACCGGCCCGCACATACACCGATTCCCTGGCCGCCGCATCCGCCGATTGGACGGTGTCGTGTCAACTGAGTGCTTACGGCCGGGCACTCGGGGCAATACGTAACGGTATGTCGAGCCGCGGCCGGGAGGCTGGAGCATGAGCATCTGGTGGTCACTCCATCTGCGGCGTGACGCTGCGAGCGTGCCGCTCGCCCGGCGGCTGCTGCTGGGCACGATGGAGACCGCGGGTGTCGATCCCGACATCTCCTACGACCTGTCCGTCGCCCTGAGCGAGGCCTGCGCGAACGCGGTCGAGCACGGCGGGGACGCCGGATCCTCCGAGGCGTACCGCGTCACCGCCTACCTCGACGGGGAGAAGTGCCGCATCGAGGTGGCCGACGCGGGCCCCGGCTTTCCGCCCGGCGGCCGCCGCCCCCCGTTCCGCGCCGTGCACCCCGAGGCCGAGCACGGCCGCGGCCTGTGCCTCATCCAGGAACTCGCCGACCACGTCCACATCGGCAACAAGCCGGGACGGGGCGGCGCGGTGGTGAGCTTCGACAAGATCCTCAAGTGGCGGAAGGACGCGCCGCTGGTGGCGGTGTAGGTGGCCGGCAGGGTCCCAGGCCCTGTCCAGGGCCTTCTCCAGCCCCGCCCGGCGGCCCTCCCCCCGGGCATGTGAACGGCCGGGCACCTCTCAGGTGCCCGGCCGTCACCGTCGTATCAGCCCTTCAGCGATGCCATCCACGCCTCGACCTCGTCGGAGCGGCGCGGCAGGCCCGCCGAGAGGTTGCGGTTGCCGTCCTCCGTGACCAGGATGTCGTCCTCGATGCGGACGCCGATGCCCCGGTACTCCTCCGGGACGGTCAGGTCGTCGGCCTGGAAGTACAGGCCCGGCTCGACGGTGAGGACCATGCCCGGCTCCAGCGTGCCGTCGACGTACGTCTCGGTGCGCGCGGCCGCGCAGTCGTGGACGTCCATGCCGAGCATGTGGCCGGTGCCGTGCAGCGTCCAGCGGCGCTGCAGACCGAGCTCCAGCACCCACTCGACCGGGCCCTCGACCAGACCCCACTCGACGAGCTTCTCTGCGAGCACCCGCTGGGCGGCGTCGTGGAAGTCGCGGTACTTGGCGCCCGGCCTGACCGCCGCGATGCCGGCCTCCTGGGCCTCGTACACCGCGTCGTAGATCTTTTTCTGGATCTCGCTGTACGTGCCGTTGACCGGCAGCGTGCGCGTGACGTCGGCGGTGTAGAGGGTGTGCGTCTCCACGCCCGCGTCCAGCAGGAGCAGGTCGCCGGAGCGGACAGGGCCGTCGTTGCGCACCCAGTGCAGCGTGCAGGCGTGCGGGCCGGCGGCGCAGATGGAGCCGTAGCCGACGTCGTTGCCCTCCACGCGGGCGCGGAGGAAGAACGTTCCCTCGATGTAGCGCTCGGAGGTGGCCTCCGCCTTGTCGAGGACCTTCACCACGTCCTCGAAGCCGCGCACGGTGGAGTCGACGGCCTTCTGCAGCTCGCCGATCTCGAACTCGTCCTTGACCAGGCGCATCTCGGAGAGGAAGACGCGCAGTTCCTCGTCGCGCTCGGCGGTGACCTTGTCGGTCAGGGCGGCCTCGATGCCGGCGTCGTAGCCGCGCACGACCCGGACCGGGCCGGTGGCCTCCTTCAGCTTCTGGGGCAGTTCGCGCACGTCGGAGGCCACGATGCCGTACAGCTGACCGGCCTCGGCCAGGGAGTGGCGGCGGCCGACCCACAGCTCGCCCTGCCCGGAGAGCCAGAACTCGCCGTTCTCCCGGTCGGAGCGGGGCAGCAGGTAGAGCGTCTCCTGGTGGCCGTCCGTGGTGGGCTCCAGGACCAGGACGCCGTCCTCGGTCTGGTTGCCGGTGAGGTAGGCGTACTCGACCGCGGACCGGAAGGGGTACTCGGTGTCGTTGGAGCGGGTCTTGAGGTTGCCCGCGGGGATCACCAGGCGCTCGCCGGGGAAGCGCGCGGACAGCGCGGCGCGGCGGCGTGCGGTGTGCTCCGCCTGCTCGACCGGCTTCAGGTCGCGCAGCTCGGTGTCGGCCCAACCGGACTTCATGTTCTCGGCGAGCTCGTCGGACACGCCCGGGTACAGGCCGTTCTTGCGCTGCTTGACCGGCTCTTCTTCGGTGGTCTCCGGGGTCTCCGGGAGCTCCTCCGCCACTGTCTTCCTCCTCGATGTGCACGGGACGCCCCCCTGGTTCTCGGGCTCGCTCGAGGAGGGGGACCCTCACCATCGTACGGTCGTGCGGAAGGGGGCCCGAGGCGGAAGCACCTGTTACCGGGAGCGCCGGGGCCGGGGCCCGACGCCGGGGCCCGGGGCCTACTCGAAGCGCGCCGCCACCAGGGCGACGTCCTCCCTGCCGCCGGTCACGTCCTGGTCGTCCGGCAGGACCGTGTGCAGGACGTGGTCGGCGACGGCCTCCGGATCGTGGCGCCGCGCGCGCGGGACGCTCGCCGCGGCCGCCTGCAGCCGGGCGAAGGCGCGGTCCGCCGGGTCACCGGTGCGGTGCAGCAGCCCGTCGGTGTAGAGCAGCACCGTCTCCCCCGCCGCCACCTGGAACTCCACACTGGGCGCCTCCCAGCAGGCGAGCATGCCGAGCGGCGCGGACACGGACGTCTCCACGAACTCGGTGCGCCGCTCGCCGACCAGCAGCGGCGGACTGTGCCCGGCGCCGGCCAGGGTGATCCTGCGCAGCTCGGGCTCGCAGTAGGCGAACAGGGCGGTCGCGCAGCGGGCGGGCTCGGTCAGCCGCAGCAGCAGTTCGAGGTCGGACAGGACGGCGACGGGGTCCTCGCCCTCCATCACCGCGTACGCCCGCAGGGACGCGCGCAGCCGGCCCATCGCGGCGACCGCTCCCGGCCCGGAGCCGGTGACCGAGCCGACCGCGAGGCCGAGCGCGGCGTCCGGCAGCGGCAGCGCGTCGTACCAGTCGCCGCCGCCGCGCGGTCCCGTGCGGTGCCGGCAGGCGAGCTGGACACCGGGCACCCGGGGCAGCCGGGAGGGCAGCAGCTCCTCGTAGACCGTCGCCATGCACGCGCGCGTGCGCTCGGTGTCGAGCAGGCGTGCCAGGTGTTCGGTGGCGAAGCGGACGTAGAGGCCGGCGAGGTGGCGCCGGCGCTCGACCGGTTCGGCGGGCTCGTCGTAGAGCCATACGGCGGCGCCGATGCGGCCGGCGGTCTCGGTGGACAGGGGCAGCGCGTAGCTGGCGGCGTAACCGAGGCGGGCGGCCACCTCGCGGTGGCGGGGGTCGAGGCCGTCCTCGGAGAACAGGTCGGGGTGCACGACCTCGCCCTCGCCGCCCGGCAGTCCGGCCGCGGTGTCGAGGAACGTGCCGTGGGGCATGGCGCTGCGCGGCACGGTCTCGATGTGGCCGAGATCGGCCCGCGCGAGACCGAGGCCGACGGTCGTGTCGGGGCCGAGTCCGTCGTCCGGTTCCAGTACGACCATGCCGCGCCGGGCTCCGACGAGGGCGGCGCCGGCGCGCAGCAGCTCCTGCAGGGCGGCGTCGATTCCGCTCGTCCGTGTCCGCGCCGCTCGGCATGCTCGCCTGCTGGGAGGCGCCCAGTGTGGAGTTCCAGGTGGCGGCGGGGGAGACGGTGCTGCTCTACACCGACGGCTGTCT
>NZ_POTZ01000526.1 GCF_003236365.1 Streptomyces sp. NTH33
GTCCCCCGCGACACGCCCGCCCCGATGTCGTACGCCCAGCAACGCCTGTGGTTCCTGGAGGAGTTCGCGCCGGGCAGCGGCGAGTACGTCACCGCGCTGGCCCTGCGCCTGCGCGGCCGGCTCGACGTGCCCGCGCTCACCGCGGCCCTGCGCGCCCTGGTCGAGCGGCACGAGGCGCTGCGCACCACCTTCGACACGGTGGACGGCCACGGCGTGCAGATCGTCCACCCGGCGCCGGACGTGCCGCTGACGCTGCACGACCTGTCGGGAACGGCGCAGACCGACCGGGCGGCCCGGCTGGAGGAGCTGCTGGAGGCCGAGCGTGCCCGCACCTTCGACCTGCGGCGCGGCCCGCTGCTGCACGCGGGGCTGATCAGGCTCACCGGCGACGAGCACGTCCTGACGCTGACCCTGCACCACATCGTCACCGACGGCTGGTCCACCGGAGTGCTCACCGGCGACCTCGCCCACTTCTACCGGGCCGAACTGGGCTCGGCCGACGGCCAGTTGCCACCGCTGCCGGTGAGTTACGCCGACTACGCCCACTGGCAGCGCGGCAACGGCACGGACGAACACCTCGCGTACTGGAAGGAGCACCTGGCCGGCCTGGAAACGCTGGACCTGCCCACCGACCGGCCGCGTCCGGCGGTGCGCACCCACGGCGGCGCCACCGTGCGCCTCGTCCTGCCGCGCGGCACGACCCGCCGCCTCGTCCAGGTGGGCCGGGACCGGCAGGCCACCCTGTTCTCCACGCTGGTCGCCGCCGCGCAGACCTATCTGGCCCGCCTGACCGGCGGCCGGGACATCACCGTCGGCACGGTCACCTCCGGCCGCGACCGCGCCGAGACCCAGAACCTCGTCGGGTTCTTCGTCAACACCCTCGTCCTGCGCTCCCGCGTCGAACCCGACCGCCCCTTCCCCGAGTTCCTCACCGAGGTGCGCGGGACCGTACTGGACGCCTTCGCCCATCAGGAGGCGCCGTTCGAGCGGGTGGTGGACGAGGTGCAGCCGGTCCGCGACACCAGCCGCACCCCCCTGTTCCAGGTCATGGTGGTGCTGCAGAACGCCCCGGCCGCCGACCTCGACCTGCCCGGCATCGAGGTCACCGGCGTCGACACGGACCTGCGGCACGCGGCGTTCGACCTCACCCTGGAGTTCGCCGAGACCCCCGCCGGAGAACTGCACGGCCTGCTCACCTACAACACCGATCTGTTCGACGCGGCCACCGCCGAACGGATGGCCGACCAGCTCGGCACGCTCCTGACCGCCGTCGCCGACGACCCCGACCGGCCCCTGGGCGCCCTGCCGCTCGCCACCGCCGAGACGCTCAAGGCCGTCCTCGACCAGGGACGCGGCACCGCCCGCCCGGTACCGGCGGCGACGCTGCCGGAGCTGTTCGAACGGCAGGCCGCCCGCACGCCCGACGCCGTGGCCCTGGCCGACGCCGACGGCCGCGAGCTGACGTACGCGGAGGTCGAGCGCGCCGCCAACCGGCTGGCGCACCGGCTCATCGCCCGGGGCGTGGGACCCGAGCGGGTCGTGGCGCTGGCCCTGCCCCGCGGCGCGGGGACGGCGGTGGCCCAGCTCGCCGTGGCCAAGGCCGGCGGTGCCTTCCTGCCCGTCGACCCGGACTACCCCGAGCAGCGGCGGGAGTTCATGCTGCGCGACGCGGACGCCTGGCTCGTCCTGGACGACCCCGCCGCCGTACGGGACGCGGACGGACCGGACACCGCACCCACGGACGCCGACCGCACGGCCGCGCTGACCGTCGCCCACCCGGCGTACGTGATCTACACGTCCGGTTCCAGCGGCACACCCAAGGGCGTGACGGTGACCCACAGCGGCCTGGCCGCCTTCGCCGCGGCCGCCGCCGACCGCTACGACGCGGGCCCCGGCGACCGGGTCCTGCAGTTCGCCTCGCCCAGCTTCGACGCCTCCGTGCTGGAGCTGTGCGTGTCCCTGCTGAGCGGAGCCACCCTCGTCACCGGGGAGGAAGGCCCGCTCGTCGGCGAGCGGCTCGCCCAGGTCCTCGCCGAGCGGCGCGTCAGCCACACGCTGATCCCGCCCGCCGCCCTGGCCACGGTCGCCCCCGGGACCTCCGACGCCCTGCCGCACCTGCGCACCCTGATCGTCGGGGCCGAGGCGTGCCCGGCCGCGCTCGTCGAACGGTGGGCCCCCGGTCGCCGCATGATCAACTCCTACGGGCCGACCGAGGCCACCGTCGTCGCCACCTGGACCGGCCCCCTCGCCCCGGGCACGGGCGCCCCGCCGATCGGCCGCCCGGCCGGCGCCACCCGCGTCCACGTCCTCGACGCCGCTCTGCGCCCCGTCCCGCCCGGCGTCACCGGCGAACTGTACGTGGCCGGACCCGGACTGGCCCGCGGCTACCTGAACCGGCCCGGCCTGACCGCCTCCCGCTTCGTCGCCGACCCGTTCGGCGCGCCGGGGGAGCGGATGTACCGCACCGGTGACCTGGCCCGCTGGGACGCGTCCGGCGAACTGCGCTTCGCCGGACGCGCCGACGACCAGGTGAAGCTGCGCGGCTTCCGCATCGAGCCCGGAGAGATCGAGAGCGCGCTGCGCCGCAGCCCGCGGGTGCGCGACGCGGTGGTCACCGTACGAGGTGGCGGGACCGACCCGGACGGCCGGTCCGGCGGACGGCTCGTGGCCCACGTCGTGCCCGCCGAGGGCGCCACTCAGGAACTGCCGGTGCCGGAACTGCGCGACCACCTCGCCGGGCTGCTCCCGCCGCACATGGTCCCGTCGGCGTTCGTCCCGCTGGAGCGCCTGCCGCTCACCCCGAACGGCAAGACCGACCGCGGCGCCCTGCCCGAACCCGGCCCCACGCACACCGCCGCCGGGCCGCGCACGGCACCGCGCACCGACACCGAACGCCGCATCGCCCGCATCTGGGCCGACGTCCTCGGCGTGGCGGACGTCGGCGCGCACGACAACTTCTTCCACCTCGGCGGCGACTCCATCCTCAGCATGCAGGTCGTGTCACGGCTGCGGCGGGACGGACTGCACCTGGCCACCCGCGACCTGTTCACCCACCAGACGGTCGCCGAGCTGGCCACCGTCGTCACCGACGCGCCCCGGCACTCCGGGGACGGCCCGGTGAGCGGAGACGTGCCGCTCACCCCCATCCAGGAGTGGTTCCTGACCAGCCCACGCGCCAGTCACAGCCACTTCAACCAGTCCCTGCTGCTGGAACTCGGCACCACCCCGGACGCCGCCGCCCTGGAAACGGCCCTGAACGCCCTGCTCGACCACCACGACGCCCTGCGCATGCGCTTCACCCAGGACGAGGACGGCTGGCGCCAGTTCAACCCGCCGCCGTCCGACACCGACCGCGACCGGCTCCTGGACCGCCACGACCTGAGCGGGCTGACCTCCGCCGAGGCCGACGCGGCGATGGAGAGGGCCGCCGACGACCTGCACACCGGATTCGACCTGGCGCGCGGTCCGCTGCTGCGGGCGGCCCTGTTCACCGGGGACGCCGGCCGGCCCGCCCTCCTCCTCCTGGTCGCCCATCACCTGGTGGTGGACGCCGTGTCCTGGCGCATCCTGCGCGACGACCTGGAGGCCGCCTACCGGCAGGCCGTCCAGGGCGAACCCGTCGCGCCGGGCGAACGCACCACCTCCTTCCGGGGCTGGGCCCGGGGCCTCGCCGCGCACGTCGCGGCCGGAGCACTCGACGACGAACTGCCCTACTGGGAACGGGCGGTGAACGCCGAGTCCCTGCCGGCCGAGGCGCCGGCCGGGCCGGAGACGGGTCCCGTCGACACGCTCACCGTCGAACTGGACGAGGCGGACACCGCGGCACTGCTGCGCGCCGCGCCGACCGCCTACCGCACCCGCGTCAACGACGTGCTGCTCGCCGCCCTCGCCCTGGCCCTGGCCCGCTGGACCGGCCGCGAGGAGGTCCGTCTGGACCTGGAGGGACACGGCCGCGAGGACGTCCTCGACGACGTGGACCTCTCCCGCACGGTCGGCTGGTTCACCACCGTCCACCCCGTCGCCCTCCGGGTGCCCGAACCCGACGGCCCCGGCCCCGCCCGGGACTGGCGGACCCTGGTGAAGTCGGTGCGCCGCCAGCTGCGCGCCGTGCCCGGCAACGGCCTGGGCTTCGGCGCGCTGCGCACCTTCGGTCCGCCCGAGGTGCGCCGGCGGCTCGGAGGGGCCGCGCACGGACAGGTCGTCTTCAACTACCTGGGCCAGTGGGACGCCCGCCCGGAGAACCCCGGCGACGGCCTGGTGCGCGCCGAGCACGGGTCGTTCGGACGGCACCACGATCCGCGCGACAGCGGCTCCCACCCGCTGGAGGTCGTCGGCGCGGTGCAGGGCGGCCGGCTGTCCTTCACCTGGCACCACCGGCCCGCCCTCCACGCCACGGACACCGTGCGGCGTGTCGCGGACGACTTCGCCGAGGCCCTGCGCCACATCGCCCACTGCGCCC
>NZ_POTZ01000527.1 GCF_003236365.1 Streptomyces sp. NTH33
GCCTCACCGGCCACCGTCGCAGCTCGGCTCACCGCCGAGGCCGCATCCGGAGCCGGATTCGGGCACGAGGTGCGTTACCGCGACGGCCGCCGGTACACGGTGGCGTCCCGGTCGGTCAGCGCGCGGCGCAGGACGGCCAGCCCCCGTTCGGTGTCCAGCGGGACCAGGCCGATGCCGCGCAACCGCTCCGTGGTGGCCGCGTCCGTGCCCATGCCGCCGTCCGCCCACAGCGGCCAAGCGACGGACACGGTCCGGCCGCTGCGCTCCCCCGCCGCGACGAGAAGGTTGCGGTGCACCGCGTAGGCGTCCATGAAGGCGTTGGCGGCAGCGTAGTCGGCCTGGCCGAGATTGCCGAAGGCACCGCTGGCCGAGGACAGACAGGCGAAGACCTCCAGCGGCTGGTCGCGGCTCAGCTCGTCGAGGTGGAGCAGCCCGGCGACCTTGGGTGCCAGAACACGTGCCAGCTCTGCCGGGGACTTGCTCACGAGGAGCCTGTCCTCGATAACCCCGGCACCGTGCAGGATGCCGGTCAGCGGCCCGTGTTCGCCGGTGACATCGGCCAGCAGTCGGGCTACGGAGCCCCGGTCCGCGACGTCCGTACGCCGGTGCTCCACGGTCAGCCCCGTGGCGCGCAGCGCGTCCAGCGAGGTCCGCTGTGACTCGGTGAGCGCCGAGCGGCCGACCAGCACCACCGTGGCGTGCCGGACCGAACCGGCGATGTCACCGGCCACGATCCGGCCCAGAGCGCCGACGCCCCCGGTGATGAGGTAGACGCCGTTCTCCCGCCAGGGCAGGCCCGGGGCACCATCCGTGGTGACCTCGTCCAGGGCCACCGTGTACCGGCGGCCGTCGCGGTAACGCACCTCGTGCCCGAATCCGGCTCCGGATGCGGCCTCGGCGGTGAGCCGAGCTGCGACGGTGGCCGGTGAGGCACCGTCGAGGCAGTCGACGAGCCGGGTGTGCAGGTGGGGGTTCTCCTGGCCGGCCGTGCGCAGCAGCCCGGCCAGCCCGCGCAGACAGGCGAGCTGGTCCCGCTCGGGTCCAGTGCCGGTGGGCTGGGCCAGTGCGACCTGGAACAGCTCCGGCCGGGACAGGCCGGGCCGCAGGATGTCCTGGACCCGTGTGAGCACCGCTTGTGCGGCCACGGTGTACTGACGGTCCAACGGTCCGTCGGCGAGTTCGACGAACCGGCAGTCGGTTTCCGGCGGCAGCGCGGCCCGCAGGGAGTCACGCTCGTCCGCCGTGAGGGTGCCGATCACTGCCACGTGGTGCGCGGCGTGGCGGTCCCGCTCACCGGCCGGGGGAGCTTCATCGGCCACCCAGCCCGGACGCAGCAGGACCACTTCCCCGTCCGGCTCGTTTCTGTCGGGCAAGCTCTGCTCCGCACCGCCCGAGAGCCCGGGGAGATCGATCCAGCAGCGCTCGCGGCTGAAGGGGTAGCCCGGCAGCGGCACCCGGCGCGGCGCCGACGCGGCGCCGTCCGCTCCGTACACCGTCTCCCACGGCACGGCGGTCCCCGCGGCCCACAGCCGCAGCAGCCGGTCGCCGGCACCGTTGCGGAACCAGTCGTCCAGGGCGTCCGCGAGAGCCACCTCGTCCGGTGCGACATCCGTGAGGACGGTGCCGCGCACCCAGCCGCCCGGCCGCTCGGGACCGTCGGCGAACTCCGCGAGCAGTGCCCTGGCCTCGGCCATCGAGCCCACCGCGAACGCCAGCCGCTCCTGCAGCGCCATACGGCCCGTCTGGAGAGTCCGGGCGACGCCGGGCAGGTCCTTCTCGGTCAGCTCCGCCAGCCGGTCCCGCAGTCGCCGGGCCTGCTCGACCAGTTGGCCCTCGCTCATGGCCGAGAGCACCAGCAACGCGGGCCTTGGCGCGGTCTCCCTCCTCGGTGACGCGGCGGGCGTCTCGTACTCGGCGAGGACGATGTGCGCGTTCGCACCACCCGCACCGAAACTGGACACCCCGGCAACGCGCGGGAGGGTGCGGACGACTCCTTCGTCCTCCACGGTGGGTGGCCGCCACGGCTCCAGGTTCTGCTGTACGCGCAGTGGAGTGCCGTCGAAGTCGATGTGCGGGTTGAGGGTGCGCGCGTGCAGGCTCGGCACGAGCTGCCCGTGCCTCATCTGGAGCAGCACCTTGGTGACCCCGGCGATGCCGGCCGCGCTCTCGGCGTGCCCGATGTTGGACTTGACCGAGCCGATCGCACAGTGCTTCGGAAGACAGCCCGCCTCCTGGAAGGCCCTGGCCAGGCCCGCGATCTCGATCGGATCGCCCAGCGCGGTACCGGTGCCGTGCGCCTCGATGTAGCCGACCGACCGGGGGTCGATTCCGGAGGCGGCCAGCGCCTCGCCGATGACCCGGCTCTGGGCCACGGGACTGGGCACGGTGTAACCGGTGGTGCGGCCTCCGTGGTTGACCGCGGTGCCCTTGATCACGGCATGGATGTGGTCCCCCTCCTCCACGGCGCGTGCCAGCGGCTTGAGCAGCACGGCGCCGACGCCCTCGCCGGGCACATAGCCGTCGCCGCCGGCGCCGAAGCTGCGGCAGCGGCCGTCGCTGGAGAGGTAGTTGCGCTGCCTCAGCATCAGGTATTTGTTGGGGTGCGAGGTGAGGTTCACGCCGCCCGCGATCGCGGCACCGCACTGGCCGCTGCGGATGGCCTCACAGGCCAGGTGGATGGCGGTCAGCGAGGACGAGCACATGGTGTCCACGCTCATGCTCGGCCCGGTGAACCCGTAGAAGTAGGACACGCGGTTCGCCACGGACGACGCGCTCCCGGAGAGCGCCACCGGCTGTCCCCGTTCCTGGGCCTGCGCGCCGTAGAGCTGGTAGTCCTGGTACATCACGCCGGTGAACACGCCGACCTTGCCGCTGGTGCGGTTCAGCAAGTCCCCGGTGTATCCGGCGTCTTCCAGGGCGTGGTGCGCGCATTCCAGGAACAGCCGCTCATGGGGGTCGACGTACTCCGCCTCGCGCAGCGAGATCTGGAAGAACAGCGGGTCGAACAGGTCGATGCCGTCCAGGAAGCCGCCCCAGTCGTCGGCCGCGCCGTCGCCGGAGCCGTCCGTACTGCCCGCCCACGCGGGACGCTCCCACCGGCCGGTCGGGATCCGGCGCACCGAGTCGCGGCCGGAGCTGAGGTTCTCCCAGAACCGGTCCAGATCCGCCGCCTCCGGGTAACGGCCGCTGACGCCGATGATCGCGATGTCCATGCCGCGATCGGCAGACTCGGGCTCCGTCGGCCGCCCCGTCGTCCTCACCGGTCCGGGCAGGGCGGTGTCCGCGTCCTTCGGCAGGGCGCGGGTGCTCAGCCCGGTGAGGTCGGCGCACACCCGGCCCCGCTCGTCGAACACGGTGACATTCAGCAGGGGCTGCGCCGCACTCGGGCCGCTGCCCGGCTGGTACCGGACCCACGCGAAGGCCCGGGCGGGGGTGTCGCCGCGTACGTCCACCCACTCGACGGCGAACGGCAGCGCGGGCCCGGACGACCGGCTCTTCGGGCCGCCGTCCGCGAGCCGGAGGCCCACGGTGGCCTGCAGTGCCCCGTCCAGCACGGCCGGGTGCAGCACGCACTCGGTCAGGGGGTCGGCGGCAGCCGGCAGCCGCAGGTCGGCCAGTGCCTGGGGGCGTCCTGTCTCGTCGGTGCCCGTGCGAAGACCGGTCAGGGAGCGCTGGGCTCGGCCGTAGTCCAGGCCGGCGCGGGCGAAGAGCCCGTAGACGCGCTCCACCGGGATCTCCTCCCCGGCACAGCCGGCCCGCGCCCGCTCCAGGCTGGGCAGCTCGTGCTCGGCGTCCTCCACCGGGCGCGCCCGGCCCTGACAGCACAGGGTGTCGCCGTCGTCTCCCGGAGCCGTGATCGCGAACTGCAGGCCGCCGTCCACCCGTCGCACGGCGACCCGCAGCGTCAGACCGTCCGGTCCGCATACGGCGGGCCGCAGCCATACGACGTCCTCCAGCCGCACCGCCGCCCCGAACGCCAGGTCGAGGAAGGCGGCCACCGCCGCCCGCGCCATCTCCAGGTGCACGACACCTGGCAGGGTCCGGCCACCGCGTATCCGGTGATCCCTCAGAAACGCTTCCGTCCCGTCGAAATGGGTCTCATAAGCCGTCCCGTCATCGAGGGGCACGAGGCGGTGCAGCATCGGGTGCGGGTGCGCAGGGGCTTGGCCAGGGATCCACGAGGAGTCCTGCGGCACGACGCGGTCGCCGTGCTGGGCGACGAGGTGGGCCGACAGCGCCCGCACGGTCGGGAACGCGATGAGTACGGCGGACGTGAGCGCCAAGCCGTAGCGTTCGTTGAGGCGCTCGACGAAGGCGGACCGGCTGACCAGGTCGAAGCCCAGCTCCGTCAGCTCGGAATCCGGGCCCACCTCCTCGACCGGCAGGTCCAGGAGAGCCGCTATCTCGTCGCTCAGTTCGGCGGACACGGCGGGCGTGGGGTCTGTGGGGGCACCG
>NZ_POTZ01000528.1 GCF_003236365.1 Streptomyces sp. NTH33
GGGCGCCGCCGCCGTCCTGCTCAGCCTCGCCCGCGACCAGGACGCCGACGCCCTCACCGCGCACTTCGCGGCCCGGCTGCGCGACGCGCCGGGCGCCGCCCGCACGGTCGTCGCCGCCGCGAACGCCGCCATGATCGACGGCCGCAGCCGCTCGGGGTAGGCCCGGCTGATGACGACGTACAGGGCGACGATCACCAGCCCGCCGCCGAGTCCCTGCACGGCCCGCCCCAGGATGAACACCCACATCGCGCCCGCCGTCCCGGCCAGCAGCAGCCCGGCCGCGAACGAGCCGATGCCCGCGGTCAGCGGCCCCAGCGGTCCCCGCCGGTCCGACCACTGCCCGGAGAGCACCATCCCGAACAGGGAGGTGGTGAAGAACCCCGAGAACGCGAACGCGTACAGCGACACCCCGTCCAGCTCGCGCGCCGCGACGGGCATGGCCGTACCGACGGCCGTCGCCTCGAAGGCGATCAGCAGCACGACCGACACGATCCCGATGCTCAGCGACCGGTGGCTCCGGCTCAGCACGGTGTCGGCCGGCTCGTCACGCAGTCGGCTTCTGTCGGAGATGTCCGCGACGTCGGCGTCGCGCGGTTCCAGGGCACTCATGCCCGCCAGCGTAAGGGGCGCAGACCACTTTGGCTGCTGTCGGAGGTCGGCCCGCAGCAGGGACCTTGGTCGTAGGCCGCGCGGCCGGGTGGTTCAGGGGCGGGCGACTCGGCCGCGGTGCAGGAGCCACAGGGTGAAGGCGAGCGTGGAGACGTCCTTGGTGAGGGGGGTCGGCGTGGCTCCGGGTCCGCTCCAGGTCCGAACCTCGCCCGTGGCGCCGTCGACCACCAGGCTGCTGCCGTCGACGAAGCGGCCGAGGCGTATCAAGTGGTGGGCGCGGGCGGGTAGTTCGCCGGACCAGAAGTCGTCCGGGGGCTCGTCGGCGCAGAACTCGGCGAGGGTCGGCAGGGATACGTCGCTGTCGAGCTGGAGGAGGACGCCGTCCTCGGGCAGGCCCGTGTCGCGCAGGAAGCGCCGGGTCGGCTCGTGGGTGAGCGTGGCGGGGAAGTCGACGGCCTCGAAGCGGGCGACGCGTCCGTGGCCGAACTCCTGGTGCAGCAGGCGGCTGCGCAGATCGAGGGTCAGACCGGAGACCGTCGGCCCGGAGACCGTCCCCGGCCGGGCGGCGGGCGCTGCCGGGCGGATGAGGGCCGTCGGCGGGAACAGCGCGCGGTCGGCGTACCAGCGGCCGGGACCGTGGTCGGCCTCGGGCGGCGTGATCACCGCGACCACGGTGTCGGTCGTACTCATCGCTCCCCCGTGCATGACTCCCCCGTGCGATCGGTTCAGGGCAGGGCGCGTCCGGGCGGGCCTCCTCGGGCGGAGGCCGTCGTCCCCACTGCCGGGAACACTACGCCGCACCACTGACAACGCCCCGGTACGGAAGACGCCGGCGAGGCCGCGGACGTTCCCTCCCTGCCCCGTCCGTCCGGGTGCCCTGCCTACTGGTTCGTCACGACCGCCGCCTGGGGGCGGATCGGCAGGCGGTTGACGGGGCGGCCGGTGGCGGCGCGGACCGCGGAGGCGATGGCCGCCGGGGAGGTCACGACCGGTACCGCGCTGGCCGCCTTGGCGCCGAAGGGGGCGACGACGTCCCGTTCCTCGACCAGCTTCACGATCCGGATGTCGGGTGCGTCCAGGGCCGTGGGCAGGGCGTAGCCCGTGAGGTCGGGATGGCGGACCAGCCCGCGCGGGGTGCGCAGGTTCTCCGTGAGGGCGATGCCCACGCCCTGGGTGACGCCGCCCTCGATCCGGGCGGCCAGCTGGGCGGGGTTCAGGACCTGGCCGACGTCCTGCGCCACGGCCAGCTCCACCACCCGTACCGTGCCCATCTCGATGTCCACGTCCACCACCGCGCGGATCGCGCAGAAGGCGAGGCCCACGAACGCGTCACCCTGGCCGGCCCCGTCCAGCGGCTCCGTGGGGTGCGGGCGGCACTGGGCCGTCGCCCACAGTTCCTTGCCGTCCAACGCCTCCGTCACGGTCGTGGACAGCACGCCGTCGTACGACGTGATCTTGCCGTCCGCGATCTGCAGCAGCTCCGTGGACATGCCGAACTTGTGCGCCAGCGGCTGCAGGAGCTGCGTGCGGACCATCTTCGCCGCGCGTTCCACCGCGCCGCCCGACACCCAGGTGTGGCGGCCGCGGCAGCCCGCGCCGGCCGGCGGCTGGTCGGTGTCGACCGGGGCCACGTGGACCTCGTCGATGCCGAGGGTCTCCTGGACGATCTGCCGGGCGAGCGTCGTGAAGCCCTGGCCGGTCTCCACCGCGGCGCACAGCACCGTCGCCACGCCGCCGTGGACCCGCACGGTCGCCGTGGAGACCTCGTCGGCGCCCTCCGCGCCGAGCATGTGCACCATGCCCAGGCCGTAGCCCACACCCCGGCGCACCGCGCCAGGTTCGCCCGCGCCCTCCGGGCCGCCGGGCAGCAGCCACTCCTCCTCGGGGGTGTCCTTGGGCAGCGGGGGCAGGGGGTGGTCCCGTACGGCCTGGAGCAGTTCGGCGACCGGGGCCGGGCACGTCACCGTCTGGCCGGTCGGCAGGACGTCGCCCGTCGCCATGACGTTGCGCAGGCGCACCTCCGCCGGGTCCAGCCCGAGCTTCTTGGCCAGCTTGTCCATCTGCGCCTCGTAGGCGGCGCACACCTGCATCGCGCCCTCGCCGCGGACATGGCCGGAGGGCGGGTTGTTGGTGCGCACCGCCCAGCCCTCGATGAAGGCGTTCGGCACGACGTAGGGGCCGCAGGCGAAGGACACGGCGGCGGCCAGGGCCTCGGAGGAGGTGTCGGCGTACGCGCCCGCGTCCAGCAGGATCTGCGCCTCGACCTTCACCAGCCTGCCCTCGGCGTCGGCGTGGTGGCGGTAGCGCAGCAGCGTCGGGTGGCGGTGCGCGTGGCCCAGGAAGGACTCCTCGCGGGTCGCCGTCAGTTTCACCGGGCAGCCGGTCTTCAGCGCCAGCAGGCCGAGCGGCAGCTGGAAGCCCTGGTCCTCGCGGTCGGCCGTCGCGCCCGGCACGCCGGTGACGACGATCTTCACGCGCTCGGGTTCCAGGCCGTAGCAGGCGGCGAGCGTGTCGCGGTCGGCGTGCGGGTCGGTGGAGGCCAGGTACAGCTCCACGCCGCCGTCGGGGCGGGGCACCGCGAGCCCGGCCTCGGCGCCGATGGGGGCCGGGTCCTGGCGGCCGATGCGGTACAGGCCCTCGGCGATCACCTCGCCGACCGCGTCCGGGTCGCCGTGGCGCAGCGGGATGTGCCGGATCAGGTTGCCGTCGGGGTGCAGCGGTTCGGCCTCGAAGGCCTGCTCGGGGTCGGTCACCGGGTCGAGCACCTCGTACTCGACGGTGACGGCCGCGGCGGCCATCCGCGCGGTGTCCGGGTGGTCGGCGGCGACGGCCGCGATGGGCTCGCCGTGGTGACGTACGACCTCCGAGGCGAACACCGGGCGGTCGGCCGTGCCCCGCCCGTGCACCGGGCGGCCGGGGACGTCCTCGTGGGTGACGACGGCCCGTACGCCGGGCATCTCGCGCGCGTGCGTGGTGTCGATGGACACGATGCGCGCGTGCGGGTGCGGTGAGCGCAGCACGGCCGCCCACAGCAGGCCCTCGGCCCACAGGTCGGCCGCGTAGGGGAAGGTGCCCTCCGTCTTGGCGCGGGCGTCGGCGGCCGGCAGCGAGGAGCCGAGCCCGTGCGGCAGCGACTCGGGCGCGGCGGCGGTCTCGGTGGCGGCAGCGGTGGCGGCTTCGTTGCTCACGCCTGGCCTCCGTCATGGCCGTAGGGGTCGTGCGGTCGCGGGGACTCGAACGCCGAGGGGTGGGCCCCTCCGTCGCCCGGTCCCGCCTGGTGGGGGATGCGCGGCTCGGCGGTGCCCGGCTCCGCGTCGTCCGTCGCGGCGCGCGCCTCGCGTTCGGCGACGACCTCCTTGACGGCCTGCAGGACGCCCCGGTAGCCCGAGCAGCGGCACAGGTTGCCGCACAGGGCCTGGCGGGTCTCCCGTTCGCTCGGGTCCGGGTTGCCCTCCAGCAGGTCGTGCACGGTCATCGCCATGCCGGGCACGCAGAAGCCGCACTGGACCGCGCCGCACCGGGCGAGCGCCCGCTGCACGTCGGAGGGCCGCCCGTCCACGGCCAGGCCCTCGACCGTACGGACCTCGCTGCCGGCCGCGGTGACCGCGGGCACCAGGCAGGAGGCGACCAGACGTCCGTCGACCTGCACGTTGCAGGCGCCGCACTCGCCCTGCGAACAGCCGTCCTTGGCGCCCGCGAGGCCGAGCCGCTCACGCAGCACGTACAGCAGCGACTCGCCGATCCAGGCCTCGGTGACGGGCCGGTCGGCGCCGTTGACGCGCAGCACGTAGGAGGCGAGCGGGTGCTCGTCCTGCGGGGGTGCGGGGCTGGCTC
>NZ_POTZ01000529.1 GCF_003236365.1 Streptomyces sp. NTH33
CCTCCGGCCCCTACGCCAACGCGGACCTGCTGCCCGTCCCGGTCGCCAGGCGCACCTGGACCACGTACAACTTCTCCGCCCTGTGGGTCGGCATGGCCCACAACACGGCCTCCTGGACCCTGGCCTCCGGCCTGATCGCCGTCGGCATGGACTGGAAACAGGCGGTGCTCACCATCGCCCTGGCCAACCTGATCGTGCTCGTCCCGATGCTGCTGACCGGGCACGCGGGACCCAAGTACGGCATCCCCTTCCCGGTCTTCGCCCGCGCCTCCTTCGGGGTGCGCGGCGCCAACCTGCCCGCGATCGTACGGGCGTTGGTGGCCTGCGGCTGGTTCGGCATCCAGACCTGGATCGGCGGCGAGGCGATCTACTTCCTCGCCGGGAAACTGATCGGGAGCGGCTGGACCGACGCCGCCGAGGTCGGCGGCCACGCCTGGACGATGTGGCTGTCGTTCGCGATCTTCTGGGCGATCCAGGTCGCGATCATCCACCGGGGCATGGAGACCATCCGCCGGTTCGAGAACTGGGCGGCGCCCTTCGTGCTCGTCGGCGCGTTCGTGATGCTGTGGTGGATGAGCGACAAGGCCGGCGGCCTCGGCCCGCTCTTCGACCAGCCCTCGAAACTGGGCTGGGGAGCGGACTTCTGGAAGCTGTTCGCGCCCGCCCTGATGGGCATGATCGGCTTCTGGTCCACCCTGTCGCTGAACATCCCGGACTTCACCCGGTACGGCCGCAGCCAGAAGGCGCAGACCCGGGGCCAGGCGCTCGGCCTGCCCACGACCATGACCCTGTTCGCGTTCCTTTCGGTGCTGGTCACCTCCGGCTCGCAGGCCGTCTACGGCGAACCGGTCTGGGACCCGGTGCAGTTGGCGGCGAAGACGGACAGCGTCGCCGGACTGCTGTTCGCGCTGGTGACCGTGCTGGTGGCGACGCTGTCGGTCAACATCGCGGCCAACATGGTCTCCCCGGCCTTCGACTTCTCCAACGTCGCGCCGCGCAAGGTCAGTTTCCGCACCGGCGCGCTCATCACCGCCGTGCTCGCCGTGGTGATGTTCCCGTGGAAGCTGTACGCCGACCCGCAGGGCTACATCTTCACCTGGCTCGGCCTGGTCGGCGGCCTGCTCGGCACGGTCGCCGGCATCCTCATCGCCGACTACTGGATCCTCAGGCGCTCCCGGCTGGACTTGGTCGACCTGTACCGCACGGGCGGACGCTACTGGTACGCGGGCGGCTGGAACTGGCGGGCGGTCGTGGCCTTCCTGGTGGGCGGTGTGCTGGCCATCGGCGGCGCGGACTTCCACCCGCTGGTCGACGGCCGTCCGATTCCCGCCCTGAGGTCCCTCGCCGACTACGGCTGGGCGGTGGGCCTGGGCACGTCGATGGTGCTGTACCTGCTGCTGATGGCGGCGCGCACCCGGCGACGGGCGGACGCCTGACGCCGGGCGCGCGCCGCCGGTGGCCGCGCCGGAGGACGGTCAGCCCTTGTGGCCGCCCTCCAGCGCGGCCGCCGCCTCCTTGGCGGCCTTGATGGCGCCCTTGTTGATCTCGTCCGTACTGGGCGCCTTCTTCGTCTCGAAGTCGCTGCCGTTGTACGTGACGGTCACGATCGCGTTGGAGGCGCGGGCGATCACGACGCCCTCGCGGGTCTCCTGCTTGGCCTCGGTGGTGAGGTTCACCACCGAATAGGCGCTGTCGCCGAGACCGGGTACCGCGCCGCCGCCGCTCTTGTCGGAGACCCGCTGCTGGTACGACTTCTGCGCCGCGTCGTCCGAGGCCATGATCTCGAAGGACACGTCCAGCCAGCGGTAGTCGTAGTCCTTGAGCGCGTTCCAGGAGCAGGTACGGCGCACGGTGGTGTCCGTCGACGGGATCTCCTTGCCCGCCGCCTTGGCGCCCGGCACCAGGGACGTGATCGTCTTCGCGGAGACGCTGGTGCACGGCACCGGCGCGGTCGCGTACGTCTTCGATACCGCGGTCGACGAGGGTGCGGAGGGCTCGGAGGACGACTGGCCACCGGCGCCGCGCGTCTGGTGCTGGGCCGCCTTGCCGTCCTCGGCGGGCGGGGCGGCGAACGGCCCGGACGTCAACGCCCAGCCCGCACAGGCGAGCACGACGACCGGACTCAGACGCGCGGTGAGCGCGAGGGGCAGGGGAAGTTCACGCACGGCGCACTTCTCGTGTGGGGGACGGACGCGGTGCGGAACGGGTCCACATCGCGGACGGGCCCTCAGTGTCACACGACTCCGGGTGGGGCGGAAGCGATACTCCGCTCCGTGCCCACCCGGTCACAACAACCCGCTCCTGACGTGCTGTTTGCCGCCTATGTCCTGGCGGAGCTGGGTGCCGACGCGGCCTGTGCCCAGTCCTTGAGGGAGGTGACGAAGGCGGTCCACGCCGGGGCTGGAACGGTGAGGACGGGGCCGTGGGGGACCTTGGAGTCGCGGACGGGGACGACGCCGGTGTGCGCGTCGCAGACCTCGACGCAGTCGCCGCCGTCGCCGTTGCTGTAGCTGCTCTTGCGCCAGGCAGCGGTGCTCAAGTCAATCTCGGTGCTTGCCATCTCGGTAATCCTCAGCCGCTTCCTCGATCAGGGCGAGGGACGCCTCCGGTGGCAGTGCGGCGGCCCTGAGCCGATCGTATGCCTTGCGGTACTGCTTCACGAGGGCCGGATCGTCGATGGTGTCCCCACTGTGTTGCGACTCCAAGTAGACCAGTGGCGGGGCATCGGGGAAAGCCATAATCGTGGCTGCCCCCATCATGAGGGGGTGCGGGCCGCAGTTCCACGGAAGGATCTGGGGAACGATGCGGCGGCGGCGCGCCAGTGCCGCAATGCGCTCCAGTTGTTCGGCCATCACCGCGACCAAATACGTGATTTGATCGGCTCGGTCGGATGGTCGGGCGGTCAGGCGGTCAGTGCCGCGAGCTCCGCGTTGGCGCGCTCGGTGACCAGGGCGAGGACGCGACCGGCGGCGGCCAGGTCCTCGGCGGGTATCCCGCCCCAGACGCGGGCGGTGATGGGGGCGGTCTCCGCGCCGACGGCGGCGACCAGCTCGCGCCCTGCGTCCGTGGGGCGAAGGTGCGCGCCGTCCGCGACGAGCAACTGCCTGGCCAGCAACTCGTCGAGAGTGGCGCGGATGTCGGCCGGATCGACCTTGAGGGAGCCCCGGACCTGGGCGACGAGATCGTCCGGCGTCTGCGGGGCGTCGGCGGTGACGGCGGCGCGCAGGGCGATCTGCTGCTGGAACGTGACGCCGTGCCGGGCCAGGACGTGCTCCAGGACGCCGCGGGCAGCGTAGTGGGCCAGGCCGAGGGCGCGGGCGTCGGCGACGGGTGCGGTGGTGGATGCAGCGGTGGTGGATGCAGTGGTGGTCATGGTGTTGTCCCCTGGGTGCTCTCGTCGTTCGGTACGGATGGAGCGAGAGGTGTATCGAGCAGGGTCGTCAGCTCGTCGGTGAACGCGCGCGTCCGCGGGGCATCGAGGCCGCCGAGCGGCTCCAGCAACTGCTGAAGCAGTTCCTGAACCACCGTGACGGCCTGCCGCGTGACGGTCTGGCCCCGCTCGGTGAGGGCGAGCTGTACGGCGCGTGGGTCGCGGGGATCGCGAGTGCGCTCGATCAGGCCGGCCGACTCCAGAGCGCGTGCCAGCTTCGAGACGTACAACGCCTCCAGGCCGGTGTGGTCGGCGAGTCGGCGCTGGCTGGGCCGCTCACCGGCGCGCTGCATGCCGTGCAGCGACGCGACCAGTGAGTACTGCGCGTGGGTGAGGCCCAGCGGAGCCACCGCGCGATCGACCGCGACGCGCCACTTGTTGGCGAGCCGCCATACCAGGAAACCGGGCGTGGGGCCCGGCGAACCCTTGCTCATGCCGAACAAAGTACATGGCTACCATGTCCATGGCTACTATTTTCTGGCGGATGTGACGACGCCCCCGTGGACCACGTCCGGCCTGGCCCGAGGCCATCCCCGGCGGCGGGAGCACGTAGACGGACATCACTTCGGCGAAGGCGGGAGCATCCCCGGCAGGACTCGGGGCCTGCTCCCCTTCTGGCCACCGCACGGCAGGCGGGACGGCGGCCCCTGCCCAGGGCGCTGCGCGCAAGGGCCGCCGCCCACACCTTGCGGTCCTGTCACAGCGCAAGGCATGACGACGCTGAAACCCCAGCACCCGACCGCGCCCGCCCCGTGTGTCGGCCGGGCGAACGCGGATGAAGCCAGAGCACGGCTTCGAGAAACGGGGCTGAGGGTCTCCTCCAACCCGCAGTCCGGCCGAGCGGCCCCGACCATGTGCCCGATCACGGCAGGCCGGCACGCCGCGTGTCGGCGTACGGGCTCTGGTGCAGAGGTGCGTACGGGTTGATCTGCAGAGGTGCTCCGGCGTGTCTGGCCGGGGGCTGGGCCGGTGGGAGGAGCCTGTCGCTGACGTTGTGCGGCGATGAGGGAGG
>NZ_POTZ01000052.1 GCF_003236365.1 Streptomyces sp. NTH33
TCTCTCTCCCTCCTCCCCTCCCTCCCCTTCTCTCCTTCTCTCCTTCCTCTCACTGCGGCGAGGGATGTTTCGGTGCCCCGCGCTGGAAGGTGGCGTACAGCAGCCACAGCGAGGGCACCAGCAGCACCGCGCCGACGCCCAGCGAGGCGAGGACCGCCGTCAGTACGGAGCCGTGCGCCGCGGCCTGGGCCACCGTGGTGTTGCCGACCAGCATGGCCGGGTACTGGGCCGCGCCCCACGCCCACAGGATCGCGGCGACCGCCACGGCGGCGGCCCCGCGGGCCGTCACGAAGCGGCGGCGGGCCAGCAGGGCGAGGCCGGCCAGGCCCGCCACCGCGCTGAGGAGCACCAGGGGCAGCGCCCGGTGGGTCAGCCCGTGGAACAGCTGCGGGGCGTCCGCGTGCAGCACCCCGATGCCCGCCAGCGCCACGACACCGGCCGCCACCCCGCTGATCACGGCGTCGCGGGCGAAGGCCGAGGCCAGCTCGGGCCGCCCCTCCCGGTCCGCGTCGGCGCACAGGTACACCGCGGCCAGGTGCGCGCAGGTCACCACCGCCAGCACCCCGCCCAGCAGCGAGGTCGGGTTGAGCCAGCCGGTGACCACATCGCCCCGGGCGAGCCCGGGCGGGACGCGCCCGGAGGCGACCCCGCCCGCGACCGTGCCGAGGAAGAACGGCGTGAGCAGCGACGACAGCGCGAAGCACGCCCCGAACAGCCGCTGCTGCCACAGCTCGGTGCTGGCCTTGCGGAAGGCGAAGGCGGCGCCCCGCGCGATGATGCCGAGGGCCGCCAGGGTCAGCGGGATGTACAGCGTGGACATCACCGCGGCGAACACCGGCGAGAACGCCGACCACAGCATCACGACCACGAAGATCAGCCACACGTGGTTGGCCTCCCACACCGGCCCGATGCTGTGCTCGATCAGCCGGCGCCGCTCCCGCCCGCGCTCGGCCCCGCCGGCCAGCAGGTCCCACACCCCGGCGCCGAAGTCGGCCCCGCCGAAGAGGGCGTAACAGGTCAGGCCCACCCACATCACGGCGAGCGCCGCGTTCGCGAGCACGGGCACCTCCAAGGGGCGGTAGGGCGGGGAGCGGAGGCCTCACACGACGGGGTACCGTGCGACGTCCCCCTCCTGGGGAGCCTGCGGCACCGGAGTGCCCCGGGCCAGGCGGCGCAGGACGTACACGGTCGCCACGGTCATGGCGGCGTACACCGCCAGCACCAGCCACAGCCCCGTCATCAGTCCCGGAGCGGGGTTGACGGCGTCCCGTACGCTCATCACGCCGTACACGATCCACGGCTGTCGGCCCAGTTCGGTCACGCTCCAGCCGCACTCCAGCGCCACCACCGCGGCCGGGCCGGTGAGCGCGGCCAGTGCCAGGAACAGGCGGGGCGTGGACAGTTCGCCGCCGGTGCGGCGGCGGTGCCACCACTGCCAGAGCAGCCATACGCCCATCAGCAGCAGGAAGAAGCCGGCGGCGACCATCAGGTCGAAGGCCCAGTGCACCCCGGTGACCGGCGGCCGCAGAGCGGGCGGCACGAGGTCCAGGCCCTTCACGACGGTGCCGGGGGAGTAGCCGACCAGCAGGGACAGGCCGTTGGGGATCTCCAGGCCGTACTTCAGTCCGTGGTCGCCCGACACCCCGCCGAGAGTCAGCGGGACGTGCGAGCCGGTCCGGTACACGCCCTCGGCCGCGGCGAGCTTGGCCGGCTGGTAGCCGGACAGGAAGCGCGCCGCCCAGTCGCCCACGACGATCTGGAACGGCGCCACGATCGCGCCCAGCGTGAACGGGAGGAGGAACCCCGCCCGGTGGTAGGCGTCGCGGCGCCCGCGCAGCAGGGCCACCGCGTACACGGCGGCGGTCAGGAACGAGGCCACCATGAAGGCCGCGAGGATCATGTGCACGGTCTGCGGGGGACTGGCCGGATTGAGCATCGCCGCCCACGGGTCGACGTGGACGACCCTGCCGTCGCGCAGGGTGAAGCCGCGCGGCTGGTTCATCCAGGCGTTGGCGCACACCACGAAGAACGCCGACACGGTGCCCGCGATCACGATGGGGATACCGGTGAGCAGATGGCGGCGGGGCGGCAGCCGGTCCCAGGCGTACAGGTAGATGCCGAGGAAGATCGCCTCGAGGAAGAAGGCGATGCCCTCCAGGGCGAACGGCAGCCCGATCACCTGGCCGAACCTGCCCATCAGCCCCGGCCACAGCAGCCCCATCTCGAAGCTGAGGATGGTCCCGGAGACGGCGCCCACCGCGAACAGCACGCCCATCGCACGTGCCCAGCGGCGGGCCAGCAGCCGGTGCGCCGGATCGCCGGTGCGGATGCCGTACCACTCGGCCAGCAGCGTCAGCGCCGGCAGCCCGACGCCGAGGCAGGCCACGATGATGTGCCAGGCGAGCGAGAAACCCATCTGCGCCCGCGCCGCCGCCAGGTCGCCCTCCGACACCCGGCGGGCCGCTTCCACGGCGAGCACTCCTGGGCCGAAGAGCACAGTGCGTATCACGAGATGCGCCAGTACCCGGATGAAACGGGATGAATCAGCGCCTGGCGTACAGAAAAGCGGACAGAAAACACGGGGGAGCGAAGGGGCATGAAAAAGCCCTGGCTGGACGGGGGAAACCAGCCAGGGCCGTATGCGGCGGCGTACCGGGGGACACCTCGGGTCGACCCCGTCGCCGCGTATGGATGAACCGTAAACCACCTCGGCCCGGTTCACGCAGCCGGGGCCCGCCCACGTGATCGGACTCACTCCCCGGCAAAGGCCGGATCAGTCCTGTTCGGCACGCCTGCCCGGGGTGAGGATCTCGTCCAGTACCCGCAGCACGGTCTCGTACGTCACGGCCCGCACGGCCGCCTCGCGCGCGGCGTCCGGATCGGTCGCCCCGAGAGTGGCGCGGCGGTCCCGCCATCGGTGCTCCTCCTCCACCGCACAGGCCCTGGCGCGCTGGATGCGCCGCAACAGCTCGTCTGAGTCCACGACTTCGGTCATGTTCTCCCCCTACCCGCTCGGCGCACTGTGATGACCGCCCCGTGCGCCGCCGATGCGGAGAGCCGGGAGGTGCGGCGGAGATCCGGGAGGTTTGGCGGGGCCCGCGGAGGCCAGTCGGACGGGGAGGACCTGCGACGCCGTACCGGCGCGGGTCTCCCGCCCGGTCCGGCTTCCTTCTTCGGTATCCAGGGAGCGAGGAGAATGTGTGAAAAACACCGGACCACCCCCGTCGTCGAGGTGCCGTGCGCCGCGGACGGCCCCGGGCAGTCCCGGCCGTGCCGGCCCGCCGACGCCCGCCGGGCGGTCGAACGCGCGATCGACGCATGCTGTCGCGCGCGCCGCACCCCGTGTGACGCGCACGCCGTCTCCGACGCCCGGCTCGTCGCCTCGGAGCTCACGAGCAACGCGATCCTGCACGGCGGCGGCGTGACCGGATTCCACGTCGACCTCGTCGGGCGCGGTGTGCGGGTCTGCGTGAGCGACCGCAGCGACCGGCTGCCGGTGGTCCGGCCGCCGGTGGACCGCGAGGGACGGCGCCGGGTCGGCGGGCGGGGCTGGCCGATCGTGTGCCGGCTGGCCCGCGAGGTCCAGGTCTGCGACCTGCCCTCCGGCGGCAAGTGCATCAGCGCCGTGGTGCCGCTGCCCTGAGCCGCCCCTCCCCGGCCGCCCACCGCGGGCGGCCCCACGGTGCTTGCCCGGTGCAAAGAATTACGGGAAGCGGAGTTTGTCCCTTCCGCCGTCGGGCAGACGAAACCTCGTGCTTCGGACCGGAGGCGCGTCAGCGGGAGCGACACTGCTGCTCCGGTAGGCCCTCCGGGTGGCCGGACAGCATCACACCTTCCGCGGTAAGTCCCTGGAACCCTCATGTTCAGGAGCGATTCCGCATGCTCATCGACAGGTCGACAAGCCGTGCCGACACCCCCGAGGACCAGGCCGCACCCGCCCGGCGGCCGCACGACGACGCCCCCGACACCGCCGCCCTCTTCAGGCGCCTGGCCGCTTTGGAGGACGGGCCGGACCGGGAGGCCGTCCGCGACGAACTCGTGACCGCGTGGCTGCCCATGGCCCACCGCATCGCCGGCCGCTTCCGCGACCGCGGCGAGTCGGTCGAGGACCTGCGGCAGGTGGCGGCACTGGGCCTGGTCAAGGCCATCGACCGGTTCGACCCGGACCGCGGGGCCTTCGAGAGTTACGCCGTGCCGACCATCACCGGCGAGGTCAAGCGCCACTTCCGGGACCGGATGTGGGCGCTCCGGGTGCCGCGCCGGGTGCAGGAACTGCGCAACAAGGTGCGCGTGGCACGCCGTGAGCTCACCCAGAACCCCGGCAGCCCCGAGCCCTCGGTCGCCGCGATCGCCGCGCACACCGGGCTGACCGAGGAGGAGGTCAACACCGGCATGGAGGCCCTCGACAGCTTCAGCACCCTCTCCCTGGACGCCGAGATGTCCACCGGCGACGGGTACAGCCTCGTGGACACCCTCGGTGCCTCGGACTCCTCGTTCGACGTCGTGGTCGACCGGGAGTCCGCCAAGGAAGGACTGCGCAGGCTTCCCGAACGCGAACGCGCCATTCTCTACATGCGCTTCTTTGAGGACATGACACAAAGCCGCATCGCGGACCGGCTCGGCATCTCCCAGATGCACGTCTCCCGGCTCATCAGCCGCAGCTGCGCCCGCGTACGCAACGAGGTGCTGGCCGAGCGGGCCGGCCGCCGCGGAGGCGGGCCGCGACCGGCGGCCATCTGACCGCTGACGACCGACGACCGACGATCGACGACCCAGGAGGGTGATACCGAGTGCTGAAGCCGCACCCCGAGTTCCTGCGTAAGCTCCTCGCCGACTACGAGACGGCGCCGGCCGAGAGTACGCGGGCGCAGGACCTGGCGTACACGCTGTGCGTGTCGACCGGAACCCGCGACGTGAACCTCGCCCTGCAGACGGCCCACCGCATGCTCACGTCCTCCGGGACCACCCCGCTGGCGGCCTGACGGACGCCCGGAGGGACACCCACCGGCACGAGCTGCCCGTACGCGCGCCTGACGCGCGTACGGGCAGCTCGTGTATGGAGGGCGGGCACCCGGGGCATCCGGATGGCCGGAGGTGGAAATGGACACGAGTGCCTTGGCCCGCCCCGGGCGGACACGGATCCGGCGGGCCGCGCAGGGCTCGGTGACCGAGGGGGCCGCGCGGGCGGGGCTGGTCGCGCAGGGGATGATCTACCTGCTGGTGGGCGTGCTGGCACTGCGGATCGCCTTCGGCGACGGCACGCAGCAGGCGGACCGCAGCGGCGCCCTCGCCGCGCTCGGGGCCGAACCGTTCGGCGCCGTGCTGCTGTGGGCGCTGGGCATCGGGCTGTCCGGCATGGCGGTGTGGCAGCTGTCCCAGGCGGTGTGGGGCGCCACGGGCCCGGACGGCCGCAAGCCCCGCAAACGGCTGGCCTCACTGGTCCGCTGCGCCTTCTACGTCTGCGTGGCCTGGTCCGTTCTGTGCTTCGCGGCGGGCTCCGGCGGCGGCAGCCGGTCCAGCGACGCGCAGTCCCGTGACCTGACGGCCCGGGCCATGGACGTGCCCGCCGGCCGGTGGCTGGTCGGCGTGGTGGGGATCGGGATCGTCGTGGCGGGTGGGTGGATCGGCGCGCAGGCGCTGCGGCGCCGCTACCACGAGGAACTCAAGCCGGGCGCGATGTCGCCGAGGATACGGCGCCTGGTGGACGTGGCCGGAGTCGGCGGGGGCGTCGCCCGGGCCCTGGTGTTCGCCGCGGCGGGGGTCTTCGTGGTGCGGGCCGCCGTCGAGCACCGGCCCGAGCAGACCAAGGGGCTGGACGACACCCTGCGTTCCTTCGCCGACGCCCCGTTCGGACCCTGGCTGCTGGCACTGGTCGCGGCCGGTTTCGTGCTCTTCGGCCTGTTCTCCTTCGCCCTGGCCCGCTGGCGCCGGGTCTGAGCCCGCCCGTGCGGGGAACACGGAGCAGATGAACGATGACGAGCTTTCGCCCGACGGCAGGGCCGTGGAGGTGTACCTCGACCTGCTCCGCGTCCGGATGCCCGAGGAGGACTACGAGCTGTTGCTGGGCGTCGTCGACCCCGTTCTGCGGGCGATCGAGGAACAGGGCGTGCCCTCCGCGGACCTCCCGCTGGAGGGCGCCCACGCGCAGGGCCTGCCCCAGGAGATACGCGACGAGGCCGCCCTGGTCATCGCCACCGCGGTCACCGGCCGACTGGACAACGAGCTGGTCGTCCTCGACATCGAGGAGACCGGCCCGGTCCGGGTGGTCACCGACGCGGCGACCGCCGCCGACCCGGCACGCCTGACCGAGATCGCCGACTACATCCGCGACCGCCACCAGGAGACCGAGGAACTGCGGGGAATCGCCGAGGCCAGCGACATGCCCACCGACTTCTGACCGCACCACCCGTATCACCCGCACCACCCCACGGCCCGCCCCGTCGGAACACGTCCCGTCAGAACGCACCGACCCGCACCGGCCCGGTACGCGGCCCGGTGCGGGTCACCGCGTGGGTTTCGACACCGGAACGTCCAGGGGGCGGGCCAGGCCCACCACCGCCTCGTCCAGGCGTTGCAGATGCCGCAGCACCCGGTCGGTGACGCGGCCGTACCGGGGGGTGCCGGGGGTTCCCCCCGAGTCCAGCAGGGAGGCGATGCTCGGGCCCCGTTCGACCTCGGTGGTGGCGTGCTCGTCGGCCAGGTGGGCGCTGATCGTCGCGATGTTGCGGGTGATCCGGGCGCAGGCCCGGCGCAGCCGGGGGTCCGCGGCGATCGACGGGTGGGCGGGCAGCAGCTCGGCGGTCGCCGCCAGCGACCTGGCGTGGTAGGCACAGGTCTCCAGGAGCGCCACGACGTACTGGACGGTACTGCGCCGCGCCCGCATCGGCGTGATCGGATGCGTCAGCGGCTGGGTGGCCCCCCGCAGATCGCCGAGCGCCTTGTCCAGGTCGCGCGCCCGGTCGAGCAGATCGACCGCCGGCCCGCCGCTGAGCTGTCCGACGGCGGCGTCGGCGGCGTCGGCCAGCCGCTCCAGCACCGTGACGAGCAGTTCGTCCGTACGGCGGTCGGTGTGCACCGGCAGCACCAGCGCCGCCGCGACGATCCCGCAGGCCGCCCCGAGCGCCGTCTCCTGCACGCGCAGCACCAGCGCCGCCGCGCTGTACGTGTGCAGCAGGGTGTACAGCAGCCCCAGCGCCGCGGTGACGAAGAAGGACATCAGCGTGTACGACAGCGGAGCCGTGTAGAACATCAGGAAGACGAACACCAGCACCAGGCCCAGCGCCGACCACGTGTACGGCCCGACCAGCCCCGCCAGCACGATGCCGGCCACCACGCCGAGCACGGTGCCCACCAGCCGGCGGTAGCCCTTGACCAGGATCTCGCCCGTGGAGGAGGTGTTGATGAAGACGATCCAGCAGGTCAGCACCGCCCAGTACCAGCGCTGGCTGGAGAGGAACTCGCCGCCGACGATGGCCAGCGCCGAACCCACCGAGACCTGCACGGCCGCGCGCGTGGTGGGCCGCTCCAGCCCGGTCGGGGCCTGCTCCTCCCGTTCGGCCTCCTCGGCACCCGCGATGGCGGCGTTCTCGGCGTCCAGCTCTTCACGGGAGCGGACCGTCGCGGGCGCGTCGTCGGACTCGTCCTGCGGCTCGTCCAGGGCGATCCTCAGGCCCAGCACCGCGCGGGCGGCCTCGCCGATGCCGCGGAAGACGTCCTGCACGGCCGGCGAGGCGGGCGGCAGGTTCTCCTCGTCGCGGTAGCCCAGGAGCCGGTTGCGCACATGGGACACGGCGGTCCCGCCGCCCTCCCCGACGGGCCGCAGCACGAGCATCGCCAGCGCCCGCAGGTCGCGGCGCAGCGTCTTGGTCGCGTCGCCCCGCACCGGCAGCCGGCCGCTCGAGGGGACGGGCGCGCCGGGCAGGTGGAGGGTGAGAGTGTCCGTCCGTTCGGCGCTGCGGGCGTTCAGCACGAGCAGCCCCAGCCGCTCGGCGGCGAGTTCGGCGTCCGCGATCCGCCGCTGCACCAGCCGGGCCACGGCCTCGTCGGAGGTGCCCTCCTGAAGCCGGGACTGGATCATCATGGCCGTGTCGTGCAGCCGGGCCGTGCCCTCGCGCACCGCCTCCAGGACCTTCTCCACCTCGTCCGGGCCGGCGTCCAGCAGCTCCAGATGGGCGTCCACCAACTGGGCCAGACGCACCCGGAACGCCTCGCGCAGCCGCTGCAGGACGCCCGCCGGAGTCTCGTACACGATCACGAAACGGACCAGCGCGCTGCAGGCGAACGCGACCGCGACGACGCCGTACAGCCCGGGCAGCGCCGGCACCTTGGCGCCGACGAACAACGACATGAAGTAGACCTGGAAGCCGATCAGCCCCAGCGCGTTGCCCCGGTCGCCGAACCGGCGGCTGTAGACGGCGCAGAAGATCAGGGCGACGAAGAAGACGTCCCCGGCCACGACGTACGGGCTGAGCAGTGCGCCCAGTGACAGGGAGACCAGCGCCACCGGGAAGCCGAGGGCGAGTGTGACGGCCTGCCGCCGGCGCTGCTTCTCGCGGATGGCGAAGGTGGCCACCATCGACGACAGCGCCCCGGCCACCAGATGTGTCACGGGCACGCCGAGCACGCCGAGCACGGCCAGCGTCAGCGCCAGCGCGCCCGCCGTCCGCGACCCCGCCGCCAGCCTCAGCAGGCCGGGATCGAACGCCGCGGCACGATCCCGCAGCCGCACCCAGACCGGCACCTGTGCTGCTCCCACGCCGCCGTACACTCCCGTTCCGCGTCATGATCCGCTCGCCCAGCATGGCACGCCGCGGCCGGACCGCTCCGGCACGGCCCGGCCGTCCCCGGCGGGACGGGTCCCGCGCGGTGTCACAGCTGCCCGGAGTGCTCCCGCGCGACGTACTCCCGCACCTGGTCGGGTGTCATGTATGTGTCCGTGTATTCGAAGTCCTTCAGCTTGGCGGGCCTGCGGGCCTGGAATCCGGTGCGGACGAAGTCGTCCCCGGCGACCGCGTTGAGCAGCCAGCTCGTCGCGACCCTGGTCTTGGCGACGTTGGTGCGCAGCGCCCCCAGGTGATAGCCGCGGGTCACCGCCTGGGCGGGCAGTCCGTGCAGCTCCAGGCCCAGCGGCCTGGCGACCGCGTCCTTGCCGCCGAGGTCGACGACCAGGCCCAGGTCCTTGTGCTCGTACGGCCGCATGGGCTGGTTGCGCAGGGTCGCGATGAGGTTCTCGGCGACCCGCTTGCCCTGCCGCGTGGCGTGCTGCGCGGTCGGCGGGCAGACGGCTCCGTCGCCCTTGGCCAGGTCCGGGACGGCCGCGGAGTCGCCGAGCGCGAACACCCCGTCGTAGCCGGGCAGGCACATCTCGGCGGTCACCGCGAGGCGCCCCTTGACCGTGTCCGCGCCGAGCGTGGCGATCAGCGGGCTCGCCACCACGCCCGCGGTCCAGATCAGCGTGCGGGTGGGGATCACCCGGCCGTCGGTGAAGGTGACCTCCTCCGGGCCGGCCTTGGCGATGGACACCCCCAGGGAGATCTCGATGCCCCGGCGGCGCAGGTCCTCCTGGGCGCTGCGGCCCAGCTTCTCGCCCAGCTCCGGCATCAGCCTGGGCGCGATGTCGATCAGGTGCCACTTGATCAGCGACGGGTCCAGCCTGGGGTAGCGCTGGACGGCGGCGTGCGTCAGGCGCTGCAGGCAGGCGGCGGTCTCGGTGCCGGCGTACCCGCCGCCGACCACCACGAACTGCAGCCGCGAGACGCGCTCCGCCGGATCGTCGCTGGCGTCGGCCAGGTCCAGCTGGGAGATGACGTGGTCGCGGATGTAGGCGGCCTCGGCGAGCGTCTTCATGCCGAAGGCGTGGTCCGTCAGGCCCGGGATGTCGAAGGTCCGGGTGACGCTGCCGGGGGCCAGCACGATGTAGTCGTACGGCTCGTCGACGACGCGGTCGGTGATGGTGCGGATGACGCAGACCTTGGACCTCAGGTCCACGCCGATGGCCCCGCCCGGAATGATCCGGGTGCGGTACTTCGTGCTGCGGCGCAGGGAGAGGGCGACCGACTGGGGCGTCAGCACCCCTGAGGCGACCTGGGGCAGCAGCGGCAGATAGAGCTGGTAGGAGAACGGCGTCACCAGGGTGATCTCGGCCTCGCCGGGGGAGAGCCTGCGCTCCAGACGGCGGACGCACTCCACGCCGGCGAAGCCTGCGCCGACCACCAGGATCCTGGGTCGTGTCACGGTGTTCATCCCTTCTGCGGCCCTCGGGCGGTCACGTCTGACGTGATGCGACTGCCCTGGGTCGCCGCTTTCGCACCTTCGGTCCCACCGTGCCGCCGGTCGCCCTCCGGCACGGTCGTCCTCCACGGGTTCCCAAGATCGGGCGCGGTATCGCGCTCACGGGTGTCCCGGTCCTCTCCCGGCGGATCAGGGGCGCCGGCGGGAGGCGGCCCCGGACAGGGGCAGTGCGGCGGGTGGTCCGGCCGTACCGGCGACGTGCGACAGCAGCAGGCACACGTCGTCGTCGCGTTCGGAGTCGCTCAGCAGGGGATCCAGGATGCGGTCGGCCGAACCCTCCAGGTCGGTGTCCAGCTCTTCGGGGCCGAACGAGCCGAGCGCCGCCGCGAGCCGCTGGATGCCCGGGTCTATGCCCCATGCCCGCCGCTCCACCAGGCCGTCGGTGTAGAGCGCCAGCGTCGAGCCGGGGGCCAGGCGGACGGTGTGGTCGCCGATCTCCTGGTGCAGCGGGATGCCGAGCATGGCGCCGGGTTTGGCGTCCAGGATCCGCACCCGGCCGTCCGGCAGGCGCAGCACGGGCGGCGGATGCCCCGCCGAGGCCCAGGTGAGCGTGGGGTCGCCGGGGCGGAAGCGGGCGATGACCGCGGTGGCGTACAGGTCGGGCTGCAGATGGTGCAGGAACATGTGCAGCCGGGTCAGCAGCTGGCCGGGGCTGCCGCCGTCGACCGCGTAGGCGCGCAGCGCGGTGCGCAGCTGGCTCATCATCACGGCCGCGTGCAGCCCGTGCCCGGTGACGTCGCCGATGACGGTGATCAGGCTGCCGTCGGGCTGCCGGAAGGCGTCGTACCAGTCCCCGCCGATGTTCAGCCCGTGCGTGGCCGGCAGATAGCGCGCCGCCAGGGCCAGGCCCGGGGTGGCGGGCAGGTCGGTGAGCAGCGCGCGCTGCAGCGTCTCGGCGATGTCGCGGTTGTGCTCGAAGCGGCGCGCGTTGTCGAGGGCGATGCCGGCCCGGCGGGTCAGCTCGATCAGCATCACGGCGTCGTCCGGGTCCCAGCGCTCCCCGGACGGCGACAGCGTCAACACCCCCAGCGGCGCCCGCCGGGAGAGCAGCGGGATGCACAGCAGCGGCCGCTTCGGGTTCAGCGCGGACGGCGGCTGGTCGTCGACGCCCGGCAGATGGCCGGGGTGGCCGGCCGCGTACTGCGGGCGCCCGGTGCGGGCCGCGAGCACGGCGGCCGCCGGATGCGGCACGGACCCGTGCCGGTCGTCCTCCTGGTCGAACAGCCATACGTCGAGGCTCTCGGCGTACCGGGGGACCAGCAGGTCCGGCAGCCGGCGCACGATCTCCTCGTGGTTGAGCGAGGCGTTCAGCGCGGCGCTGGCGTCCGCGAGGAACGTCAGTCTGCGCCGGGCGTCCTCCGCCTCGGTGCGCGCCTTGCGCTCGGCGGCGAACGCCTCGCGCTGCGCCCGCCCGGCCGCGTCCAGTTCGGCGTGCAGTGCCAGGACGCCCTGGTTGGTCTGGTGCAGTTCCTCCCGGTGGAAGGCGACCAGCTCCTCCTGCTCGGCGAGCTTCTCCAGGGTCAGCGTGGTGTCCTCGTCGGCGCCCAGCAGCGCCTCGGCCAGGACGGCCGGGTCGTCCGGTACGTCGGCGTCCGGCAGCCCGCCGTCCGGCACCTGTCCGGTCTCGGGGCAGGCGACGGAGGTTCGCCAGGGCGGTTCCCCGGCGGCGCTCGCCTCCCGGTCGGGGGTCAGCGTCAGATGCAGGAGCCCCTCGCCGTCGCCGGGCGCCGGGCCCTGGAGGACGAGCCGCCAGGTGCCGCCCTTGGTCAGGCACTGGCGCAGCCGGGCGCTGAGGTCCGCGGCCAGCCGGGCACGGTCGAGCGCGAGCACGCCGCAGGCGGTGGCCAGGCGTGCGACGGCGATACGGGCCCGCGCCGCGTCGGTGACGGTGCTGATCTGCCACGTACGCATCATGGGCGCCCTGCCGGGGCGGTGGTCAGTACGGCCACGGCGGTGTCGTCCCGTACCGGGCGGGCGGAGCTGCTGGCGTCCCGGACGGTCACGGCGGCCGTCACCGCCGGGTCGGCGGCGTGCGCGTCCGGCTCGGACGGCGGGGTCCAGCGGCTCGGCAGGCCGTCGCTGTGCAGGATCAGCAGGCTGTCGGCGGTCCAGTCCGCCCGCGTCTCGGGCAGCCTCGCGGGCCGGTGCGCGCCGACGATACCCGGCCGGGACAACAGGTGACGCCAGGTGCCGCCCTCGCGCAGCCGCGCCCCGACGTTGCCGACGCCGCAGAAGTACAGCCGTCCGGTGCCCAGGTCGAGCTGGGCCAGGGCGACGGCCGCGCCCCGGGTGCCGCGCAGCGCATCGTCGAGCCGGCAAAGCAGCTCCGCCGGGGCGAGGTGGGCGGCGCCGCGCAGTGTCTCGACCGCCGCGGAGGAGGCGTGGGCGGCCTGGGGGCCGTGCCCCAGACCGTCGGCCAGCATCAGGGTGAGCCGGCTCCCGGCCCGCACCCACGTCCAGGCGTCGCCCGAGTGGTCCGCGCCCCCGAAGGGGATGTTGATCCCGCCCGCCCGCGCGGGGGCCGCCGGCTCCCGGGCCACGGCCCCGGCACGCCGGCCGGCGGCGCCGATCCGGGCCAGCGCCACCGTGCCCCGGCCGGGCGCGCTGTGCAGGTGGAAGTCGTCGGCGACCCGCCGGCAGGTGCCGAGGCCGGCACCGAGCGACCGGGTCGTGGAGAAGCCGTCGCGCAGCGCGGCGGCGACATCGGCGATGCCCGGCCCGTGGTCGACCGCCGCCACCTGCACCACCGGCGTCTGCTCCCCGCCTTCGCGCGGCGCGGGCGGCGGGACGACGTCGATGAGGACCTGGCCGCCCTCCGCGTGCTTGAGCAGGTTGGTGGCGAGCTCGGTCGCCACCAGGGCGGCGGCGGCGGTACGCGGCCCGTCCAGGCCGGCCAGCGCGGCCGCGCCCTCCGCGGCGACCCGGGCGTCGCGCACCCGGGTCGAGTCGTGCACCGGTACGTCCCACACGCGCGGCATCAGGTCGCCTCCCGCGGGTGCGGGGGCCGCGAGGCCCAGGACGTCACGGTGACGGTGGTGCCGGCGCCGGGGGCGCTGTCGAGGGCGAAGTCGTGCACCAGGCGCCGGGCGCCGCCCAGACCCATGCCCAGCCCGTCGCCGGAGGTGTAGCCGTCGCTCAGCGCCCGCTCCAGGTCCGCGATGCCCGGCCCCTCGTCGCTGAAGGTCAGCCGCAGCCCGTGCACCCGTCCGCTGACCACGTGCGCCGCCTCCATCCGCCCGCCCCCGCCGTGCACCAGGGTGTTGCGGGCCAGTTCACTGGCCGCGGTGACCAGCTTCGTCTGGTCCACCAGGCCGAAGCCGAGCTGGGCGGCCGCCTGGCGCACGTGCTGGCGCACCCATACCAGGTCCATGTCGGAGCGGATCGGCAAGCAGGCCTGAACGCCCGCCGCGATGTCCATCATGGGCTCCCCGGGCGTGTGCCGCCGGGGCGGAGCACCGGGTCCGTCGCGCCGAGCAGCCGCAGGGCGTCCTCGGTGGTCAGCGCCGTACGCAGCCCGGGCAGTGTCAGCCCCAGCTCCACCAGGGTGATCGCCACCGCGGGCCGCATCCCGGCCACCACGGTCTGCGCGGCGAGCAGCCGCGCCTTGGCCGCGATCTCGGCCAGCACCCGGCCGAGGAAGGAGTCGACGATCTCCACACCGGAGATGTTGATCACCACACCGGTGGCCCGGTTGCCGGTGATGGCCTCGCCGATGTCCTGCAGGAGCTGTTCGGCCATGTGGTCGTGCAGGTCTCCCTGGAGAGTGACCAGGAGTACGTCGCCGAGCCGGAGCACCGGCACATGTCCCGCGGCGGGCCGGGAGAAGCCGTCGGTCACCGCTCACCCGTTCCGTCGGCCGGCGGTGCGACGATGCCTACGCCCAGCTTGCGCAGGGCGTAGGCCAGGGCGTCGGCGAGGGACGCGCGGGTGACCACCGTGCCCAGGTCCAGGCCCAGGTGGACGATGGTCTGCGCGATGGCCGGACGGATGCCGGAGACCACGCACTCCGCGCCCATCAGCCGGGCGGCGGCGACCGTCTTCATCAGGTGCTGGGCCACCAGCGAGTCGACCGTCGGCACTCCGGTGATGTCCAGGATCGCGAAGCGTGCCCGCTGCTCGACGACCGCCTCCAGCAGGGTCTCCATCACGACCTGGCTGCGGGCGCTGTCCAGCGTCCCGATCAGCGGTACGGCCACGACGCCGTCCCACAGCTTGATCACGGGCGTGGCGACCTCCAGCAGCTGCATCCGCTGCCGGTCGATGAGGGCCTGGCCCTCGTTGAGCGCGGTCTCCATGACCACCAGCCGCAGGGTGCCCATCAGCACCGTCAGGAGACTCATGCACTCCCGCAGCAGCTCCGCCGGGGCGTCCGGGAGGTCGGCGAGCAGCAGGTCGAGCACCGGCGGACGCAGGGCGTCCACGTCGATGGACACCTGCGAGGGGGTCAGGCCCGTACGGGTGCGTGCGGCCCCCATCCTGGACAACTGCTCGCGCACCACCAGGAACCCGCCGGCCTCCGGGTCCGCCGCCCGGCCCAAGGCGGCCACCTGGGCCAGGGCGTCGACGACGACCCGGCCCGCTTCCACCGCCTCGTCCCGGGAGACGGTGAACACGGTCCGGAAGAGGGTCTCGTCGGCCCAGCGCTGGGCGATCTGCTCCCGGCGGTGGTGCAGGAAGTCCCCGACCTCCCGAGCCGGCGAACCCTGCTGCCCTACCGCTTCCTGCTCCGGCACCCTGTTCAACTCCTCAATCACGTTCCCCGCCGCCGGCCGGCCGCAGGCCGGGGCACGGCGGCATGCCCCTTGCCGGGCGACCACTGTAGTCGCGGGCCCACCTCGGACGACACCGCGTCCGCGGGCTCCGGACCCGTGCTCGCACGGCGGCCGGGCAGGCGTGTGCGCCCTGGCCGGCGGCGGCCGCCAGGGCACGGCCACCGGGTGACGCCCAGCGGTCACGAATGTGTTCACGATGTCGTCGGTCCCGGTGACCCGGCCCGCGGCGGCGGAAGAGGGCCGCCCGGCGGCCCGGCTCCTGCCCGGCCCGCTCAGCCCTGCCGCTCCTCGTTCTCCTCCGGCCCCTCCGGCTGCTGGTCCACCAGGGCGAGCGCGTCGTCGACGGTCTTGGAGACCGGGACCGTGATGCTGACGCCCGTGAGGTCGAGGATCCGGCGCACGGCCGGGGTGGGGGCGATGATGTGCACGCTGCCCGGCAGGTCGCGGGCCTCCTGGTACACGCGCAGGATGATGTTCATGCCGGAGGAGTCCATGAAGGGCACGCCGGAGAGCTCGAGCAGGAAGTGCCGCCGGCCGTGGTGGAGCTGGTTGGCCAGATGGGCCTGCAGCTCCGTCGCGGTGTCGACGTCCAGATAGCCCTCGACCGTGAGGAGGGCTGCGTCCTCCCTGGGCAGGGTGACCTCGACGGACAGCGGGTTCTGGGCAATGGGCACAAGGACCTCCAACAAGAGCCGACGGCGAGTGCTGGTTACCCCCGTCGGCGACTTCGATGCACACCGGTTTTGTGATCGAATTCTCACAACCGCCGCCGGTGGTGACCGTACTGCGCCCCGCGCCTACCCCCGAACCGAAGGCTCATGCCCGCTCGGGGTCGCGCCGCGGGCGGGAAGGTGACGAAGGACCCTAGGGCAGCGGCGTACCCCCGGTGGCGTTGAGCACCTCGGCCGTGATGAAGCTCGCCCGCTGCGAGGCGAGGAAGACGTACGCCGGCGCCATCTCGGCCGGCTGGGCGGGCCGCCCGAGCGGCGCCTGCTTGCCGAACTCCCTGGTGTCCGGCAGCGTCGCGGGGATCAGCGGCGTCCACACCGGCCCCGGAGCGACGGCGTTGACGCGGATCCCGTCCGACGCCACCATCTGCGCCAGCCCCTGGGTGAACGTGACGATCCCGCCCTTGGTCATGGCGTAGTCCAGCAGGTGCGGACTCGGTTTGTACGCCTGCACGGACGTGGTGTTGATGATCGAGGCCCCGGCGCCCATGTGCGGCAGCGACATCCTGCACAGCCAGAACATGCCGTACAGGTTGGTGCGCACCACCCGGTCGAACTGCTCGGTGGAGATGGCGCCGATGCCGTCCGGCTGGGACATCTGGTACGCCGCGTTGTTGACCAGCACGTCGATGCGGCCGAACTCCGCGACCGTACGGTCCACCAGCTCCCGGCACTGCCGCTCCTCACGGATGTCGCAGGCGACCGGCACCGCCGTGCGTCCGGCCTCCTCGACCAGCCGGGCGGTCTCCCGGGCCTCCTTCTCCTCCTCCGGCAGATGGGTGAACACCACGTCGGCGCCCTCGCGGGCGAAGGCGATCGCCACGGCCCGGCCGATGCCCGAGTCGCCGCCGGTCAGCAGGGTCTTGCGGTCGGTGAGCAGACCGCTGCCCCGGTACGACTCCTCCCCGTGGTCCGGCGGCGGGTCCATCGGCCCGGTCCAGCCCGGGTGCTCCTGGTCCTGCTGCGGGAACTCCGGCCGCGGATGCCGGGTCGTCGGGTCCTGTGGGCGGTCGTCGGCCATGGTGCACCTCCGTGGGTACGCCCGTGATCGGCGGGCGTGTGTGCGTGCGTCGCGTCCAAGTGCCCCGGCCCGCGCGACACACACCCGGCATCCGCCCGGCGGTCCGGTCCGGCCTACCCGACCCGGATGCCCACGATGCAGGTGTCGTCGTCCGTGTCCGACCTGCTGTAGGTCAGCAGGCGGTCCAGTTGCTGGTCGAGGGCCCTGGGCGCGCTGCTGGCCGTGGTGAGCAGGTGGGTCAGCGACTCCTCCACGGAGCGGTCCCGGCGCTCGATCAGGCCGTCGGTGTACATCAGCAGCGTGTCCTCCGGCGCGCACTGCACCTCGGCCTCCTCGTAGACGGCCTCCGGTACGGCGCCCAGCAGCAGGCCCTTGACCAGCGGAAGCGCCGCCGCCTCCCGGCCGCGGACCACCACCGGTGGCAGATGACCCGCCCGCGCCCAGCGCAGCGTGCGCCGCCCGGGGTCGTACAGCGCGCAGACCGCGGTCGCGGTGACGGCACCGGTCAGGTGGTGCGCCACGATGTTCAGCCACGACAGCAGCTGGCCCGGCCCGGCACCGGTCACGGCGAGCCCCCGCAGCGCGTTGCGCAGCACCACCATGCTGGTCGCGGCCTCGATGCCGTGGCCGGCCACGTCGCCCACGCACAGCAGCACCAGCCCGGAGGGCAGCACCACGGCGTCGTACCAGTCGCCGCCCACCAGCTGCTCGGTCTCCGCCGGCCGGTAGCGCACGGCGACCTCCAGGCCCGGCACCCGCAGCGGCGCCTGGGCCGGCGGCATGATGGCGTGCTGCAGCTGCAGGGTCAGCCGGTTGCGTTCGGTCGCCTGCTGTTCGGTGTGGGCCAGCTGGTCCCGGGTGGCGGCGAGCGCCACCTCCGTCCAGTGCTGGGCGGAGATGTCCTGGTAGGCCCCGCGGACGACGAACAGGCGGCCGTCGGCGTCCAGCACCGGCTCGGCGACCACCCGGATGTGCCGGGTCACCCCGTCGGGCCGCTGCAGCCGGAAGGCGGCCGAGGCCGGCCGGCGGTGGTGCAGCAGGGTGCGCAGGAACCGGCCGATGGCCACGGCGTCGTCCGGGTGCGCGTGCGCCTGCAGGTCCTCCAGCGGCACCGGGCTGCTCGTCGGGGCGCGGCCGTAGAGGTGGAACAGCTCGTCGTTCCAGGTGATCTCACCCGTCAGCAGGTTCTCCTCGAACCCGCCGATCCGGCCCAGCCGCTGCGCGTGCTGGAGCAGGCTGGCCAGCCGGGCCGTCTCGTCCTCGATGCGCCAGATCAGCAGCACGCTGTTGCCGTGCCGGCTGATGCTGATGTCCGCGACCGCCGACAGCGGCACCTGGTCCACCAGCGCGGTCAGCTGCATGCGGCGCGCCCGGAACGGCTCACCGGTGGCGTACACCCGCTCCACCCGCTGGAACAGCTCGCTCTTCCCGGCGGACATCGGGTAGGCCTCGAGGAGCGTCGCCCCGCTGACCACCGCGCGCGGCCGGCCGGCCGGGTCGAGGAAGCGGCTGTTGACGTGCTGGATGCGGAAGTCCACCAGCTGTCCCGAGCCGTCGATGTACGGCACCAGCACCAGCGCCGGGTCGTGCAGCCCGTCGGCCAGGTCCATCAGTTCGGCCGCGTCCGGCAGCACCCGCGGCTCCTGGCCCGGGTCCTGGCGCGGCGTGTACGTCTCCAGGGTGTGCGCGCACAGCTCGGCCAGGGCCTCCACCTGGCGCACGACCTGCGGCGGCTGCGGGGCGAGCGGCCCCGGCCAGGCGATCTCCAGCACGCCGTGGATACGGCCCCCGGTGCCGGCGGGCACCGCCACCCGGCCGCCGTCCGGGTGCAGGTGCCGGCCGATGGTGGGCAGACCGGTCTCGGCGAGCGAGGCGAACCACTGGCCCGTGCGCTCGGTGAGCCCCCGGCGGCCCACCGTGGCCACCTCCGGCGGCACGTACCGCCAGCGGGCGGCCTCGGCCGGGGAGAAACCGGCGCTGCCGGCCAGGGTGAGCGAGCCGTCGGCGTCCGCCGCCCAGACCGCCACCGCCACCGCGCCGAGCGGGTGCAGCGCGTGCTGCAGCAGGGAGTCGGCGACGGCCTGGGTGTCGTCCGCGGCCAGCGCTCCGCTCTCCGCGGCGCGCAGCCGTACGGCCGAGTCGCGCTCGAAGGCTCCCGTCGCGGCGGCCAGGAAGGCGTCGGTGACCTCGGCCACCCGGTCGCGGGCGGCCTGGTTGATGACCTCCACCGCGAACTCCAGCGGCGTCACCCCGGCCTGCTCGGTCAGCTCCGCCAGCTGCCGGGCGGCCTGCGCCGGACCGCAGCCCAGGCGCTCGACCAGGATGCCCTTGGCCAGCTCGATCAGGGCCCGGCCCTCGGCCTCCGCCTGCGCCGTGCGGACCTCGTGGCGCAGCCGCTCCACCGTCGCGGCCAGTCTGCCGACGGGAGAGGTCGGGGAGACGCCCGCCAGGTCCAGCGGCTCCGGGCGCGGCCCGGCGGCGGCCGGCTCGTGTGGCTGCTCGGTCGTGCTCACGATGCGAAAGCTCCTCGGCTGGACGACGACGCGCGCTCACACGCTCAGCCAGCGCCGGACGCAGGCGATCAGGTCATGGGTGTCGACGGGCTTGGTGACGTAGTCGCTCGCACCCGAGGACAGGGACTTCTCCCGGTCTCCCGGCATCGCCTTGGCGGTGACGGCGATGATGGGCAGCTCCGCGTACCGCGGCAGCTTGCGGATCTCCGCCGTGGCCGTGTACCCGTCCATCTCCGGCATCATCACGTCCATCAGCACCAGCGCGATGTCGGGATGGGCGAGCAGCGTCTCGATGCCCTTGCGTCCGTTCTCCGCGTGCAGCACCCGGAAGCCGTACATCTCCAGCATCCCGCTGAGCGCGAACAGATTGCGCGCGTCGTCGTCGACGACGAGGACGGTACGGCCCCGGAAGGTGTTGTCGACGGGCGGCGCGAGGTCCTGCGGGTCCTCGGACCGGACCAGGGACAGCACGTCCCCGGGCTCCTCCGCCGACAGGTGCAGGGCGATGCGTTCGCGCAGCTCGTCCAGGCTGGACAGGAACTCCAGGGAGCCGTCGTCCGTGTGCGAGCGCAGCGCCTCCGCCCGGGCCACGTCCGGGCGGTGACCGCTGTGCACGAGCACCGGTACGCCGGTCAGCCCCGAGTCGCCCTGGAGCGCCCGCAGGAACCGGGACGCCTCGCCCTCGGGCATGTCCAGGTCGAGGACCACGCAGTGGCACGGTTCGGCGGCCAGCGCACCCGCCGCCTCCTGCGCCCCCACGGCGGTGATGACGTCCACCGCGGGCAGCCGGCCGCCGTCGTCCGGGCTGTGCCGGGCCAGGTCCGCGACCACGCTCTCGGCGACCAGGGTCAGCAGACCGCGCGCCCGCTCCTCCACGACCAGCAGCCGGCGCCGCCGCTGCCCGGCCGCCGGGCCCGCGGGCTGCGACACGGCGGCCGGGGCGGCCGTGGCCGCGGAGACGAGCTCGGCCGGCTCCCTCTGCGGGGAGTGGCCGGTGCCGAGCAGCTGCTCGAAGTCGGGCCGGGCCACGGGCAGGAAGAGCGTGAAGGTGCTGCCCCGGCCGGGCGCGCTGTCCACGGCGACACCGCCGCCGAGCAGATGGGCGATCTCCCGCGTGATGGAGAGACCGAGGCCGGTTCCGCCGTACTTGCGGCTGGTGGTGCCGTCCGCCTGCTGGAAGGCGCCGAAGATCGACTCCAGGTGCTGCTCCGGGATGCCGATGCCGGTGTCCCTGACCCGGAACGCCACGACGGCGCCGCCCCGGAGGACCCCCTGGGGCACCTCGTCGTCCGCCGCGGGTTCGATGCACAGCTCGACGCCGCCCTGCTCGGTGAACTTCACCGCGTTGGACAGCAGGTTGCGCAGGATCTGACGCAGCCGGGACTCGTCGGTGAGCAGGTCGACGGGCGCGCCCGCCGCGGTGCTCACCTCGAACTCCAGGCCCTTCTGGGTCGTCATCGGCCGGAAGGTGGCCTCGACGTACTCGATGAGCCGGCGCAGCGACACCCGCTCGGGAGTGATGTCCATCTTGCCGGCCTCGACCTTCGACAGGTCGAGGATGTCGTTGATCAGCTGCAGCAGATCGCTGCCCGCGGAGTGGATGATGCCCGCGTACTCCACCTGCTTGGGAGTGAGGTTGCGCGAGGGGTTCTGGGCGAGCAGCTGGGCGAGGATGAGCAGGCTGTTCAGCGGGGTGCGCAGCTCGTGGCTCATGTTCGCCAGGAACTCCGACTTGTACTTCGAGGCCAGCGACAACTGCTGGGCGCGGGTCTCGAGCTCCTGCCGGGCCTGTTCGATCTGCAGGTTCTTCGCCTCGATGTCGCGGTTCTGCGCCGCCAGCAGCGAGGCCTTCTCCTCCAGTTCGGCGTTGGAGTGCTGCAGTTCCTCCTGCTGGGCCTGCAACTCGGCGGAGCGGGCCTGGAGTTCGGCCGTCAGCCGCTGCGACTCGTCCAGCAGCTCGTCGGTCCGGGCGTTGGCCAGGATCGTGTTGACGTTGACCCCGATGGCCTCCCGCAACTGCTCCAGGAAATCCCGGTGGACCGGCTTGAACGGGGTGACCGCCGCCAGCTCGATCACACCGAGGACCTGGTCCTCGAACAGGATCGGCAGCAGGACCAGCGCGGCCGGCACGGCCTCGCCGAGGCCGGAGGAGATGGTGACGTAGCCCTGGGGCAGCTCGTCGACCGTGATGGTACGGCGGCTGCGCGCGGCCTGGCCGACCAGGGAGCGGCCGATGGAGAAACGGGTGGGGCGGGTGTCGTCGTCGGGGCGGCCGTAGGAACCGACGAGCCGCAGCTCCGCTCCGCGCTCGCCCTCCTCGGCGAGGTAGAAGGCGCCGTACTGGGCCGACACCAGGGGAGTGAGCTCCTCCATGATCAGCTCCGCCACGACGGGCAGGTCGCGGTGGCCCTGCATCAGGCCGGTGATCCGCGCCAGGTTGGTCTTGAGCCAGTCCTGCTCCTGGTTGGCCCGGGTGGTCTCACGCAGGGACCCCACCATGGAGTTGATGTTGTCCTTGAGCTCGGCGACCTCGCCGGAGGCCTCGACGGTGATCGACCGGGTCAGGTCGCCCTCGGCCACGGCGCTGGCCACCTCGGCGATCGCCCGCACCTGGCGGGTGAGGTTGCCGGCCAGCTCGTTGACGTTCTTCGTCAGCCGCTTCCAGGTGCCCGAGACGCCCTCCACCTCGGCCTGGCCGCCGAGGCGTCCTTCGGTGCCGACCTCGCGGGCGACGCGGGTGACCTCGTCGGCGAAGGCGGAGAGCTGGTCGACCATCGTGTTGATGGTCGTCTTCAGCTCCAGGATCTCCCCGCGGGCGTCCACGTCGATCTTCTTCGACAGGTCGCCCCGGGCCACCGCGGTCGTCACCAGCGCGATGTTGCGCACCTGGCCGGTGAGGTTGTTCGCCATCGAGTTGACGTTGTCGGTGAGGTCCTTCCAGGTGCCCGAGACGCCCTTGACGTCGGCCTGGCCGCCGAGGCGTCCTTCGGTGCCGACCTCGCGGGCGACGCGGGTGACCTCGTCGGCGAACGCGGACAGCGTGTCGACCATCGTGTTGATCACGTCGGCGAGAGCGGCGACCTCGCCCTCGGCCTCGACCGTGATCTTGCGGGACAGGTCGCCCCGGGCCACGGCGGTGGCGACCTGCGCGATGGAGCGGACCTGACCGGTCAGGTTCGACGCCATCACGTTGACGTTGTCGGTGAGGTCCTTCCAGGTGCCCGAGACGCCCTTGACGTCGGCCTGGCCGCCGAGGCGTCCTTCGGTGCCGACCTCGCGGGCGACGCGGGTGACCTCGTCGGCGAAGGCGGAGAGCTGGTCGACCATCGTGTTCATGGTGTTCTTCAGCTCCAGGATCTCGCCGCGCGCGTCGACGGTGATCTTCTGGGAGAGGTCGCCCTCGGCGACCGCCGTCGCCACCTGGGCGACGTTGCGGACCTGGCCGGTGAGGTTGCCGGCCATCGAGTTCACCGAGTCGGTGAGGTCCCGCCAGGTGCCCTTGACGCCCTTGACGTCGGCCTGGCCGCCGAGGCGTCCTTCGGTGCCGACCTCGCGGGCGACGCGGGTGACCTCGTCGGCGAAGGCGGAGAGCTGGTCGACCATCGTGTTGATGGTGTTCTTCAGCTCCAGGATCTCGCCGCGCGCGTCGACGGTGATCTTCTGGGAGAGGTCGCCCTTGGCGACCGCGGTCGTCACCTGGGCGACGTTGCGGACCTGGTTGGTCAGGTTGCCCGCCATGAAGTTCACCGAGTCGGTGAGGTCCCGCCACACGCCGGCGACACCGGGCACCTTCGCCTGGCCGCCGAGGCGTCCTTCGGTGCCGACCTCGCGGGCGACGCGGGTGACCTCGTCGGCGAAGGCCGAGAGCTGGTCGACCATCGTGTTGACGGTCTCCTTCAGCTGCAGGATCTCGCCGCGCGCCGGCACGTCGATCTTCTGGGAGAGGTCGCCCTTGGCCACCGCCGTCGCCACCTGGGCGATGTCACGGACCTGGGTGGTCAGGTTGCCCGCCATGGCGTTGACCGAGTCGGTCAGGTCGGCCCAGGTCCCGGACACGCCGGGCACCTCCGCCTGCCCGCCGAGCGTCCCCTCGGTGCCGACCTCCCGGGCCACCCGGGTGACCTCCGAGGTGAACACGGACAGCTGGTCGACCATGCCGTTGAACACGGTCGCGATGTCGCCCATGAGTCCGTCGGCGTCCTCGGGCAGACGCGTGCCGAAGTCGCCGTCCCGTACGGCCGTCAGGCCCGCCAGGAGCTGCCTCAGCTCCTGGTCGCCCGGAACGGTGTCGACGGCCTCGGTCCTGTCGCTGGTCATGCGTACCCTCGTCCCCGCTCCCCAGGGAGTCCTCGGCGGTGAGGACCCGTCAGCCTCGTCGGTCCGTGGCGGACCCGCACGTCGTACCGGTGTTTCCGCATGTCACGGATCTGCGCGATGACAAAATTCGTGGCAGGGTAACCCACTCGGGCGGCACCGGACAAAACCTGCGCCCATGGCCCCGCTCTCCCCCGGCGGAAGCCGCCGCCGCGCCGAATGCGACTGTCCCGGCAGGGTAGTTGCTGCTGTGAGAGCCGACGGAGTGGAAGGAGCACTGTGACCATCGACATCATCTGGTCGTATCCGCCGCGGGTCGGTCCTGCCGAGGGGCTGGACCTGACCGGCTTCACCGTCGTCGCCGCCGACGGCACGATCGGCCATGTGGACAGGGAGGCCGACCCCTTCGGGATGCGGCATCTGGTGGTGGACACCGGGGTGTGGGTGTTCGGCCGGAGCGTGCTGGTGCCGGTGGGCGTGGTGACCGGCATCGACCTGGAGGAGCGGCGCATATCGGTGGCCTGCTCCAGGGGTGAGATCAAGGCGGCGCCGCGTTTCAGGACCGACAGCGAGACGAGGGACCAGGACTATCTGACGCGCGTGGGGGACTACTACCACCGGCTTCCGCCCCGCGAGCCGAGCACGGCCTGACGGCGGGCGGGACGTCGTCCCGCCGTCACCAGGGCAGGAAGACGTGCACGTCCTTGCCGCGGTCGTGCACGACCACGCTGACCTGGTCGCACAGGGTGTGCACCAGGTGCCAGCCGATACCGCCGCCGCCCCGGCTGGGATGGAACGGGCGCGGGGCCGGCGGCGTGATGCTGGTGTCGCTCAGCGTGACGTGCACCCCGTCGAAGGTCCGGCGCATCCGCAGTTCGAAGGGGCCCGGCGCGTACTGCACCGCGTTCGCCGCGAGTTCCGTGACGACCAGCAGGATGTCGTCCCAGTGCTCCGGCGCCGCCGGCAGCGAGGCCCGCGCGAGGTCGTCGAGGAACTCCTCCGCCGCGAGGCGCGCACCCGTCACGTGGTGCAGCTCACCCGCGAAGCGGGCCGTGCGGCTTGGAATCCCCTCGGTAGCCAGTGTGTCGTCCCAACGCGGCTCGGTTGCCATCTCGCCTTCCCGGCCCGGCCTGAGCAGGGCGTCGTCCTTTCCTTCCCATCCGTCCCACTGTCTTGTTCCCGGGCGCGCAGAGCCTACGCGTCCCCATCCACCCGCAAGGGACGCCCCGGCGCCGGAAAGGGTTCCAGTACCGCGCGGGCACCTGCCCCGGGCGTCAGGCGGCCGCTCTGCCGGTGCATATACGGGGGTCGTGGATCGTGCCGTGGGACTCCCAGGCGGGCAGGCAGCAGGCTTCGTAGAGGTCCTGCCAGGCGCGGGCCGTGGGGGAGCCGTTCTCCGGCACCCCCGCCGTACGGATGGCACGGACGGTGAGGAGACGGCGGTGGGAGCGGCCCGCGCGGGTCGCCGCGGCGAGCAGGAGCAGGAACGCCACGGTCAGGACGGCGGCGGGCTCGCGCAGGCGGCCGGCGATGCTCCACGCGTCCACCGCGCCCACGGCGACGGCCAGCAGGACCCAGAGGAGTTGGCGGCGGAGGTGGTGCGTCATGGCGGAGCTCCTTCGCGCGGATCGGCGACACGGGTTCATCCCTCCACCTGCGACGAACCGGCGGATGTAAACCCGCGCGGCCCGGATGCTCGACCGAGGACCGCCCAGGGCGCGCCGTGGCCGATCGCCGGCAGGGCCGTCGGGGGCAGTGGGCCGGCGATGCTCAGGATCGGTTTGGGCTGGGTCCGGAAGGGGGG
>NZ_POTZ01000530.1 GCF_003236365.1 Streptomyces sp. NTH33
CAGCAAGGCCCCGGACCCGTGCGAGAAGGCCGCTCCCGGCTCGGTGAAGGAGCTGAGCTGGAAGAAGGAGCCGGCGGTGACGATCGACACGTCGGCGAAGTACACGATGAAGCTCGACACCACGTGTGGCGAGATAGACGTGGCGCTCAAGGCCTCGGCGGCGCCGCACACCGTGAACTCCTTCGACTTCCTGGCCGGAAAGGGCTTCTTCGACCACACCAAGTGCCACCGGCTCACCGCCGGCGGCATCTTCGTCCTGCAGTGCGGCGACCCGACGGGCACGGGCAGCGGCGGTCCCGGGTACACGATTCCCGACGAGAACCTCAAGGACAAGAGCCTGAGGGACAACGTCTACCCGGCGGGCACGGTGGCGATGGCGAACACGGGGCAGCCGCACTCGGGAGGCAGCCAGTTCTTCCTGGTGTACCAGGACAGTCAGCTGCCGCCCAACTACACACCGTTCGGGACCGTTTCCGAAGCGGGGCTGAAGGTACTGAAGAAGATCGCGGACGCGGGCGAGAACACGGGCGCCGGCGACGGGGCCCCGAACGCGACGGTCGTGGTCAACAAGGCCACGGTAACCAAATCCTGACCGTCAACTGCGAAATTTCGGTCGCGCTGGATGCGGACAGGCCACCCACCGGTCGCCTATGTTGGCGGTGACGAAACTGTGGACGATGCCCGGGGGAGCTTCGAGGCCCTTCGCAGGCATCATGTGGAGGAGGCGCTGTGAGCAGCGACCCGTGGGGCCGCGTCGACGAGACGGGGACCGTGTACGTGCGTACGGCCGACGGCGAGAAGGTCGTCGGCTCCTGGCAGGCCGGCTCCCCTGAGGAGGCGCTGGCCTACTTCGAGCGCAAGTACGAGGGCCTGGTTGTCGAGATCGGCCTCCTCGAGAAGCGTGTGCAGACCACCGACCTGTCTGCGAAGGACGCCCAGGCCGCCATCGACCACCTGCGGGAGCAGGTCGACGCGCACCACGCGGTCGGCGACCTGGACGCGCTGCGCGCCCGCCTGGACAAGCTGGTCGAGCTGGTCGAGGCACGCCGTGAGGAGCGCAGGGCCCAGCGCGCCCGGCAGGCGGACGAGGCCCGGCAGGCCAAGGAGTCGCTGGTCGCGGAGGCCGAGGAGCTGGCCCGGTCCGACCAGTGGCGGGTGGCCGGCGAGCGGCTGCGCGCGCTGGTGGACACCTGGAAGGGGCTGCCTCGCCTGGACCGCAAGTCCGACGACGAGCTGTGGCACCGCTTCTCGCACGCGCGGTCGGCGTTCTCCAAGCGGCGCAAGGCGCACTTCGCGCAGCTGGACGCGCAGCGCGAGGAGGCGCGCAAGGTCAAGGAGCAGCTGGTCGCCGAGGCCGAGGCGCTGTCGGGTTCGACCGACTGGGGTCCGACCGCGGCCCGCTACCGCGAGCTGATGGCGGAGTGGAAGGCCGCGGGCCGCGCCCAGCGCGAGCACGAGGACGACCTGTGGAACCGTTTCCGCGGTGCCCAGGACGTCTTCTTCGCCGCCCGCAGCTCGGTGTTCGCCGAGCGGGACGCCGAGCAGGCGGAGAACCTGAAGCTGAAGGAGGAGCTGGCCGAGGAGGCCGAGAAGCTGCTGCCGATCACGGAGCTGAAGGCCGCCCGGGCCGCCTTCCGCTCGATCAACGAGCGCTGGGAGGCCATCGGCCATGTGCCGCGGGACGCGCGTGGGCGGGTCGAGGGCCGGATGCACGCCGTGGACCGGGCCATCCAGGAGGCCGAGGAGGCCGAGTGGCGCCGGACGAACCCGGAGGCGCGCGCGCGTGCCGAGGGTCTGACCGGTCAGCTGCAGGCCGCCGTGGACAAGCTGAGGGGCCAGATCGAGCAGGCGCGCGCCCAGGGCAACGCGGCCAAGGCCGACAAGCTCGAGAAGGAGCTGGAGGGCCGCCAGGCGCTCCTGGACCAGGCGCTGAAGGGCCTGCAGGAGTTCGGCGGCTGACCCACCCGCCACCCGCTCCCACGAGCCGAGGGCTCCCGTACGTGCCGTACGGGAGCCCTCGGCCGTTCTTCGCGCAGGACGTGCGCTCTACGCCCGGCTGCGCGCCGAGGTGACCCGGTAGACGTCGTAGACGCCCTCCACGCCCCGTACGGCCTTCAGGACGTGGCCCAGGTGCTTGGGGTCGCCCATCTCGAAGGTGAAGCGGGAGGTGGCGACGCGGTCGCGGGAGGTCTGGACGGCCGCGGAGAGGATGTTGACGTGCTGGTCGGACAGCACGCGGGTGACGTCCGAGAGCAGCCGGGAGCGGTCCAGCGCCTCGACCTGGATGGCGACCAGGAAGACGGAGGACTGGGTGGGCGCCCACTCGACGTCGAGGATGCGCTCCGGTTCGCGGGACAGCGACTCCACGTTGACGCAGTCGCTGCGGTGAACCGATACGCCGCTGCCCCGGGTGACGAAGCCGATGATCGGGTCGCCGGGGACGGGCGTACAGCAGCGGGCCAGCTTGACCCACACGTCCTCGACGCCCTTGACGACGACGCCCGGGTCGGCGCTGGAACGGCGCTTGCGGCCGCGGCCGCGCGAGGGCGGCACGCTCTCGTCGATCTCCTCGGTGGCCGCCTCCTCGCCGCCGAGCGCCTGGACGAGTTTCTGCACGATGTTCTGCGCGGAGACATGGCTCTCGCCGATCGCCGCGTACAGCGCGGAGATGTCCGAGTAGCGCATCTCGTGCGCGAGGGTGACCAGCGAGTCGCCGGTCAGGATGCGCTGGATCGGCAGGTTCTGCTTGCGCATCGCGCGGACGATGGCGTCCTTGCCCTGCTCGATCGCCTCGTCGCGGCGCTCCTTGGAGAACCAGGCCCGGATCTTGTTGCGAGCGCGCGGCGACTTGACGAAGCCGAGCCAGTCGCGGGAGGGGCCCGCGCCGGCCGCCTTGGAGGTGAAGACCTCCACCAGGTCGCCGTTGTCCAGGGTCGACTCCAGCGGTACGAGACGGCCGTTGACCCGCGCTCCTATGGTGCGGTGGCCGACCTCGGTGTGGACGGCGTAGGCGAAGTCCACCGGGGTGGCACCGGCCGGGAGCGCGATGACGTCGCCCTTGGGCGTGAAGACGAAGACCTCGTTGCGGGAGAGGTCGAAGCGCAGCGACTCCAGGAACTCGCCGGGGTCCTCCGTCTCCTTCTGCCAGTCCAGCAGCTGCCGCAGCCACGCCATGTCGTTGATGGCGGCCGAGTCCTTGCCGGCCTTGGCGGGCTTCGGCGCGTCGGTGCGGACCTTGGAGGCGCCGGCGACGGCCTCCTGCTTGTACTTCCAGTGCGCGGCGATGCCGTACTCGGCGCGGCGGTGCATGTCGAACGTGCGGATCTGCAGTTCGACGGGCTTGCCGTTGGGGCCGATGACCGTCGTGTGCAGCGACTGGTACATGTTGAACTTGGGCATCGCGATGTAGTCCTTGAACCGGCCGGGGACCGGGTTCCATCGCGCGTGCACGGTGCCGAGGGCGGCGTAGCAGTCGCGGACCGTGTCGACCAGGACGCGGATGCCCACGAGGTCGTAGATCTCCGCGAAGTCACGGCCGCGGACGATCATCTTCTGGTAGACGCTGTAGTAGTGCTTCGGGCGGCCGGTGACGGTCGCCTTGATGCGGGCGGCGCGCAGGTCGGCCTGGACCTCGTCGGTGACGATCGCGAGGTACTCGTCGCGCTTGGGGGCGCGCTCGGCGACCAGGCGGACGATCTCGTCGTACATCTTGGGGTAGAGGATCGCGAAGGCGAGGTCCTCCAGCTCCCACTTGATGGTGTTCATGCCCAGGCGGTGGGCGAGCGGCGCGTAGATCTCGAGCGTCTCGCGGGCCTTCTTCTCCTGCTTCTCGCGCTTGAGGTAGCGCATGGTGCGCATGTTGTGCAGGCGGTCGGCGAGCTTGATGACCAGGACGCGGGGGTCCTTGGCCATGGCGACGACCATCTTGCGCACGGTCTCGGCCTGCGCGGCCTCGCCGAACTTGACCTTGTCCAGCTTGGTGACGCCGTCGACGAGCAGGGCGACGGTGTCGCCGAAGTCGCGGCGCAGCTGGTCCAGGCCGTACTCGGTGTCCTCGACGGTGTCGTGCAGCAGGCCGGCCATCAGCGTGGCCGGGTCCATGCCCAGCTCGGCGAGGATGGTGGTGACGGCGAGCGGGTGCGTGATGTACGGGTCGCCGCTCTTGCGCTTCTGACCCCGGTGCCAGCGCTCGGCCACCTGGTAGGCACGCTCGATCTGACGCAGCGTCGAGTTCTCGATCTTGGGGTCGTTGCTGCGCACTATCCGCAGCAGCGGCTCCAGGACCGGGTTGTACGGGTTGGCGCGCTGCACGCCGAGGCGGGCGAGGCGGGCGCGGACGCGGTTGGAGGAGCCGGAGCGACCCGCCTGACCGGCGGAGGGACGTACGGCCGGGGGCTGGTCGGAGCGCTCGGGCGGGTCGCTCCGGCTC
>NZ_POTZ01000531.1 GCF_003236365.1 Streptomyces sp. NTH33
GGGGGATCGGCGGGACCGACCCCGACACCTACCGGGCGGCGGCGGAGCGCGGCACGGTCGACCAGGACGTCCCGGTCAACCACAGCCCCCGGTTCGCCCCGGTCCGCCGCCCCACGCTGGACACGGGCGTCCAGGCGCTGGTCGTGGCCACCCTGGAGTACATGGGCACGGCGGACGTCACGCCATGAGATGCCCACCGGCCGACTGGGCGTCCGCCTCGGGTGGCCGCTCCCGGACACCTCGCCCGCCCACGCGGTCCATCTCGCGCCACTCCGGCCGCAGCCCGGTCAGGCTCGTGGTGAGGAAGTACGCGGCGCCGCAGGCGAGCAGCACCGGCACCAGCCCGGCGAAGGCCACCGCCGCCCCGGCCATCAGCCCACCGAGAGGGATACCGGCCCAGGCCAGCGAGTCGCCGAGGGCGTTGACCCGGCCCAGCATCCGGCGCGGCACCCGCTCGAAGCGGACGGCCCCCAGCACCGGGTTGAGGAAGCCCGCACCGAATCCACTGACCGCGAACACAACCAGTACCGCCCCCACCGGCGCGTCGAGGGCGAGGATCAGGAACCTCGGCGCCCCGGCCAGCAGGAATCCGGCGAAGAACACCACCCGCCGTCGCAGCCGGTGCGCGGCCACCGCGGCCACCAGGCTTCCACCGACCGCCGCCGCTCCCGCCACGCTGCCCAACAGGCCGATCGCAGCCGGTCCGCTGCCGGACTCCCTGGCCCAGACGGGCACGAGCACCGCGGTGAACCCCGCGTCCAGCAGGTTGGTGATGCCGACCATGACGATGACGGTGAGCAGCAGCGGCTCGCCGCGCAGGAAGGTGAAGCCCTCGCCGAACCGCCGCCAGTAACCCGGTCCTGTCGTCCCGGCCTGCGACGGGGTCTCCTCGGCCGCGTGCCCCATGCCGCGGGGCAGCACCAGCCCGATGATCACCGATCCGAGAGCGAAACAGGCCGCGTTGACGACCAGTCCCGTCAAAGGGCCCAGCAGCGCCACCAGGGCGCCGCCGACCGCCAGGCCGACGGTGGAGGCGAGCCGCTCGGTCACGCCGGACAGACCCGTGGCCCGCTCCAGCGGCACCCGGCCGCGCTCGGCCGCCTCCGGGACCATCACCTCCTTGGCCAGGTCGCCGGGGCCGCGGACCGCGCCGATCAGCGCGACCAGGGCCAGCAGGAGCGGGAAGGAGAGCAGGTCCAGGGCGTGGAACAGCGGAACCGCAGCGGCGGCGGTCGCGCTGACCAGGTCGGTGGTCCAGGAGACGGTCCTCGCCGTCATCCGTGCCCACGAACACGCCCGCCATCCTGCCCCGGACGAGCTGATCCCGCTCACCTGCAGCGAGATCCAGCGGCTGTTCACGGCGCCTGTCGTCCGGCCCGTCCGCGACGCAGATCACCGCGCGCACAGGGGCCAGTCACCCAGCGATACGGAAGGTCTCCTCGGCACCGCTATACGCTCATTGCGCTCAGCGCAATTTTTTCGCGAACTCTTTGCTGCCACCGCAAGTGAGCTTACCGTCACACCATCCCGGGGCAGGGGCAGCGACGCCTCGGTGAACAGCGGACGACGTTCACAGGGAGAGCAACATGACAGCAGATCGTCAGCAGCGCGCATCGGGTGGCCGGGGTCCGGGCGACGCGGCTCCGCAGGAGCAGCACGCGGTCGTGGTCGGCGCCTCCAGCGGCATGGGGGCCGCGATCGTGGAGACGCTGCGCGCGCAGGGGATCAAGACGCTGGCCCTGGACCTGCCGTCGGCCTCGTGGGGCGACGAGGTGGCGGGCATGACGGGCCCGGTGGACGTCACGGACGTGGCGTCGGTGGAGTCGGCGCTGAAGGGTGCCGAGGAGGCGTTCGGGGCGGTCGAGATCGTCGTGAACTGCGCGGGGATCCTCGGCCCGGTCGCCCCGACGGTGGAGACGTCGCAGGAGACGTTCGAGCGGATCGTGGACCTCAACCTGGGGGGTGCGTTCACGGTGACGCGGGCGGCGCTGGAGCTGATGCTGCCGCGCGGCTACGGACGGATCGTGCACATCGCCTCCGTGGCGGGCAAGGAGGGCAACCCGCAGATGGCGGCCTACTCGGCCTCGAAGGCAGGGGTGATCGGGATGGTCAAGGCCGTCGGCAAGGAGTATGCCGCCTCCGGCGTGACGGTGAACGCCGTCGCGCCGGCGTCGGTGGAGACGCCTCTGATCCAGGGCATGACGCCGGAGCGCCAGGAGGTGCAGAAGTCCCTGATCCCGATGCACCGCTTCGGCACCGTCCAGGAGATCGCGCACCTGGTCTCCTACATCGTCTCGCCCCAGGCCTCGTTCACGACCGGGTTCGTGTACGACGCCTCGGGCGGCCGGGCGGATTACTGACATCGAGGCGTGCGACGACGCGCGACTCCCGACGAACAGGACGACGCACCATGTCAACGACGAACAGGTCATCCGTCTCTGCCTCGGGCGCGACCGGGGTGCCGCTGAAGCCCGGCGCGGTCCCTGCCTCCACCGCCTCCGGCAAGGGCGGCCTCAGCCAGGGCAAGAAGGCCTCCGCTGCCGGTTTCGTGGGCTCTGCGCTGGAGTACTACGACATGTACATCTACGCCTCGGCCTCGGCCCTGGTGTTCAGCCAGGTGTTCTTCCCGGACGCCGGGGCGATGGGTCTGCTGCTGAGCCTGGGCTCCTACGGCGTGGCGTACGTGGCCCGCCCGCTGGGCGGATTCCTGGCCGGTCACATCGGTGACCGGTTCGGGCGCCGCAACATCATGATCATCACGCTGATGGTGATGGGCGTGGCGACGTTCCTCATCGGCTGCCTTCCCTCGTACGCGTCGATCGGCATGTGGGCGCCGGCCGTGCTGATCATGCTGCGCCTGTTCCAGGGCCTGTCGGTGGGCGGCGAGGCCTCCGGCTCGGCGTCCCTGACGCTGGAACACGCCCCGGAGGGACGCCGAGGCCTGTACTGCTCGTGGATGATCAACGGTATCTGGGTGGGCTACATCCTGGCCACCTTGGCGTTCATCGGGGTGGCGGCGCTTCCCGAGGAGCAGATGATGGCCTGGGGCTGGCGGGTGCCGTTCTGGGCCTCTGCGGTCATCGTGATCGTGGGCGTGGTCATCCGCCGCACCCTGGAGGATCCGAAGGCGTTCCGGGAGCAGAAGGAGCAGGGCAAGGTTGCCAAGGCGCCCATCGGCCTGGTCTTCAAGCATCAGCCGGCGGACGTGGTGCGCGTGGTCTTCGCGGCCTTCCTGATCGTCATCAGCTCGGTGGTGCCGGTGTGGGGCCTGACGTACGCGACACATGTGGTGGGCGTATCGTCCTCGACGATGCTGTGGGCGGTCGTGTTCGGGTACGCCACCGCCCTGGTGACGCAGCCGCTGTTCGCTGCGCTGAGCGACAAGGTGGGCCGCCGTCCGGTGCTGATCGGCGGCAACCTGTTCGGCGCCGTGGCGGTGTGGCAGTTCTTCTGGGCCGTCGGGAACGCGGACGTGGTGATGATCTACCTGGGCTTCTTCCTGTGCATCACGCTCGGGTTCGCCGCGACGAACGCCGTGTACCCGGCCTTCTTCAGCGAGATGTTCAACGTCCGCTTCCGCGTCAGCGGCATGGCTGTGGGCCTGCAACTGGGCATGATCCTGACCGGGTTCTCCCCGACGATCATCCAGGCCGTCTCCACCGCCACCGGCGACTCCTGGTGGCCGGCGGCCGCGTTCACCTCCCTGGCCTGCGTGATCTCCGCGATCGCCGTGGCCACGGCCCGCGAGACCCACAACGTCCCCCTGGCTCAGCTGGGCCGCCAGATCGACTGACGCGTCCTTCACGTACCCGAGGCGGGATGGGTGCCCTCACGACGAGGGCGCCCACCCCGCCTCAGCGTGCCCGGCCCTGGTCGGCGAGGTAGCGGTCGGCGACGGCGACGAGGGCCTCGCCGAAGCGGGTGACGTCGGCGCGGCCGCACCGCATGACGGGCAGGGCGATGCTGAGGGCGGCGTGCTGCCCCTCCTGGCTGCCGAGGCTGATGGCGAACGCGGCCACGCCGACCTCGCTCTCCTCGAAGTTGGAGGCGATGCGCTGCTTGCGCACCTTGTCCAGGGCTTCCCGCAGGCGGTCCATGTCGGCCCCGAGGGGGCGTCGACGGCGCCCGCTGGAGGCCACCTGGTAGCGGGCCTGGACGTCGTCGTCGGAGAGGCTGGCGAGCATGGCTTTGCCGGCGGAGGTGACGTGGGCGGACAAGCGCACGCCGGTGCGCAGGCCGAACCGGATGACGTGCCCGGTGGCCTCGATGCCGTCGACGTGGTGGATCTCGGTGCCGACCAGGGTGGCGAGGTGGACGGTCTCGTTGACCTCCTCGAAGAGCTGCTCCAGATAGGGGCGCACCTGGTCGCGCAGGGTGGGGGTGGAGGC
>NZ_POTZ01000532.1 GCF_003236365.1 Streptomyces sp. NTH33
GTCCTCCGCCAACTGGCCCACCGCATCACGGGCTGGGCAGTCCTCTACGGCCCCGACGGCACGGAAGTCGCCTCGGCGGGACGGGACCCGCGCGCCGAGGTCCGGCAGGCACTCGCGGAGCTGACCGGCGTGGTGCGCCCGCTCACCGTGTCCGCCTCCGCCGGCCGGCCCGCGCCCTCCTCCGCCACCGACACCGTCGGCGGCAGCCATCTCGCCGCCTACGCGCTCGGGACCGGACAGGGGTTCGTGCTCGGGGTCGCGGCCCCGGAGCGGGGCCCCGGGGACCACACCATCGCCTCCGTCGCCGCGGTGCTGCTGTCGCTGCTCACCGGGGAGCACCAGAGCGGTACGGAGGCGGCCCGGTCGTCGGCGCTCGTGCGGATGCTGCTGGGGGCGGCGCCCGAGGAGGTGGCGCCGTTGCTCGGGGCCGGGCGGTGGGTCGTGGTGCACGCGCGGCCGGACGCGCAGGCTCCCCAGAGCTCTCGGTCTCTCCCCCAAGTTCTCGACGCCGCTCGAACAGGGGGTACCCCCATGAGCAGGCGGGAGCCCCATGACACCGTGGCCGCCTCCGCGCTCGGCGCCGCGCTCGGGTCCGCGCTGGTGGACCTCGCGGACGGGGTCGTACGAGTGCTCGTCCCCGCCGAGCGGGAGCCGGCCCCGCAGCCCGGCTGGACCCTCGGCGCGAGCGCCGCCGTCACGGCGGCCGACTGGCCGGCCGCCGACGCCCAGGCGGCCCGCGCCCTGGCCCGTGCCCGCGCCACCCGCGCCGCCCTGGTCCGTCACGGCGACCGCCCCGGCCTCACCGACCTGCTCCCCCGCGACGAGGCCGACGCGCACGCCCGCGCCCTGCTCGCCCCGATCAGCGCGGTGCCGGCGCTCACCGAGACACTGCGCACCTGGCTTTCCCTGCACGGCGGTTGGGACCGCACCGCGGTCGCCCTGTCCGTGCACCGCAACACCGTCCGCCAGCGGATCGCCCGCTGCGCCGCGCTGCTCGGCACCGACCTGGACGACCCGGACGTCCGCATGGAACTGTGGTTCGCCCTGCGGCGGGCATGACACCACAATGGGAGCCATGCCGATACCCGGGACACCCAGCCGCGCCGAACTCGTCGACCACCTCGTGAGGACCCGTATCGCCGGGAACGTCGCCACCCCCCGCGAGAACAACCTCTCCCACTACCGCAAACTCGCGAACGGTGACCGCCACTTCTGGCTCGGGCTGGAGCTCGGCGACCGCTGGAGCGACGAGCAGGACGTGCTCGCGGTGATGGCCGAGCGCGTCGGCGTCAGCGACGACCCGGAGCACCGTTACGGCCAGGACACCATCGACCCCGAGCTGACCGTCGACGCCCTGGAGCGGATGGCCGGCCGGCTGCGCAAGGCGGCCGACGGGCGGCAGCAGGTGCTGTTCGCCACCGGCCACCCCGGCGGTCTGCTCGACGTGCACCGCGCCACGGCCGCCGCCCTGCGCGCCGCCGGCTGCGAGATCACCGTCATCCCGGACGGGCTGCAGACGGACGAGGGGTACGTCATGCAGTTCGCGGACGTGGCCGTCCTCGAGCACGGCGCCACGCTGTGGCACACCCACTCCGGCGAGCCGATGCGCGCCATCCTCACCGGCCTGGAGCGCGAGGGCCGCCCGCTGCCGGACCTGGTCGTCGCCGACCACGGCTGGGCGGGCTGTGCCGGTCAGCACGGCGTGGACTCCGTCGGCTACGCGGACTGCAACGACCCGGCCCTCTTCCTCGCCGAGGCGGAGGGGACGCTGCAGGTGACGGTGCCGCTCGACGACCACGTGGTCAGCCCCCGCCACTACGACCCGATGACGGCGTACCTGCTGGACCAGGCGGGCCTGGCGTAGGGCTTTCCGGCGTCGGGGCCAGACGGTCCGGGCGGTACGGGTGGTACGGGCGGTCCGGGCGGTACGGCTGGTCCGGGCGGTACGGGCGCCGGGGAGCTTCGCGACGGCGTTCCCCGGCGACGTTCCTCAGTTTTCCCGGGGAACGCGGACCACGCCCTCCTGGATCACCGAGATGGCCAGCCGGCCGTCCTGCGTGTAGATACGGGCCTGGCCGAGGCCCCGCCCGCCGTGCGCGGAGGGCGACTCCTGGTCGTACAGCAGCCACTCGTCGGCCCGGAACGGCCGGTGGAACCACATCGCGTGGTCCAGTGAGGCCCCGACGACGTCCCCGACCGCCCAGCCGCCGCGCCCGTGGGCGAGCAGCACCGAGTCGAGCAGCGTCATGTCGGACACGTAGGTGGCGAGGACGACGTGGAGGTGGGGGTCCCCCCTGCTCGAGCGAAGCCGAGAGCTTGGGGGAGGGTCGTCGTCGAGCTTGCCGTTGGTGCGGAACCACACCTGGGAGTGCGGCTCGCGCGGCTCGCCGAACCTGCCGTACGGCGGCTCGTCGACGTAGCGCAGGTCGACCGCCTCGCGGGCCTCCAGAAGCCGCTCCACGATCTCGGCCGGGAGGTGGTCGTAGCCGCGCAGGCGCTCGTCGGAGGTGGGCAGGGTCGCCGGGTCGGGGGCGGCCGGCACGGGGGCCTGGTGGTCGAGCCCGTCCTCCCGCGTCTGGAAGGACGCCGAGAGGTGGAAGATCGGCTGCCCGTGCTGGACGGCGACCACCCTGCGGGTGGTGAAGGAGCGGCCGTCGCGGATGCGGTCCACCGTGTAGACGATGGGCGCGCCCGGGTCGCCGGGGCGCAGGAAGTACGCGTGCAGCGAGTGCGCGTGCCGGTCCTCGGGGACCGTGCGCCCGGCGGCGACCAGCGCCTGCGCCGCGACCTGCCCGCCGAAGACGCGCGGAACGACCGCGAAGTGGGACCGTCCGCGGAAGATGTCCCGCTCGATCCGCTCGAGGTCGAGCAGATCGAGCAGGGACCGCAGTGCCTGGCTCATGGTTCCTTACAGGCCCATGTCCTTGGCGATGATCGTCTTCATGATCTCGCTGGTGCCGCCGTAGATGCGGTTGACGCGGTTGTCCGCGTACAGGCGGGCGATCGGGTACTCGTTCATGTAGCCGTAGCCGCCGTGCAGCTGCAGGCAGCGGTCGATGACGCGGTGGGCGACCTCGGTGCAGAACAGCTTGGCGGAGGCGGCCTCGGCGGGGGTCAGCTCGCCGGCGTCGAGCGCTTCGAGCGCCCGGTCGGCGACGGCTTCCGCCGCGTCCACCTCGGCCTGGCAGGCGGCCAGTTCGAACTTGGTGTTCTGGAAGTGGGAGACCGGCTTGCCGAAGACGGTGCGCTCCTGCACGTAACTCTTGGCGAACCGGACGGCGGCCCTGGCCTGCGCGTAGGCGCCGAAGGCGATGCCCCAGCGCTCGGAGGGAAGGTTGGCGCCGAGGTAGGAGAAACCCTTGTTCTCCTCGCCGAGCAGGTCCTCGACGGGCACCTCGACGTCGACGAAGGCGAGCTCGGCCGTGTCGGAGGTCCTCAGCCCCAGCTTGTCGAGCTTGCGGCCCACCGAGTAGCCCTCGGACCTGGTGTCCACGGCGAACAGGGAGATGCCGTGGCGGCGGTCCTCGGCCGTGGCCGCGGCGGTACGGGCGCAGACGATGACCTTGTCGGCGTGCACGCCGCCGGTGATGAAGGTCTTGGCGCCGTTGAGGACGTAGTGCGTCCCGTCCTCGCTCAGCCTGGCGGTGGTCTTCATGCCCGCGAGGTCGGAGCCGGTGCCGGGCTCGGTCATCGCGATGGCCCACATCTCCTCGCCGGAGACGAACTTGGGCAGGAACCGCTTCTTCTGCTCGTCGGTGGCGAGCATCTTGAGGTAGGGCAGCGCGAGCAGGACGTGCACGCCGGAGCCGCCGAAGGTGACACCCGCGCGGGCGGTCTCCTCGTACTGGACGGCCTCGAACTTGTGCGTCTCGAGTCCCGCCCCGCCGTACTCCTCGGGCACGTTGATGCCGAAGAGGCCCAGTTCGGCGAGCTTGTAGTAGAACTCGCGGGGCACGATGCCCTGCGTGAACCACTCGTCGTACACCGGTACGACCTCGGCCTCGATGAAGGCGCGAAGGGTCTCCCGGAACGCCTCGTGATCCTCGTTGAACACCGTACGGCGCACGCCGCCACCACCCTCTCATGCGCCTGAACCGGCGCCGCTCTCGCGTACCTGGTTGCTCGCCGTCCGGGTTCCTCAATTGATGGATGCGGCCCAGTGGCTAAGCGCTTGCTCACACAAACGTACCGACGAGTAGGCATTCCAGTAAAGCCCCGCGGCCGTAACACGGATCACGCACGGGCGGGCCGGGCGCAGGGCGCTTGCGCCCGGCGCCCGGGGGCGCGGGACCGTGTCGACGTGCGGCTCCGCCGCGCGGGCGCGCCCGGCCACAGCGCCCCGCAGCCGGCGACCGACCCCGGGGCCCAGC
>NZ_POTZ01000533.1 GCF_003236365.1 Streptomyces sp. NTH33
TCCTTGATCGCCAGTTCCCGGTCGCCCCGCCCGACAACTCAAGGACGCCCTCGGCATTCGCACCGTCGGCTACCGGCGGGGCGACCGGGAACTGGCGATCAAGGATGAGAGGTTGGCATGAGCACCGGAGGGCTCCTCGCCCCGGCCCTGCGCTGGGCGATCGCCGCCACGCTCGCCGCGAGCGGATACGTCCACGCCCAGCTCTACGTCGACGAGTACCGCTTCATCCACATCGTCGGTCCCCTGTTCCTGCTGCAGGCGAGCGTCTCCTTCGCGGTCGCCGCCCTGCTGCTGATCGGGATGCCGCCGCTGCTGAGGATCGCTGCCGCCGGTGTGGCCCTGGGCGCCCTCGGCGGCTTCGCGGCCTCACGCACCGTGGGCGTCTTCGGATTCACCGAACACGGTCTGCAGCCCGCCCCACAGGCCCTGCTCAGTCTCCTGGCCGAAACCGGCACGCTGCTGCTCCTCGCCACCTGGCAGGCAACCGTGACCGGACAGCACCGCGCTGCCCGGCCTCCCGTCAAGGAGTATCCCCTCATGCCACTGCAACCGCGCCCGGCAACCGCCGGGCCGAGCCCGCACCTGCGCGAACTGAGGGACACCGTGCGCACCCTGCTCGGCCTGGACGAGGACACCGCCGTCATCATCCGCCAGTTCGCGTACACCGAACCCGGCCGCCCACCGCTGGAAACCGTCGTCGCCGTGCTGTCCATGGACGGCGATGCCCGCCGCTGGACACTCCACCGCCCCGCCGACCAGATCACGGAGAACGACCTGCGGGCCGCCCTGCTCCACCACCGGCCGAACTGACCGGAACCGTGCTGCCGCCCGGCGGTGTGCGGTCGGGCGGTGTCACGGCGGTGGTACGGCCAAGCCGGTCGGCCGGATCGGTGCGGGATGCACGGTGGCCGGAATCGAACCGGGGAGGCGGTGCGGCCGCACCGTCACGCGGACGACAGGTCCAGCTCGGCCCGGACCGTCTTCCCGGGCAGGGCCACGCCCGGGGACACACGGTCCCGCACCTCCCACCGGTCGGCGAGCGCATCGACGAGGAACAGGTCCCGGCCCGCCTCGTCCAGGAGGGACGGTGACGGCGCCAGGTCGGCGGGTCCCGGCGGCCGGCGTTCGCCGCGGGTGTCGGACACCTCGATGCGCAGCAGGACGTCCGGGGTGTGCGTCAGACGCAGGCAGCGTGGCGGGCTTCTGATCACGAACCCCGACGAGGTCAGCATCATGCTTCAGCGGTATGCAAAATTGCGCTCACAGGCTCTCAACCCCGAAGACCCGCGAAACCTGTTGAAGCGAATGCGAGGAGCGCCATGAGCAGCACGTCCGACCTGGCTTGGTTCAAGAGCAGTCACAGCGGTTCCGACGGCGACGCTTGCATCGAGGTCGCCCTCACTCCCACCACGGTCCACATCCGAGACTCCAAGGACAAGCACGGCCCGCAACTCGCCCTCTCCCCCGCCGTACGGAACAACTTCGTGTCGTACGCCGCCCAGGCCTGACGCCCTACGGCAGCGCGTCCCGCACCGGTCGACTCCGGCGCGGGGCACTTGCGTTCTCGAAGCAGGTGTGCGCGGGGGCGCTTCGGGGTCCTGCCAGTTACTCATCGCCCCGGATCTCCGTCCCTTCAACTCCCACCCGTGCGCGGGCGCCGCTCACATACCGCACTCAGGACCAACTCGTGCATCGGGCAGTTGCCGCCGCCGTGAGCCGACCAGGTCCTCATCTCGGGTGTCTCCGCGGCGTCCATCACGGCCGTGGTCTTCACCGGGCTCGCCGCGGTAATCGCCCTGGGGGCGTGCCAGGTCCGGCGTCCGACCTGACACACCCCCAGGGCGCGGGCCCCACGGCTTGAGCCGCGCCGGGGCATAAGGCCAGCAGGGTCCTCGTTGACCAGGGTGGTTCCTACGCTCCACGCCAGGGCACGAACACATTTCGGTCCCCCGCCGAGAGTCGTTCGCTGAACGGATTCACCTCACCGGTCAGGACCGCCACGCAGAACGATGCCATGCCGCCGTCGAACACGGTCCAGCGGTTCATTCCGTACGGCACCTGCCTCCGGAAGACGGCCACCCGCCAGTCGTCAGGAGCGCCCTCGCGCAGCCAGAACGCGACGTCGCTGCTCGCCGAGTCCGCGAAGGGGAGCAGCAGCGGCAGTACGCCTCCCGGCAAGAGGCTGCCCAACTCTTCGCGGTCCCGGTCCGAGAGGGCGGGATCGACTCTGTCCAGGAGATCCCCGTACGCCGAGCCGGAGACCGGCGGTGTGCTGACAGACAGGTACTCGTCGATCTCGCCGCCGCCGTACGACTCCACGAACTCGCGGTAGTCGGCCGGGAACGTCAGGCGCGTCGTCCGTTCGATCTCTTCCCAGTCCACCGCGTCACCGCCGGCGACGGGCGGCGGGAGCAGCTCGCGCAGGCGGGCGACAACGGGGCGGGGCGTGCGAGGTCCCGTTCGGGGTGCGGGCGTGTCCGCCCGGACGGCGAATGGGCGGTCACATTCCACGGGGCGGGCCGTACCGCACCTCCGGGCGCTCGTCCGGGGTCATGGGCAAGTCCTGCAAAGTCACGGGCCCCGGATAGAAAGCGCTGCCTCCCGGACCCGTCACCTCCTCGCCAACGAGCCATCGGTAGAGCCACTCGGCAAACCCCATCGAGTACTCGAAGAACTCGCCTTCACCATCCTCCACGAAGAGCAAACCCGTTCCATGCCCGCCCCGAGGGGCATAGAACAGAGTTTCTCCACGATCGGTACTGGCGATCGGGACGAGACCGTCCGGAGTGCCGAAGATCAACTCGGGGATGCCCAGCGAGACGCAAGGGTCCCCCTCGGGAGTTCCCTCGTCCCATTCGATCTGGGACCAGGCATCGGCCGTACTGCGGATCCACGCGCCCAGATTCCAGCGCTCGGTCGCCGGATGGTTCAGGGATAGGTGACCGTTGATCTGGATGGGAGCGTAGCCGTCGACGATCTCCTTGTAGTCCACTGGAAGGTTCACGCCGAGATCGCTTTCGAGCTCGCGCCACGCCGCTGGATCCAGGTAGCGTCGAGGCGGGTCACCGAGCATCTCCTGTACGCGCCCGAGATAGTTCTCCCGCATTCCCATCACCTCTTCGGGCAGTCCGCGCTGCCTCGGGTACCGTCCGTGTTCCGGAACGTGCGCTGCCGCTCCTTGCGTTCGCCCTTGAGTTCCTTGCTGCGTTGGGAGTCGAATCCCTGAACCGCGGGTGCGTCGGGCGCCCGCGTCTCCTGCACCGGCCCCGGCTTCGGCAGTTTCGGAGCACTGTCCAGCCGGGTCACCCCCGTCTCACCCTAGGCGGGCAACTCGCCCTGGCTCGTGAGGGGCTCGGCATGGCCGCCCTTCGCAGAGGCATCCGTCGCGTTCGCGGCCGCGGAATGGCTGCGCCCAGCGGCGGAACCCCACCGCTGGTCGGGCGCTTCCTCCCCGGGGCTGTTCCCCGTCCACTGGTCCACCGCAAGCGCGGCCTGCTCAGTGCCCGCCAGCACGGCCAGCACGAGCGCAACAGCAATAACAAGCGGACGTGCTGGACGCACGGAACCCCCCACCTCAAAGAATCAAGAGCAAAGAACTTTTAAATGATCTTCAAAGAGGTTCACAAGCCATCCGTACGATTTTCGCAATGCGATGTGATCGCAATCACTCGGCATTTGTTGTAGAGCTACACAAGCCGGACCGACTCCCGCTTCCACCAGCGACCGCCCCGCACTCCCCGGCGAACGTATGGACAGCGAGGGCGATCCGGCCTTCCAACAACCGGTTCCGACCACCCACTTGGGGCGATGCAGGACGAGAAAGACGCCTGCACCGAACCCGGCCGGAGCGGCGAGAGCGGCGGTTGCCCGAGTGGCACCACACTCTGCACACCCCCTCCCGACGACCCCACGGATACAGCGGCGGGGCACCTCGGGCGCTGGACGCCCTGAGTCGCCGCCGCGATCCTGGCGGTCGCCGTCACCTCCGGCCGCTCCTCCGCCAGGCACCCCTCCGCGACATCGTCACGTGTGCCGCAGCCCCTGCGCACAGGACACCCTCGCCGCGAACCTCACCGGCCCGACCGCCCGGACAGGTCCTCGCCGAACGGCGGCTGGGTGCCACCAAGCCACCGCCTCATCACCTGCCACCGCCGCACGGGGGTGCACCGCCCCGGATCGCGGTCAGCGGCGGCCCCGATGGGGCCGATCGGTGTGATGCCACCCATAGGAGCCAGATCACTTCCTAACGGGCGTCGTAGAGGCCGGACCGCCCCGAGCAGCACAGGAAAGCCGCATAACGCCTCATTTCGGGCATCACTCCGTATCCGGGTAGTACGTCACACCGTTGCGCCCCGCCC
>NZ_POTZ01000534.1 GCF_003236365.1 Streptomyces sp. NTH33
CCTCCCGCCCCCGCCCGTGAACTCACCGCCGTCTCCGCCGACGGCGCCCGGCTGCACGTCGAGGTCCACGGGACCGTGGACGACCCCGACGCCCCGGCCGTCGTCCTCGCCCACGGCTGGACCTGCTCCACCGCCTTCTGGGCCGCGCAGATCCGGGACCTGGCCGCCGACCACCGGGTCATCGCCTACGACCAGCGCGGCCACGGACGCAGCCCGGCGAGCCGCGCGTGCAGTACGGACGCGCTCGCCGACGACCTCCAGGCCGTGCTCGCCGCGACCCTCGCGCCCGGGGAGAAGGCGGTGATCGCCGGTCACTCGATGGGCGGGATGACGGTCATGGCCGCGTCCGGCCGGGCCGGCTTCCGGGAGCACGCGGCGGCCGTCCTGCTGTGCAGCACGGGCAGTTCACGGCTGGTCGCCGAGGCAACCGTCGTACCGATCCGGGCCGGACGGCTGCGGACCCGGCTGACCCGGCACGTCCTCGGCTCCCGGGCGCCGCTCGGACCGGTCACGCCGCTCGCCCTGCGCATCCTCAAGTACGCGACGATGGGCCCCGGTGCGGCGCCGCACATGGTCGAGGCGTGCGCGCGGATCGTGCACGCCTGCCCGCGCCGGGTGCGCCACGCCTGGTCGCAGGTGCTGAACCTGCTCGACCTCGACCACGGGGTAAGGGAGTTGGACGTGCCGACGGCGGTCGTCGTGGGCACGGCCGACCGGCTGACCCCGCCCGTGCACGCGCGGGCGCTGGCCGGGGCGCTGCCGCGGTGCGTGGGCCTGACCGAGCTGCCCGGGCTCGGCCACATGACGCCGGTGGAGGCGCCCGAGCTGGTCACCGGCAAGATCCGGGAGCTCGTCACCGCCCACGTACGCGCACGCGAGAACGACAACGACGACACGCGGATCGACGACGCACGGATCGACGACGCACGGATCGACGACGCACGGATCGACGACGCACGGATCGACGACACGCGGATCGACGACGCACGGACCAGGGAGGGCGCATGAGCAAGGTGAGCCTGGAGGGGCAGGTCGCGGTCGTCACGGGGGCCGCGCGGGGCGTCGGCGAGCTGCTCGCGCGCAAGCTGTCCGCGCGCGGCGCGAGGATCGCGCTGGTCGGGCTGGAGCCGGACGCGCTCAAGCAGGTCGGTGAGCGGCTGCACGGCGACAGCGCCCACTGGCACGCCGACGTCACCGACCACGAGGCGATGACCCGGGTCGCGGCGGAGGTCAGGGAGCGGTTCGGCAGGGTCGACATCGTGGTCGCCAACGCCGGTGTGGCGAGCGGCGGTCCGTTCACCGAGTCCGATCCGGAGTCCTGGCGGCGGGTGATCGAGGTCAACCTCATCGGATCGGCGGTCACCGGGCGGGCGTTCCTGCCGGCGCTCACCGAGAGCCGGGGCTATCTGCTGCAGATCGCCTCGCTCGCCGCGATCACCCCGGCGCCGATGATGACGGCGTACTGCGCCTCCAAGTCCGGTGTGGAGGCGTACGCGCACAGCCTGCGGGCCGAAGTCGGCCACAAGGGCGTGCGGGTGGGCGTCGCGTATCTGTCGTGGACCGACACCGACATGGTGCGCGGGGCCGATCAGGACGGCGTCATGCGGGAGTTGAGGCAGCGGTTGCCGTGGCCGGCGAACAAGACCTACCCGCTGGGGCCGGCGGTGGACCGGATCGTGGCCGGGATCGAGCGGCGCGCCGTCCATGTGTACGGGCAGTGGTGGCTGCGGGGGATGCAGGGCGTGCGGGGTTACCTGCCGGGGATCATCGGGACCGTGGGGCAGCGGGAGATGCGGCGGTTCGCGGACCGGCTGACGGGCGTGCGGACCGGACTGGTGGGCGCGGGCGGCGCGGCCGACGAGCAGCACCGGACGGCCTCAACTACCCAGCGTCACTGATCGACATGCGCAGGGTCACCGCCCGTGTGAATCTGGTCGAGGCCGATCCCCTCGCCCACGGGGGGATCATCCTCACCCATACGGGAGTGAACAGCATGGGCATGAAGGACAAGTCCCAGGAGCAGGCCGAGCAGGCGCGGCGGCAGGGCAAGGAGAAGCTCGGCGAGGCCCGGGAGAAGGCGGGTCAGCGCGCCCCCCAGGAGCGTGACCGTGCCCGGCAGGGCATGGAGGGTACGCGCGACGAGACGGAGGACCGCTTCGACCAGGACTACGACAGGTAGTCATTGTTGTCGCCGCGCTCGGCTTCGGCCGTAACCGCGTGGGGTGCCCCGTGCGTCGGGGCACCCCACGCTTGTCGGCGACAACCCCGCGCCCGTGGACAGGGGGCTCAGGGACGCGGGGGCAGCTTCGGCCGCGAGCGGTCGGGTACGTCGCTGTAGTCGGGCGGGGTCGCCGCCGGGTTGGCCGCCAGAAGTTCCAGGGCCAGTTCGATGGCGTCGTCCATCTCGACGTGGCGGCCCTCGGCCCAGTCCAGGGGGGTGCGCAGACTCTCTACGTCGGGGGCGACGCCGTGGTTCTCGACGGACCAGCCGTAGGCGTCGAACCAGGCCGCGTTCATCGGCACCGTGATGATCGTGCCGTCGCCGAGGCGGTGCCGGCCGGTCATGCCGACCACGCCGCCCCAGGTGCGCTGACCGACCACCGGGCCCAGCTTCAGCAGCCTGAAGGCCGCGGTGATCATGTCGCCGTCGGAGGAGGTCGCCTCGTCGGCGAGGGCCACGATCGGGCCGCGGGGCGCGTCCGAGGTGTACGACACCGGCTGGGCGCCCCGGGTCAGGTCCCAGCCGAGGATGGTCCGGGTCAGCTTCTCGACGACCAGTTCGCTGATGTGGCCGCCGGCGTTGCCGCGGACGTCGACGATCAGCGCGGGCCGGGACACCTCCATGCGCAGGTCCCGGTTGAACTGGGCCCAGCCGGAGCCGCCCATGTCGGGGATGTGCAGGTAGCCGCAGCGGCCGCCGCTCAACTCCCTCACGACGGCCCGTCGTTTGGCCACCCAGTCCTGGTAGCGCAGCGGACGCTCGTCGACCAGGGGGACGATGGCGACCCGGCGCGGCGGCCCGCCCTCCGCGGGCTCGAACGTCAGCTCCACCGTCGTACCGCCCGAACCGGCCAGCAGCGGATACGGGCCCGCCACCGGGTCCACCGGGCGGCCGTCCACGTGGGTCAGGACCGCGCCCTCGCGGATGCCGGTGCCGGCCAGCGGGGAGCGGGCCCTGGAGTCGGAGGAGTCGCCGGGCAGGATCCGTTTGACGGTCCAACGGCCTTCCCGGCAGAACAGGTTGGCGCCGAGCAGGCCCTGCGGGCGCTGGTAGTGCGCGGGGCCCTCGTTGCGGCGGGCGGCGGCGACGTAGGCGTGGAAGGTGCCCAGCTCGCCGAGCACTTCGCGCAGCAGGTCGGCGAACTCGTCGGGGGACGCGACGCGTTCGACCAGCGGGCGGTACTGGGCGAGCACCCCGTCCCAGTCGATGCCGCACATCTCCGGCTCCCAGAAGTAGGCCCGGATCAGCCGGCCCGCCTCCTCGTACGACTGGCGCCACTCGGCGGGCGGGTCCACCACGTGCAGGATCCGGCGCAGGTCGATCCAGGTCGTGGTGTCGCTGTCGCCGATCTCCGTGGACGGCACCGCGCGCAGGTCGCCCCCGTCGGCGACGACGAGCCGGGTGCCGTCGCCGCTGACCGCGAAGAAGTCGAGGTGGCCGACGAGTTCGTACTTCTTCGCCCTGCTGAGGTTGAAGTGCTCCAGCGTCGGCCGGCCGGAGATGTCGTCCGGGTTGACGAACGTCTCGCCCAGCGCGCCGGAGATCGGCCAGCGCAGCCAGACCAGGCCGCCGCCGGCGACCGGGCACAGCGCGGAGTACTTGGAGGCGATGACCGGGAACGGCGTGACCCGGTTCTCCAGGCCCTCGACCTCCACGGTCACCGCGCCGGTCTCGCCGGTCTCCTCCTCCTCGACGGGGTCCAGACCGCCGGCGGCCGGCCGGCCCTCGGGGTTCAGCGCGAACGGGGAGGGGGTCGCGGAGGACAGCGGGACCAGGTACGGCTTGCAGCCGAGCGGGAAGGACAGGTCCCCGGTGTGCACGTCGTACACCGGGTCGAAGCCGCGCCACGACAGGAAGGCCAGATACCGGCCGTCCCGCGTGAACACCGGATTCTCGTCCTCGAACCGGCCGTCGGTCACGTCGACGGTCAGCCGGTCCTTGATCCGGGCCATCCTGATCTGCCGCAAGGTCCGCCCCACCCCGGGCTGCGACCAGGTCAGCCACGCTCCGTCCGGCGAGAACGCGAGATCCCGCACGGGGCCGTTGACGGACCGCACCAGCTCGGTGAGACCGCCGGGCGGCTCCGCCGCGTCACCGGCGGAGGCACCCGTGGTCCCGGGGGTGCCGGAGGC
>NZ_POTZ01000535.1 GCF_003236365.1 Streptomyces sp. NTH33
GCTTCGCTCGAGCAGGGCGGTACCCCCATCGCCGCTGCCGCCCGCGTCCTCGCCCCGCTCCTGCCCGAGCCCCTGGACCACGTCCTGCTGCAGGCGGACCTCACGGCGGTGGCGCCCGGCCCGCTCCAGCGGCCGCTCGCCGACGTGCTGGACGTGCTCGCGGACGTGGAGTCCAAGGGCGGCGCGACCGTCTACCGGTTCACCCCCGCCTCCGTGCGCCGCGCCCTGGACGCCGGCCGCACCGCCGCCGACCTGCACGCCTTCCTCGCCGCGCACTCCCGTACGCCGGTTCCGCAGCCGCTGGCGTACCTGATCGACGACGTGGCCCGCCGGCACGGCCACCTGCGGGTCGGCGCCGCCTCGGCGTACGTGCGCTGCGACGACGACGCGCTGCTGAACGAGATCCTGGCCGACAAGCGGTCCGCCGCCCTGCGCCTGCGCCGCCTGGCGCCCACCGTGCTCGCCGCGCAGGCCGACCCGGCCACGCTCCTGGAGGGCCTGCGCGCGATGGGCTGTGCCCCGGCCGCCGAGTCCGCCGAGGGCGACGTCCTCGTCACCCGGGCCGACTCCTACCGCACCCCGCCGCGCACCGCGCCCGAACCGGTCCCGGAGGGCCCGCCGCCGCCGGACGCCACCCTGCTCGCCGCCGCGATCCGCGCGATCCGGGCGGGCGACCTGGCCTCCACCGCCCCTCGCAAACCGACCGCCGCCCCGGTCACGGACGGCGCGCTGCCCCGCACCAGCTCCGCCGAGACCCTCGCCACCATGCAGGCCGCCGTCCTCACCGGCGAGGCCCTGTGGATCGGCTACGTCAACGCCGAGGGCGCCGCCAGCCAGCGCGTCATCGCGCCGATCCGCGTCGAGGGCGGCTTCGTGACGGCGTACGACCACACGGCGGACGAGGTCCGCACCTACCCGCTGCACCGGGTCACGGGGGTGGCCGAGCTCGCGGACGACCGTCCGTGACCGTGCGCGAGTAGGGCACACTGGACGTTTGTCCCCCATGGAAAGGGCTCCCGGAAGGGCTCCGCGTGTGAATGGTCCCCTGATCGTCCAGTCCGACAAGACCCTGCTGCTCGAAGTCGACCACGAACGGGCCGACGACTGCCGTCGGGCCATCGCGCCGTTCGCCGAGCTGGAGCGGGCGCCCGAGCACATCCACACCTACCGGGTCACCCCGCTCGGCCTGTGGAACGCGCGCGCCGCCGGGCACGACGCCGAGCAGGTCGTGGACGCGCTCGTGCAGTACAGCCGCTACCCCGTGCCGCACGCGCTGCTCGTCGACATCGCCGACACGATGGACCGCTACGGGCGGCTGACCCTCACCAAGCACCCGGCGCACGGCCTGGTCCTGAACACCACCGACCGGCCGGTCCTGGAGGAGGTGCTGAAGTCCCGGCGGATCGCCCCGCTGGTCGGCGCCCGCATCGACCCGGACACCGTGGCCGTGCACCCCTCCGAGCGCGGGCAGATCAAGCAGGTGCTGCTGAAGCTGGGCTGGCCGGCCGAGGACCTGGCGGGTTACGTCGACGGCGAGGCGCACCCGATCGAGCTGCGCGAGGACGGCTGGGCGCTGCGCCCCTACCAGAAGCAGGCCGTGGAGAACTTCTGGCACGGCGGCAGCGGAGTGGTCGTGCTCCCCTGCGGGGCCGGCAAGACGCTGGTCGGCGCGGGGTCGATGGCGCAGGCGCAGTCCACGACGCTGATCCTGGTCACGAACACCGTCTCCGCCCGGCAGTGGAAGCACGAGCTGGTGAGGCGGACCTCGCTGACCGAGGACGAGATCGGCGAGTACAGCGGGGCGAAGAAGGAGATCCGCCCGGTCACGATCGCGACGTACCAGGTCCTCACCACCAGGCGGAAGGGGATCTACCCGCACCTGGAGCTGTTCGACTCCCGGGACTGGGGCCTGATCGTCTACGACGAGGTGCACCTGCTGCCCGCGCCGGTCTTCAAGTTCACCGCGGACCTGCAGGCCCGGCGGCGCCTCGGGCTGACCGCGACCCTGGTGCGCGAGGACGGCCGCGAGTCGGACGTGTTCTCCCTGATCGGGCCGAAGCGGTTCGACGCGCCCTGGAAGGAGATCGAGGCGCAGGGCCACATCGCGCCCGCCGACTGCGTCGAGGTCCGGGTGAACCTCACCGACTCCGAGCGGCTGGCGTACGCCACCGCCGAGACGGAGGAGAAGTACCGCTTCTGCGCGACCACCGCGACCAAGCGGAAGGTCACCGAGGCGATCGTCCGCCGCTTCGCCGGGCAGCAGATCCTGGTCATCGGGCAGTACATCGACCAGCTCGACGAGCTGGGCGAGCACCTGGACGCCCCGGTGATCAAGGGCGAGACGTCCAACGCCCAGCGCGAGAAGCTCTTCGACGCCTTCCGCGAGGGCGGGATCAGCGTGCTGGTGGTGTCGAAGGTCGCGAACTTCTCCGTCGACCTGCCGGAGGCCACCGTCGCCATCCAGGTCTCGGGCACCTTCGGCTCCCGCCAGGAGGAGGCCCAGCGCCTCGGCCGGGTGCTGCGCCCGAAGGCCGACGGCCACCAGGCCCACTTCTACTCGGTGGTCGCCCGCGACACCATCGACCAGGACTTCGCCGCCCACCGCCAGCGCTTCCTGGCCGAACAGGGCTACGCCTACCGGATCATGGACGCCGACGAACTGCTGGCGGAGGGCTGAGCGAACGGATCCCGGCTCCGGCTTCCGGCTCGGTACCCTGGACACGGCACGAGCCGGATCAAGGGAGGGCGCCATGTCTCACGAGGACGTCTACGAGGTGCTGTACACCGAGTCGGCGGCTCGTGACCGCGACCGCTTGGACCCCGTTCGCAGGGCCTCCCTCGACAAGGCCGTCGACATACTGGCCCGCAATCCCTACACCGAGGTCTCCCGCCCCATAGGGCCGGGTGAGCAGGACCGCGAGATCCGTCTCACGTCACAGATCGTCGCCGAGTACATGGTGTCCCGAGGCCGCCTGCTGCTGGTCATGCTGCGGATCTTCGACGACGCGGACATTCTCCTGCCGGAGGAGAACTGACGCGAGGACCGCGCACGTCAGCAGGGCGTAGGGCGAGGCCAGGGGCTGCTGCCACCAGTCCAGGTGCAGCTCCAGGCCCTTGCGGGGGACCAGCCACATGGTGCGGGTGGTGAAGAGGACGGCGGTGAGCGCCGCCCAGAGGCGGTGGCCCTCGGCCAGGAGCACGGCGATCAGCGGGACGCACCACACCCAGTGGTGGGACCAGCTGATCGGTGAGACGAGCAGCGCGGTCAGCCCGGTCAGCAGCACGCCCCACCGCTCGCGCGGCGCCCGGGCCGCGAGCCACAGGCCGGTGGCGCCCACCGCGACGGCGGGCAGCACCCAGGCGAGGCCGGGCGACGGCTCCCCCAGCACGCGGGCGACCAGGCCCTGCAGCGACTGGTTGGCGGTGATCCACGGCTTGCCCACCCGGCCGGTGTCGAAGAGGTGGCGGGTCCAGTAGCCGACGCTGGCCGCGGGCAGGGCGAGCGCGCCGACGGCGGCGGTGGCGGCGAAGGCGGCCGTCGCCGTGGCCGCCTCGCGTACGCGCCCGCGGAGCAGCAGGTACGGGATGAAGAGCCCCGGGGTGAGCTTGATGCCGGCCGCGACCCCGATCAGCGCCCCCCTGCCGCGGGCGCCGGGCGGCCGGGTGAGGTCCCCCAGGACCAGGCAGGTGACCGCGAGGTTGATCTGCCCGTACACGAAGGTCTGGAAGACCGGTTCGAGCCAGACGGCGAGCGCGGTCGCCGCACACACCAGGGGGAGTCCGGCCCGGCGTCCGGCGAGCCGGGCGGAGAGGTGGACGAGCCAGGCGAGCAGGAACGCGTTGCCCGCGCAGAACACCGCCTTCAGGACCGGGACCGGCAGCCACACCGTCGGTACGAACAGCAGGGCCGCGAACGGCGGGTAGGTGGCCGGCAGCCGTCCCTCCGTGATCGTGAAGCCGTACAGGTCGCGGCCGTGGACGACGGCCGCTCCCTCCGCCCGGTAGACCACCGCGTCGGGCATCGCGGCGTCCAGGGCGGCGAACAGGGCCGCGAGGGCGGTGAGGGAGAGGGCGAGGAGTACGAGGGCGGCGGGTGCCGCGTGTGCCGCGCGCGACCGGAGGGCCACCGTCCGTTCTGTCACGAACCGACCCTAGTGGGTCACTTGTGGCGTGTGCCCGCCTCCTCGCCGTACTCGCCGAGGACGACGACGTCGAACACGGCGCCCGCGAACACCTTGACGGCGTGCAGGGCGTCGCCCAGACGGTGGTGACGACTGCCCTGGACGGCGGTGGCGCCGGC
>NZ_POTZ01000536.1 GCF_003236365.1 Streptomyces sp. NTH33
GTCGAGGACGCCGCCGACGCCGTACCGCTGGCGCGGGCCCTGGTGGCCGGCGGGCTGCCCGCGGTCGAGGTGACGCTGCGGACGCCGGCCGGGCTCGACGCGGTCCGGGCCGTCGCCGGTGCGGTGCCGGAGGCGGTGGTGGGGACCGGTACGGTCGTCACGCCGGCGCAGGTGGCGGAGAGTGTGGCGGCGGGGGCGCGGTTCCTGGTGAGCCCCGGCTGGACCGGCGTGCTGCTGGAGGCCATGCGGGCGTCCGGGGTGCCGTTCCTGCCCGGGGTGTCCACGGTGTCCGAGGTCATGGCGCTGCTGGAGCGCGGGGTGCGGGAGATGAAGTTCTTCCCGGCGCGGGCGGCCGGCGGCACCGCGTATCTGAAGGCGCTGTACGGTCCCCTCCCCCAGGCCCGCTTCTGTCCCACCGGCGGCATCGGGCCCGACAGTGCGCCCGAGTATCTGGCGCTGCCCAACGTCGGCTGTGTGGGCGGCAGTTGGATGGTTCCCGCGGACGCGGTGGCCGCCCGGGACTGGGCCCGGGTCGAGCGGCTGGCCCGCGCGGCGGCGGCGCTCAGCGCAGGTGGGACGTGTCGTTGAACAGGCGGACGCTCGCGTTGCCGTCCGCGTAGTACGCCACCGCCGACAGCGACGCCGCCGACAGCTCCATGCGGAACAGGGACTCCGGCGGGGCGCCGAGGGCCAGCTGGACGAACGTCTTGATCGGGGTGACGTGGGTGACCAGCAGGACCGTACGGCCCGCGTGGGCCGCGACCAGCCTGTCGCGGGTGGCGGCGATACGGGTCGCGGTGGTCGCGAAGCTCTCGCCGCCGCCGGTGGGTTCGGCGTGCGGGGAGGTCAGCCAGGCGTTCAGGTCGTCCGGGTAGCGCTCGCTCACCTCGCCGAACGTGAGCCCCTCCCAGGCGCCGAAGTGGGTCTCGCGCAGCCCCTCCTCCACGATGACGTCGAGGCCGAGGCGGGTGGCGACGACAGCGGCGGTCTGGCGGGTGCGGGTGAGCGGCGAGGAGACGACGGCCTGGATCGTGCCGCGCCGGGCCAGCGCCGCGGCGGCCCGCTCGGCCTGCTCCAGACCCACGCCGGACAGCGACGGGTCGGTGCCGCCACTGCCCGAGAAACGCTTCTGCGGCGTCAGCGGCGTCTCCCCGTGCCGCAGCAGCACGAAGGTGGCCGGCGCCCCGAGGTCGGCGGGCCCCCAGCCGGGCGACGCGACGGTCTGCGCGGCCCGGACATCGGCATCGGTCCGGGCACCGGCACCGGCCTGGACATCGACACCAGCATCGGCCCGGACATCGGCACCGGTCCGGACATCGGCACCGGCCTGTGCGGCGGTGTCCGGAGACGCGGTGGACGCCGGCGCCGAAGCCGACCACTCCTCACCCCGCGCCCCCGCGTCCATCGCCTCGTTGGCCAGGCGGTCGGCGTGCTTGTTCCGCTCGCGCGGGATCCACTCGTACGTCACCTGTCCGGGCGGGAACACCCGGGCGGCCAGAGTCGCCAGCGGTTTCAGATCCGGGTGCTTGATCTTCCAGCGGCCCGACATCTGCTCGACGACCAGCTTGGAGTCCATGCGGACGTGGACCCTCGCCGAGGGGTCCAGGGCGTGCGCGGCGCGCAGGCCGGCCAGCAGGCCGCGGTACTCGGCGACGTTGTTGGTGACGGCCCCCAGGTACTCCGCGGTCCTCGCCAGGGGTTCCCCCGTCGCCGCGTCGAGCACCACCGCGCCGTAGCCCGCGGGCCCCGGGTTGCCCCGCGACCCGCCGTCGGCCTCGACTATGAACTCCCGCACGCCGGCCGCCCCTTACAGACCCGACTCGGCGGTGCGCACCAGGATGCGGCGGCAGTTCTCGCAGCGTACGACCGTGTCGGGCGCCGCCGCGCGGATCTCGCCCAGCTCGGTGATGGCGAGCTCCTGGCGGCAGCCCTGGCAGGTGCGCTGGTACAGCTTGGCCGCGCCGATGCCGCCCTGCTGCGCGCACAGCTTGTCGTAGAGCTTCAGCAGGTCCGCGGGGACGGCGGCGGCGACGACCTCGCGCTCCTTCGTCACGGACGCCACCTCGCCGTCGATCCCGGCGAGGGCCGCGTCCCGGCGCGCGGTCGCGTCGTCGACCTTGGCCTGGACGGAGGCGACGCGCCCGGTCAGCTCGGTGACCCGCTCCTGCGCGGACTCGCGGCGCTCCATGACCTCCAGGACGACGTCCTCCAGGTCGCCCTGCCGCTTGGCGAGCGAGGCGATCTCGTGCTGGAGGTTCGTCAGGTCCTTGGGCGAGGTGATCGCGCCGGAGTCCAGGCGCTGCTGGTCGCGCGCGGCGCGCTTGCGCACCTGGTCCACGTCCTGCTCGGCCTTGGTCTGCTCACGGGCGCAGTCGCTCTCCTCGGTCTGCGCGGCCACGAGCAGGTCGCGCAGCTGGGACAGATCTTTGCTCAGCGACTCGATCTCGGCGTGCTCCGGCAGGGACTTCCGCTTGTGCGCGAGCTGCTGCAGGCGGACGTCGAGGCCCTGGACGTCGAGGAGTCGGATCTGGTCGGCGGGCGCGGCGTTCAGTTGGGGGCTCCCGTGTCACTAGTGGAGGAAGGGGCGCGCGAAGCGCTCCCCGGAAGGGTGGCGGCGGGCGACGGGCGGGCGGACGCCGCGTGGGCGGTCCAGGGGTCGGTGACCGTCTTGGAGACGTGGACGCGCAGACCCCATCCGTGCCGGTCGGAGATCTCGTCGAGCTGGGCGGCGGCCAGCTCGCACCAGGGCCACTCGGTGGCCCAGTGCGCCGCGTCGAGCAGCGCGATCGGACTGTGGGCGCGATCCGCCGTGAACTCCGACGCCGGGTGGTGGCGCAGGTCCGCGGTGAGGAAGGCGTCGACGCCGGCGGCCCGTACGGCGTCGAAGAGGCTGTCGCCGGAGCCGCCGCTGACGGCGACCGTGCGGACCTGTGCCTCGGGGTCGCCGGCCACCCGGATGCCCTGCGCGGTGGCGGGCAGCCGCTCGGCGGCGCGGGCGGCGAACTCGCGCACGGTCAGCGGGTGGTCCAGTTCGCAGACCCGGCCCAGGCCCCGGCAGCCGTTCGGGTCGGTGGGGTCCGGCACCAGGGGGCGTACGACCCGCAGGTCCAGCGCCCCGGCCAGCGCGTCGGAGACGCCCGGGTCGGCGGTGTCGGCGTTGGTGTGGGCCACGTGCAGGGCGATGTCGTTCTTGATGAGGGTGTGCACCACACGGCCCTTGAAGGTGGAGGCCGCCACGGTCGTCGTGCCGCGCAGGTACAGCGGGTGGTGGGTGACCAGCAGGTCGGCGCCCAGCTTCACCGCCTCGTCGACGATCTCCTGCACCGGGTCGACGGCGAACAGCACCCGGCCGACCTCCTGGTCGGGGTCGCCCACGACGGTGCCGACCGCGTCCCAGGACTCGGCCCGCTCGGCGGGCCACAGGTTCTCCAGCGCGGCGATGACATCAGACAGAAGGGGCACGGGTGCAAGGCTACCTGGGTGTTCGCCGCGGCTGAACCGCTGCCGCCGCCTCCCTCCGGGACCGCGTCCGCCGAGCACACCGGCCCCGGTTTCCTCAGGCGAATCGTTCCTGGGCCACCCGTACGTGTGAAGCCGCCGCCCACCGGTCCGCCGCCTGTGCATACGAAAACTACCGTCCTCACAGGAGGTGACCGAACAATGACAACGTGTGTTGTCGAGCCTTCGGCGGCCGACGAGGGCGACGGTGCCCCGCGGGCGGGCTGCACGATCACGGCGGACGGCGCCTACGCCGCCCGGCTCGCACGCAGCGGCGACTCCTGGTACCCCGAGCGGTGGACCCTGGACGGCCCCGAGCCGTACGCGGTGCCGCTGCCCGGCAACCAGCCCGAGGAGCCCGGCACGGAGGTGCAGCCGATGGGCGACGGCCGGGTCCTCGTCCGGCGGCTGGTGGCCGGCCGGCACGCCTTCTCGCTGCTGTACCCGACCGGCCCCGGTACCGGCGAACTGCCGCTCGGCGCCCTCGAGTGCGCGAAGGAGGCCCGGCTGCGGCTGCTGCCCCCGGCGCCGGGCGGCGAGCGAGCGTACGCGCTCGCCGTGGGCCCGCGCTCCACGGCGGTGTGGCTGGTGGCGGGCGGCGCCCGCGGGCCCGAGCAGCTGGCCGAGGTGCCGGGCCGCTGCTCGGGCGGGGTCTGGCTGGACCGCGCTACCGGCTGCTCAACGACCAGGTCTTCGCGGCCCGGGGCGAGGACCTGCGCATCGAGGTGGACGGCGACGACCGGCTGCGGACCTACGCGGACACGATCACCCCGGAGGCCGCGTGCACCA
>NZ_POTZ01000537.1 GCF_003236365.1 Streptomyces sp. NTH33
GTAGCGGAAGTCCGCGCCCGAGACGGTCACCGTGCGCCCCTGAGCCAGCAGGGGCGAGGCTTCCGCGCCGGGCCCCGACAGGGGCCGTACCTCCACCGCCGCCGTCCCGGAGTCCCCCGGCGTGACCGACACCGCCTCCACCGGCTGGTCCAGGTCCACGACCGTCACCCCGTCGACCTCCACGCGCAGCCGGGCCGGCCCGGGGCCGGTCACGTTCGCCGTCCGGGGCGGGCGCGGCACCAGCGTCCGTACGAGGGACTGGCAGGTCCGCAGCCACGGGTGCCCGGCCCCCGCCGAGACGGCCGTGGCCCCCATCGGAGCCTCACGCCCCTCACGCGGGGAGACGGGCGGAATCCGCAGCGTCCCCAGCACCACACCGTCACTGTCGTCGACGAGCAGATCCAGCCGCCGCTCGACGCCGTCCAGCACCGCCCGTGCCGCCGCCACCGCCCCCGTCGGCACGCCCAGCGACCGGACCAGGGGCATGACACCCCCGACCGGCACGACCGACAGCACGCATTCGGCCAGTTCCCGCTGCCGGTGCAGCACCGACACCGCCCGCAGCAGCGCCCGGTCGTCGCCGACCACCACCGGCCGCCGCGAGCCGCGCCGCGCCAGCGCGCGGGCGAACTCCTCCGGCCCGTCCGGCAGGCACACCTTCGTGCTGGCACCCCCGCTGAGCACGTCTTTCGCGATCCGTACGGATTCCCCGTCCGTTCGCCGGGCGACCGGGTCGATGACCACCAGCAGCTGATCGGACGTGGGATGAGTCGCCACCTCGGTCCTGCCTCGCTTCCTCGGGTAGCATCTTTGTGCAAGAGCCCCTTTGCGCTATTGCGCCGGGGGCTTCGTCTATTCCGGGGCATCCGGTCCGACGGGTTGTGCGGCCGACCACGGTCGCGGGGATACGTGGCTGTGAGCCCGCGTACGCCCCTGACCTTGGACATGCCCCGCCCGGAAGGGGTGTACGCGCGTGCCCGCACTTGTGCTGCTCGGTGCTCAGTGGGGTGACGAGGGCAAGGGAAAGGCCACTGACCTGCTCGGTGGCTCGGTGGACTATGTGGTGCGATACCAGGGCGGCAACAACGCCGGCCACACCGTCGTCGTCGGTGACCAGAAGTATGCACTGCACCTCCTCCCTTCCGGAATCCTGTCGCCCGGTTGTACGCCGGTCATCGGCAACGGCGTCGTCGTCGACCCGTCGGTCCTGCTCTCCGAGCTGAGCGGTCTGAACGAGCGCGGAGTCGACACCTCCAAGCTGCTGATCAGCGGCAACGCCCACATCATCACGCCGTACAACGTCACTGTCGACAAGGTGACGGAACGCTTCCTCGGCAAGCGCAAGATCGGCACCACGGGCCGGGGCATCGGCCCGACCTACGCGGACAAGATCAACCGCGTCGGCATCCGGGTGCAGGACCTGTACGACGAGTCGATCCTCACCCAGAAGGTGGAGGCGGCCCTCGACGTCAAGAACCAGATCCTCACCAAGCTCTACAACCGGCGCGCGATCACCGCCACCCAGGTGGTCGAGGAGCTGCTGGGCTACGCCGAGCAGATCAGGCCGTACGTCGCCGACACCGTCCTGGTCCTCAACCAGGCGCTGGACGAGGACAAGGTGGTCCTCTTCGAGGGCGGCCAGGGCACGCTGCTGGACATCGACCACGGCACGTACCCCTTCGTCACCTCCTCCAACCCGACCGCGGGCGGCGCCTGCACGGGTGCCGGCGTGGGCCCGACGAAGATCAGCCGCGTCATCGGCATCCTGAAGGCCTACACCACCCGCGTCGGCGCCGGTCCCTTCCCGACCGAGCTGTTCGACGAGGACGGCGAGGCCCTGCGCCGCATCGGCGGCGAGCGGGGCGTGACGACCGGCCGCGACCGCCGCTGCGGCTGGTTCGACGCGGTGATCGCCCGCTACGCGACCCGGGTGAACGGCCTGACGGACTTCTTCCTCACCAAGCTCGACGTCCTGAGCGGCTGGGAGCAGATCCCGGTCTGCGTCGCCTACGAGATCGACGGCGAGCGCGTCGAGGAGCTCCCGTACTCCCAGACCGACTTCCACCACGCGAAGCCGGTCTACGAGTACCTCCCCGGCTGGCAGGAGGACATCTCCAAGGCCAAGACCTTCGCCGACCTCCCGAAGAACGCCCAGGCCTACGTCAAGGCCCTGGAGGACATGTCCGGCGCCCCGATCTCCGCGATCGGCGTGGGCCCGGGCCGCGACGAGACGATCGAGATCAACTCGTTCCTGTAGGCGTCGCCCTCCGGGAGATGTGACGGGACGGCCTGTGCGGTGAACCGCACAGGCCGTCCCGCCCTGATCCTCCGAGTGGAAAAATGGTCGGCCGGGCAGCCTGGAGCCAAGGAGGGGACTTCGTGCCGGTCCGGAAGCCGCCAACCGCTCGACAGCGCAGACTCGGAATCGAGCTCCGTCGGATGCGTGAGCACGTCGGGCTCTCCCTCACCGAGGCCGCCGCGCTGCACCGCGTGGACAAGACGGCGATCAGCAACACCGAGTCCGCCCGGTTCGGAGTGAGCGCCGACCGGGTGCGGGTGTGGGCGGCCAACTACTCCTGCCCCGATCCCGCCTACGTCGACGCGCTCGCGGACATGGCGAGGGAACGGTCCGGCTCCAACTGGTGGGACGAGTTCCGGGACTCCATCGCCTCCTACATGCTCGACCTGGCCGAACTGGAGCATCACGCTGCCGCGCTTCGGCACGTGCAGATCACGCATCTGCCCGGACTTCTCCAGCACGAGGACTACGCCCGTGCCGTCTTCGGGGAGGCCGTACCGCCGCTGTCCTCCGAGGCGCTGGACCTCCAGGTCGACTTCCGCATGCGCCGTCAGGCGCTGCTGGACCGGGCCGATCCGCCCACCTGCTCCTTCCTCCTCCATGAAGCCGCACTGCGCATGCTGTTCGCTGAACCGGCCGTTGTACGACGGCAGTTGGAGCACATGCTGGAACAGTCGGAGCGAGCGGCGGTAACCCTCCGCGTGGTGCCCTTCTCAGCGGGAGGGTTCCCGAGTGCGGGCAGTTCGACCATGTACGCCTGCGGTCCTGTGCGGCCGCTCGACACCGTGCAGATCGACGTTCCGAACGGGGTCACGTTTCTGGACTCGGAGACGCATCTGACGAACTACCGCGCTGTACTGGACCGCGTGGAGCAGCGGTCCCTGGAGCCGGGCCCCTCCCGCGACTTCATTCGCAAGGTGCTGCAGGAGCTGTGAGAGCGTGAATCAGATGGACATCCAGTGGCGGAAGTCGTCGTACTCCGAGCAGTCGGGCAACTGCCTTGAGCTGGCAGTGGTCGACGGCGTGGTGCTCGTCAGGGAGAGCGACGAGCCCGATGTCGTCGTCAGGACCACCCGCGCCAAGCTCGCGGCTTTCCTCGCCGGAGCCAAGGCGGGGGAGTTCGACGACTTGCTCTGACGGCATCAACGTTGATGAGGCAGCACTGTTGGCGCTAGCCTGGTTTCAGGGGGTAGTCGCACGATTACCGTCTGACGCAAAATGCCCCGGTGGTGAGCCACCACCCCGGGGCCAGTCAACGCTGCAGAGGAGCGTCAACATGACCAAGCCTATTCGGCTTGCCCTGGAACGAACACTTGCCCTGCTCATCTCCCTCCTCCTTCCGGCCACTGGTCGGCGCCGCAGGCCGGGACGGCCGGGACACGCACCCACACCCCCGCGCACCCTGCCCGGGCTGCGTCTGCTGATCCACCGCACCGCCGTACCCGGACATGTCCCTCGTCCGGACCATCAGGCTGCCGCGGCAGTGGTGAAGAGGTGAGAAGTGCCCGTCGTGCGGGCGCTCCTCGGGCTGCGGCAGAACGCCCCAAATGCATACTGTGGGAATTGATTGTTGCGGGATGGGTGTGTGACATGCTGGGCGTGTGAATGCGGAGGACACCCGGTACCGGGAAGACCTGAAGACACCGGCGCTGATCGCCATTGCGCGCCAGCAGGAGGCCATCCGCCAGGCGGAAGAGGAAATACGGAAGGAGCGGGCAAGGCTCGCCGAACTGGTCTGCGCCGCTACGACCCGGACTCCGGACAACCCCATCCCGTACGGCCGCGTGGAACACGTCGCGCGGTTGCTCGGTGTCAAGAGAGACCGCGTCGCCAAGATCCGCAATGCCGTGCGCAACAGCCGGAGCGGGGAAGGGGAGCGGTACGTCGAAACCGACGGCCACGCGTCCCCCTCACTTCCCGCCACCGTCTGACCGCCCCACTCCTTCGGAAAGGACCCCGCCGGTCATGACCACCGCACCCCTCGGG
>NZ_POTZ01000538.1 GCF_003236365.1 Streptomyces sp. NTH33
GTCGTGGACGCATCTGGTGGGGATCGCGGTGGGGCGGCCGGTGGAGCCGGAGACGGTGATTCCCGAGAGCTGGCGGCAGGAAGTGTTCGCGCGGACCCGGCAGTTGGGGCCGATGCGGATGACCGACGGGCGGTGGCCGGTGTCCTGGGCGGAGTGGGAGGCGGGGTACGACCCCGCGGACCGGCTGGATCAGGCGATCCTGGCGACCAGGCGAGCGGTGTTCCCGTTGCGGGGGCTGTTGGCGTAGCGCTGGTGAACGGGTCCTCCGATTACGCCGACTGTGCGGTGTTTCCGGGGTTTCCGGGACGTTCGCGAGGGTCGTGCGACAGCATCGCTCGGGTGTTGAGCACCGCCGCGCTGCGCGCCCATCTGGTGAGGACCGGTCTTGCCGGGACCGTGGCCACGACGCGGGAGGACAGTCTGCGGAGTTATCGGCTGTTCGCGGCCCGCGATCCCCGGGTGCTGATCGGGCTCGATCCCGAAAGGGACTGGCGTCAGAGGGACTTGATCGAGCTGATGGCGGAGAGGTGCGGGGTTTCGGCCGACCCCGCGCACACCTTCGGCCATGATGTGATCGACCCGGAGCTGACGCTCACCGCGCTGGGTGCCTTCGCGGACCGGCTCGGTGCGGTCGCCCGGCACGGCGAGCCCGTGCTCCTCGGCACCGGGCACCCGCACCGGCTGCTCGGTTTCTACGCCGCCCTGGCGGACGCCCTGTCGGCGGCGGGGTGTACCGTCCTCACCCCGGCGCAGGGTCGCTGTGTCGACATAACGACCCGGTTCGGGGTACGCACGCACCACCTCGCGTACGTACGAGGAGTCGCCCTGGTCCGGCCGCCCGGCGGTGAACGCACCGGTTGTGAGCCCGGCGCACATACGCACTCGCCGCTCCCGGTTCGGCTGGCGCTCGCCGCGGCCGCCGACGCCGGCGGCCCGCTGCCGAAGCTGGTGATCGGTGATCATGGGTGGGTCTGCGGAGCAGGTCAGCTGGGGTTCGAGGCCATGGGGCCGGCCGACACGAACGACCCCGCGCTCTTCGTCGGACAGGCCGAGGGGCGCGTGTCCGTCGTCGTTCCACTTGATGACGCCGTGCGGCCCGCCCACTACCGCCCGCTGGCCCGCTACGTACTCAATCGAGCGTGTCTGTCACAGTAGGCCGCCGATGGGTACACCTCTTCCCCACTCGCATCACACGCCCCTAGTCTGGGGAGTGAGCACGCAGCGACGAAGAGTCACCGGAAGGGGAAGCCGGTGGCCGTCGCGTGCGGAAGGTTCAGGTGTGTCATGGCTGCAGCTGGCGAAAGGCCTCTGAACGAGGTGCAGTTCCTTACCGTGGCGGAAGTCGCCGCGGTCATGCGAGTGTCGAAGATGACCGTGTACCGGCTGGTGCACAGCGGTCATCTGCCCGCGATCCGTGTGGGGCGGTCCTTCCGCGTCCCGGAGCAAGCGGTTCACGAGTACCTCCGTGAGAGCTACGTGGGGGTGGAAACCGCCTGACGGCGACCTCGATTTACGACCTCAGCACTCGGGCAGGTAGGGTAGAGCCCCTCGTAGGTCGTGTGGGCCCATGGCGCCCAAACACCGAGTGATGAAAAGTGAGCGAGGGTAGTCGTGGGCTCTGTTATCAAGAAGCGGCGCAAGCGGATGGCCAAGAAGAAGCACCGCAAGCTGCTCAAGCGCACCCGTGTCCAGCGTCGTAACAAGAAGTAAGACGCCGGTCGCTACGAGGTACGCGACAACGCGAAAGCGTGTCTGTGGCCCCCCACCGCACCCGGTGGGGGGCCATGCGCGTCTCGGGCGGCCGGATGCCGGGCGGCCCGGTATGTTCGTACCGACGTGCCCATCGTCGCTTCGCGCATCCGGCGGCCATCACAGCGCAACACCGACCCGGTAGGTTGGCCGCACGCGGGGAAACCGCACACGGGTGCGCGGCGGGACCAGGCGGGAAGGAAGGCACTGATCTTGGGACAGGTCGTGCTCGTGACCGGAGTGGCCCGCCCGCTCGCGGGCCGGTTCGTACGGCGTATCCAGCGTGACCCGCAGGTCGACCGGGTGGTCGCCGTGGACGCGGTCGCGCCCGAGCACCACCTGGGCGGCGCCGACTTCGTCCAGGCGGACATCCGGCAGCCCACGATCGCGCGCGTGCTGGCCGAGACGTCCGCCGACACGGTCGTGCACATGGACGTGACCGGTACCGCGCTGGGCAGTGGCAGCCGGGCCGCGGTCAAGGAGACCAACGTCATCGGCACCATGCAGTTGCTCGGCGCCTGCCAGAAGTCCCCGTCGGTCAAGCGGCTGGTGGTGAAGTCCAGTACCAACGTTTACGGCTCCGCGCCCCGGGACCCGGCCGTGTTCACCGAGACCACCCCGGCCAAGTCGCTGCCCAGCGGCGGCTTCGCGAAGGACACGGTGGAGGTCGAGGGGTACGTACGGGGCTTCGCCAGGCGGCGGCCGGACGTCGCCGTGTGCGTGCTGCGGTTCGCCAACATCCTCGGCCCCTCCGCGGACACTCCGCTGGCGTCGTACTTCTCGCTGCCGGTCCTGCCGACGGTGTTCGGCTACGACCCGCGGCTGCAGTTCGTGCACGAGGACGACGTGATCGAGGTGCTGCGGATCGCCTCGCACGAGCCGCGCCGCTCCACGCTCAACAGCGGCACGTTCAACATCGCCGGCGACGGCGTGCTGCTGCTCTCGCAGTGCGCGCGGCGGCTCGGACGGCCCACGGTGCCGCTGCCGCTGCCCGCCGTCACGTGGGCGGGCTCGCTGGTGCGTACGCTGGGAATGACGGACTTCTCACCCGAGCAGATCCGGCTGCTGACCCACGGCCGGGTCGTGGCGACGGACCAGATGCGCGACACCCTCGGATTCGAACCCAGGTACACGACCGCGGAGACCTTCGCGGAGTTCGCCCGCAGCCGTGGCCCCGGGCTGTTGCCGCCGGAGGCCCTTGCGGGGGCCGTCGACAGGATCGCCGAGCTGTCCCACCTGGGCAGTGGCCACTCCCAGACCCAGAGCGCCGACTGAGGAGCGCAGCAACCATGGCGGACGCCAAGGTCATTCCGTTCGACGACGACCGGTCCCGCGGGGGCTCCGTACAGCGGCCGTCGCGACGCCGGGGCACGGGCAGCCGGCACACCGGCGGCGAGCCCGCGGCGGTCCGCGAGGTCAGGGCCCTGCCCGGCGGGGAGGCCGCGCAGGAGGATGTCCCCGTGACCACCGAGGAACAGCCGCCGCAGCCGTCGGGCCGGCCGGCGCGGGACGACGGAATGGAGCAGCGCGTCGCGAACGGCCTGGCGTTCCTGCGCCGCCGGCTCACCGGGGACTACGACGTCGACGACTTCGGCTACGACGCCGAGCTCACCGAGCAGGTCCTGATGTCCCTGCTGCGGCCGGTGTACGAGAAGTACTTCCGGGTCGAGGTGAAGGGCATCGAGAACATCCCCGCCAAGGGCGGTGCGCTGATCGTCGCCAACCACTCCGGCACGCTGCCGCTGGACGGGCTGATGATGCAGGTCGCCGTGCACGACCACCATCCCGCGGACCGGCATCTGCGGCTGCTCGCGGCCGACCTGGTCTTCGTGCTGCCGGTGGTCAACGAGCTCGCCCGCAAGCTCGGTCACACCCTCGCCTGCACCGAGGACGCCGAACGGCTGCTCGGGGAGGGGGAACTGGTCGGGGTGATGCCGGAGGGCTTCAAGGGCATCGGGAAACCTTTCAGCGAGCGCTACAAGCTGCAGCGGTTCGGCCGCGGCGGCTTCGTCTCCACCGCTCTGCGCCAGGGCGTGCCGATCGTCCCGTGCTCGATCGTCGGGGCCGAGGAGATCTATCCGATGATCGGCAACGCCAAGACCCTCGCGCGGCTGCTGGGCTTCCCGTACTTCCCGCTGACGCCGACCTTCCCGTGGCTGGGCCCCCTGGGCATGATCCCGCTGCCGACGAAGTGGACCATCCAGTTCGGCGAGCCGATCCCGACGGACGGCTACCCGCCGGAGGCGGCCGAGGACCCGATGCTGATGTTCAACCTGACCGACCAGGTCCGCGAACAGATCCAGCACACGCTGTACAAGCTGCTGGTGCAGCGAAGGTCCGTGTTCTTCTGAGCCGTTCTCCTGGTCTGTTCTTCTGACCCGGGTTTTCAGACCTGAGCCGCCCTACGGCGACGGGGGTGCCCCCTCACCAAGGGCACCCCCGCCGCCGTACACCCGCTACTTGGCGTCCTCCGCCTCGATGCCGAGGCCGGGCAGCAGGCCCGGGAGCAGGGGCGGGATGGTCACCTC
>NZ_POTZ01000539.1 GCF_003236365.1 Streptomyces sp. NTH33
CCCGCTCGATCTACACGGAGATCCGCGAGGGCCCGCACTCGTCCAGGCGGAGGACGACCTCCGGCCCGCCCTTGTCGGGTGTGACCTCGCCGTCGGCGATCGCGCACAGGTGCTCGACACTACCGAGCCGCTGCCCCGGCGGACGATTCCCGGCAGTCGCCGGCCCTCCTCGTCATCGATCTCACGAACCCGTACACGCCCGGCCACCGATCAGCAGCCTGGCTGCCCGGTCCGGCCGCCGGCACGACGCCGCAGCCACGCCGCCTCCGCAGGCGTGAGGTTCGGGTCGGCCAGCTTGGCTTCGGTCACTTCCCGGATACGTCCCGCAGGATCGGTTCGGCAGCCCTTGCGCACGCTGTGCACCAGCAGACGTCGTCCCAGGCGGACGGCCAGTCCGGGAACCTCCGCGCTGCCGACGGTGACCATGGTCATCGCCACATCCGCAGCCGGATCACCGGCGCCCGCGTTGCGCCAGTCGATCACCACGGGGCCCCGCCGGGTCAGAAGCACGTTGCCCGGATGCAGGTCCAGGTGCAGCACCCGGTCGTCACCTGCCGTCGCGAACCGCCGGGGCAGCCACTTCGGCGCCGGCAACGCATGCAACCGGTCGTGGAGGCGGCCCAACGTCCGGCCGAGGGAGCCGACCCGCCACGGGCGCCGGGCCAGCGCATCCAGCATCGTCGGCCCGGTCAGCCGTTCCAGAACCATGTCGGTATCGGTGATCTCGTACACCTTCGGCACGGGATACCCGCAGGCCGCCAGATGTGTCATCAACCGCGCTTCCAGCTCCGTCGGTCCCCCCTGCCGATAACGCCGCAACACCCTGGACCCGTCCAGGGCATACACGTCTGCGTCCCGTCCCTGCGCGATCAACTCCATGCGGAGCAGTCTGTCCTGACGGCATGCCGGCCGCCAACAGGGCGAACGAAGCCTGCTGGAGTACGGGTGCCGCATCAGACGTCCTTTGTCCGCCCGGTGATGTGACGCAACGTTCGGACGCCGGTCCGGGCGGCGCGGCGTCGTCAGGCTGTCCGGAACGAAGCGTCGCTGTTCACCAGGTCCGGGCGGGTGGCGGTGACGCGCTGCGCCAGACCCTGCATGAGCTGTACGTCCGCGGCGGTCACAAGCTCGGTGTCCGTCATGGCGCGCCACTGTGCCAGGATCCCGCGAAGTCGTCGAACCGTTTTCCGGGGCCGCCGTCGCGGCAGCCGACAGCACAACGCGCGAAGCGCATCGCCGTGGCGGCGGAGCCGATGGCAGGCCGAGCCGTGTCCCCCGACCACGCCGGCCGACCGCGGACATCGACCGACGCGCGTCACGACCTGCGGGGCGAACGGTGCCTGCTGCGGCACTGGCTAGGGTCGCTCCATGGCCACTCCTGACTTCATCCGCACGATCCGGGCCACCGCGGGCAACCAGCTGCTGTGGCTTCCCGGGGTCACCGCCATCGTCTTCGACGACGAGGGCAGAGTGCTGCTGGGCCGCCGCTCCGACACCGGCAGGTGGTCAGTGATCGGCGGCATCCCGGAGCCGGGCGAGCAGCCGGCCGCCTGCGCCGTGCGCGAGGTCCACGAGGAGACCGCGGTGCGCTGCGTCGTGGAGCGGGTGGTCCTCGTCCAGGCGCTGAACCCCGTCACCTACGCCAACGGCGACATCTGCCAGTACATGGACATCACCTTCCGCTGCCGTGCCGTGGGCGGCCAGGCACGGGTCAACGACGACGAGTCGCTGGAGGTGGGCTGGTTCGCCGTGGACGCGCTGCCCGACCTGAACGGGTTCGGCCTGTTCCGGATCAAGCAGGCCATGTCTGATGCGCCCACATGGTTCGACCCTATGGAGTCCGGCTGAAATATAGGACGTGCCCACATGGGGGGAGGTGGGGGCCCTGCCTAGGGTCGGCGTATGACCTCGCCCAGCCACCTCCCCGCCCCCCACGCTCCCTCGCTCGACCTCGGCGGCCGTACCGCGCTCGTCACCGGCGCCGCGAGCGGCATCGGCCGCGCCTGCGCGCTGCGGCTGGCCGCCGCCGGGGCGAAGGTCAGAGCCGTCGACCGGGACGCGGCGGGCCTGGACGCGCTCGCCGAGCAGGCGGGCCCACTGGCCGACATCCTCGAACCGCGGGTCCTGGACCTCACCGACCTCGACGCCGCCGAGCGGGCGGCCGCCGGCACCGATGTGCTCGTCAACAACGCCGGGCTGCAACTGGTGCGCCCCATCGAGGAGTTCCCGCCCGAGGCCTTCCACACCGTGCTCACCGTGATGCTGGAGGCGCCGTTCCGTCTCATCCGCGGCGCCCTGCCGCACATGTACGGGCAGCGGTGGGGCCGGATCGTCAACATCTCCTCGGTCCACGGCCTGCGCGCCTCCGCCTACAAGTCGGCGTACGTGGCCGCCAAGCACGGCCTGGAGGGGCTGTCCAAGACCACCGCCCTCGAAGGCGCCCCGCACGGCGTCACCTCCAACTGCGTGAACCCCGGCTATGTGCGCACGCCCCTGGTCGAGAGGCAGCTCGCCGACCAGGCGCGGGCCCACGGCATCTCCGAGGAGCGCGTGCTGTCCGAGGTGCTGCTGCGGGACAGCGCGGTCAAACGGCTGCTCGAACCCGAGGAGGTCGCCGAGGCCGTGGCGTACCTGTGCGGTCCGCACACCTCCGCCGTCACCGGCACCTCGCTGGTGCTGGACGGCGGCTGGAGCGCGCACTGACCACCGCCCTGGTGCCCGCCCGCTCCGGAGTTTTCCACAGGCTCTCCACGAGGAGCGGGCGATGGGTGATCCTGTGAGCATGTCCAGCGATCATGTGCGGTCCACCGAGCGCCCCGCCGGCACGGGGCCGGCCACCGACGACCCGGCGAGCGGGAGCGCCGAAGCGCCCTTTCTCGAGCTGCTGGCCCGGGGCGCACCCACCGCCGCGTACGAACAGCCCGTGCTGCTCGCCCGCGCCGAGGGCCGGCCGGCCGAGTGGATCGGCGCGCTCGAACACGCCCGGCTGCTCGCGCTGCGCGTGCGCGCCGAGCTGGAAGGGCGAAGGCGGCGCGAGGCGGAGCTGTCGGCACTGTTCGAGACCGCCCACGACCTGGCCGGCCTGCGCGACCTGGACTCGGTGCTGCAGGCCATCGTGCAGCGCGCCCGCTCCCTGCTCGGCACGGACGTCGCCTACCTCACCCTCAACGACCCCGACCGCGGCGACACCTACATGCGCGTCACCGAGGGCTCGGTCGCGGCCCGTTTCCAGCAGCTGCGCCTGGGCATGGGGGAGGGGCTCGGCGGCCTGGTCGCACAGACGGCCCGCCCCTACGTCACCGACGACTACTTCAAGGACGCCCGCTTCCAGCACACCGGCACCATCGACGCGGGCGTACAGGACGAAGGCCTGATCGCCATCCTCGGGGTGCCGCTCATGCTCGGGCCGCACGTGATCGGCGTGCTGTTCGCGGCCGACCGGAGGGCCCGGATCTTCGAACGCGGGCAGATCGCGCTGCTCGGCTCCTTCGCGGCCCTCGCCGCGGCCGCCATCGACAGCGCCAACCTGCTCACCGAGACCCGCTCCGCCCTCGCCGGCCTGGAGCGGGCCAACGAGATCATCCGCGACCGCAGCGCGGTCATCGAACGTGCCTCGGACGTGCACGACCGGCTCGCCGAACTCGTCCTGCGCGGCGGCGGGGTCCACGACGTGGCCGCCGCCGTCTCCGAGGTGCTCGACGGCACCGTCGACTTCACCGAGGCCACCGCCGCGCCCGCCGACGCGCTGGAGGCATCCCGGGCCGGGGGACACGCGGTGCGGCACGGCCAGGACTGGATCGCCGCCGTCGCCGCGGGCGGCGAACTGCTCGGCGCGCTCGTGCTGCGCGGCCATCCCGGCCTCGACCCCGTCGACCAGCGCACGCTGGAGCGGGCCGCGATGGTCACCTCGCTGCTGCTGCTCGCCAGACGGTCCGCCGCCGAGGCCGAACAGCGCGTCCGCGGCGAACTGCTCGACGACCTCCTGGACGCCCGCGACCGCGACCCCCGCCTGCTGCGCGAGCGCGCCGCCCGGCTGCACGCCGACCTCGACGCCACGCACGTCGTGCTCGCCGCCCGCCTCGACGCCCCGGCCGCCGACGCCGAGCAGGAGGCCGCCGCCCGCCGCCGTCTGTGGTCCGCGGCCTCCCATCTGGCCGCCACCCGGCAGGGCCTTGCCGCCGCCCGCGACGGCGGCACGGTCCTGCTGCTGCCCCTGCGCCGCGGGGACAGCGGGACGGAGCTGGCCCGCCGCACCGCCCACCACCTCGGC
>NZ_POTZ01000053.1 GCF_003236365.1 Streptomyces sp. NTH33
CAGGTCTGTGCCCAGGGGGAGGGGCGGAAGGCCGCGCGGTATGTGTCGATGCCGCGCCGGATCTTCTCGCGGTCGCGCAGGTCGCCGATGACCAGGGGGAGGCCCGCCTCGGCGGCGATGGCCGCGCCCTCGTTCAAGGCCAGGACGAAGGGCGGGACCCGCAGGCCCTCGGCGGGGCGGGCGCGGACGCCGGTCGGCGACGTGCCGTCGAACCAGCCGAGGAGCTCGGCCAGCTGCGCCGCGAAGTCCGCTGCCGCGTGCCTGTCGCGGCCCAGGGCCTTGCGTACGCCGTCGGTGAAGCCGACCGAGCGGCCGAGGCCCATGTCGATGCGGCCGGGGTGCAGCGATTCCAGGACGCCGAACTGTTCGGCCACGACCAGAGGCTGGTGGTTGGGGAGCATCACTCCGCCGGTGCCGACCCGGATCGTGGACGTCGCGGCGGCGACCGCGGCGGCCAGTACCGTCGGCGCCGAGCCGGCGACGCCCGGTACGCCGTGGTGCTCCGAGACCCAGAAGCGGTGGTAGCCCAGGGCCTCCGCCTCCCGCGCCAGCCGTATCGTGTCCCGCAGGGCTTCGGCGGGCGGGTGGCCCTCGCGGGTGCGGGAGCGGTCGAGGACGGAGAAGCGGGTGGAGGCGATCAGGGAGCTCACACCCGGTTCAACGCGGGGGCGTCCCCAGGATTCCCGGGGCAGGTTTCCCCGGCGGATCCCTGCGGCGGTCGGCCGGACGGGTTCCGTGGCGGTCGGCCGGACGGGTTCCGTGGCGGTCAGTCGGACGGGCTCCGGAGCGGTCGGCCGGGCGGGTTCCGGGGCTCCGGGCCCCAGTACTCCGGGCCGCCTCCGCGCCAGTCGATGAGCGGGGAGACCGCCACCTCCATCGGGTCGACCTCGAGGCCCGCGCGGTGCAGGAACTCGGCGACGTCCGCGACGCTGTAGGCCAGCCCCAGTATCTCGCCGTTCACGCGCACGCGCCGACCGCCCGTCGGGGAAGGCGGGTGCACGATCACGGGCAGTGGTCCGGACATGTACCCAGCATCGGGCGTGGGCCCCCGGCCCGCATCCGGACGGGGGTCGCTCCATCGCGCTTCATTACGCTGGGACCGTGACGGACAGCAGCAGACGGCCGCTCGCCGTGTTCGACCTGGACAACACCCTCGCCGACACCGCGCACCGGCAGCGGTTCCTCGAGCGCCGGCCCCGCGACTGGGACGCCTTCTTCGCCGCGGCGCCCGCGGACCCGCCGATCGAGCAGGGCGTCGAGCTGCTCCGGAGGAGTGCCGTCGAGTGCGAGATCGTCTATCTCACCGGGCGGCCCGAGCGGTGCCGCCCGGACACGCTGGACTGGCTCGCCGCGCACGGGCTGCCCGAGGGGCGGGTGTACATGCGGCGCGACGCCGACCGCAGGCCGGCGCGCCGCACCAAGCTGGAGGTCCTGCGCCGGCTCGCCCGCGACCGGGAGATCCGTGTCCTCGTGGACGACGACGGGCTGGTGTGCGAGGACGCCGAACGGGCGGGGTTCCACGTCCTGCGCGCCCGCTGGGCGGCCCCGTCGGCCGAGCTGAGGACCGCGCAGGAGTGCGAGGGGCGGACCTGAGCGGCCGCCGCTGCCGGCCCGTGCCCCGGCTCGTGTCCCCCCAGCGCGTCTCCTCGGCTCATGTCCTCAGCGCGTCTCCTCAGCCCGTGTCCTCGATCCGGAAGCCGACCTTCAGGCCCACCTGGTAGTTCTCGATCTGCCCGTTCTCGATCTGGCCCCTGATCTGGGTCACCTCGAACCAATCCAGGTGGCGCAGGGTCTGCGAGGCGCGCGCGATGGCGTTGCGGACGGCCTGGTCGACGCCCTCGTGCGAGCTGCCGACGATCTCCGTGACCCGGTAGACGTGCTCGGGCATGCGGGTGCTCCTCTCGACGGACTGCGGACTGCGTGTGGCGCGCGTCACTCCACCGTGCCGTATGCGGAGGTGGAGCGCGAGGCGTGCGGCCGGTCAGCCGCGCTCCGTGTGATCCCCTCCCCTTGACCCCGGCATTGGTCTGTACCAAGATTCCAGCCACCGGCGCGAGCCCCTGCTCGTTCCCCCCACGTCGGGCCCCTTTCCCTGTGCCTCGGACGCCTTCGTCGCCTCGTACAGAACAGGACCCCCCTCGTGAGACGTCGTCGCCTCCTCGCCCTGCTGTGTTCCTCCGTCTGTCTGATCAGTGCCTGCGGTGTGCTGTCGCGGGACGGCGGGCGGCACACCGTCACCGTGTGGTTGATGAAGGGCAGCGCGTCGGACGACTTCCTGCGCCGCTTCACCGAGGACTTCGAACGCACCCACGGCGACCTGCGCCTCGACATCCGCATCCAGGACTGGACCGGCATCGGCCCGAAGGTGCAGGCCGCCCTCGGGGCGGACTCCCGCGGCGGTGGCCCCGACGTCATCGAGGTCGGCAACACGCAGGTCGCGCAGTACGCCAAGGGCGGCAGGCTGACCAACCTCACCCTGGAGTCGATGCGGGACTGGGGCATGGACGACTGGCTGCCCGGCCTGGCCGAACCCGGGCTGGACAACTCCGCGCAGTACGGCATCCCCTGGTACGCGGCCAACCGGGTCGTCGTCTACCGCAAGGACCTGTTCGAGGAGGCGGGCATCTCCTCCCCGCCGCGCACCCGGGCCGAGTGGATCGCCGCCACCGAGAAGCTCAACACCGGCGGCAACCAGGGCATCTACCTGGCCGGACAGGACTGGTACACGCTCTCCGGCTTCATCTGGGACGAGGGCGGCGACCTCGCCCAGCAGGGCAACGACGCATGGAAGGGCACCCTGGACACCCCCGCCGCGCTGCGCGGCATGGACTTCTACCGGGAGTTGCAGGCGCTCGGCCGGGGCCCGGTCGACGCCGACGAGGAACACCCGCCGCAGGCCGAGGTGTTCGCGGGCGGTCAGGTGGCCCAGATCGTGGCCGTGCCCGGCCTCGCCCGGACCGTCGTGCAGCAGAACCCCGCCCTCAAGGACAAGTTGGGCTTCTTCCCCGTGCCCGGCAGGACCGCCGCCCGGCCGGGCACCGTCTTCACCGGCGGCTCCGACCTCGTCGTGCCCAGGAACACCACCGACCGGGACGGCGCCGTCGCCGTCGTCGCCGCCCTGACCGGCGCCAAGTGGAACACCGACCTGGCCCGCACCATGAACTACGTCCCCAACAAGACGACGCTCGCCGACGCCGTCGCGGGCGAGGAGGGGGTCGCGGCCATGGCGGCGGGCGCCGCGCACGGCCGGGCGACCCCCAACACGGAGCAGTGGGCGGCGGTCGAGGCCGACAACCCCATCAAGGAGTACATGACGAAGGTGCTCTCCGGAGCCGACCCGGCCACCGAGGCCCGCCGCGCCTCACAGCGGATCACCGAGCGACTGGCGCCGGGGTGACGGTGCGGGCCGGGGTAACGGTGCGGGCCGGGGTGACGGCCCGGACCGGGGTGACGGCCCGGAAACAGCGCCCACCCCGGCCGGCGATCTCACCGCACCACGCTCAGCGACAGCGCGAAGCGTCCCTCGCCGTCCGTCCACCACCGCGCCAACTCCAGTCCGGCAGAGGCCAGTTCCTCGCGCACCCCCTCCTTGCGGAACTTCGCCGACACCTCGGTGCGCAGCTCCTCGCCCGCCGCGAAGTCCACGGCGAGACCGAGCGCGGGCACCTTCACGGTCTGCGCGGTGCGCGAGCGCAGCCGCATCTCGATCCACTCCCTGCCGGAGTCCCAGAGCGCCACGTGGTCGAAGGCGTCCGGCTCGAAGTCGGCGCCCAGTTCGCGGTTGACCACGCTCAGGACGTTCTTGTTGAACGCGGCCGTCACCCCGGCCGCGTCGTCGTACGCCCTGACCAGCACCTCCTCGTCCTTGACCAGGTCCGTGCCGAGCAGCAGCGCGTCGCCGGGGCGGAGCAGGGCGCGCACCTGGGTCAGGAATCCGGCGCGTTCGGCGGGCAGCAGGTTGCCGATCGTGCCGCCGAGGAACGCCAGCAGCCGCGGGCCGGGAGTGTCGGGCAGGGTCAGGCCGGCGGTGAAGTCGGCGATCAGCGCGTGCACGCGCAGCCCCGGCCGCTCGGCGGCCAGCGCCCGCCCGGCCTGTTCCAGCGCGGTGCCGCTGACGTCGACGGGGACGTAGGTGTGCAGGCCGGTCAGCGCGTCGATCAGGTAGCGCGTCTTCTCCGAGGAGCCGGAACCCAGTTCGACCAGGGTGCGGGCGGGGAGCGCGACGGCGATCTCGGCGGCGCGGCCGGCGAGGATCTCGCGTTCGGCGCGCGTCGGGTAGTACTCGGGCAGTTCGGTGATCCGCTCGAACAGCTCGCTGCCGTGCGCGTCGTAGAACCACTTCGGCGGCAGCCACTTGGGGGCAGAGGTCAGGCCGTGCAGGACGTCGGCGCGCAGCGCGGCGGCCGTGGAGTCCTCGGGCAGCGTGCGGGTGACATGGAAATCGCTCACGTACGGGGCTCCTCGTATGGGGCGGATGCCAGGTCCTCGGTGAGGTCCTTGAGCGGGGTGAGCAGGACGTCCGTGCGACTCGCCGCGAGCAGGGTGCGGTCGGGGGCCCGGAGCCATCGCGGGTCGTCGTCGTAGGGTTCGGAGGCCACCACCGTGCGGCGGCCGGGTTCGGCCAGGTACCACAGGGTGTCGCCCCAGGCGGTTGCGGTGATCGTCGCGCCGTCGGTGAGCAGCAGGTTGAGCCGCGAGCCGGGGGCCGCCGCGGCGACCTCCAGCACGGTGTCGGCGAGCGCCTGCCCCGCCTCGTCACCGGCCCGCAGCCGGGCCAGCGCCAGCGCCCACACGAGCGCGGAGTCGTTGCGTGCCTCCAGCTCCAGCAGGTCCCGGGGCGGCAGGGTGCGGGACACCGCGGCGAGCGAGTCCGGCCAGCCGGTGACGGCCCCGTTGTGGCTGAACAGCCAGCGGTCCGCGGCGAACGGCGCCGCCGCGGCCTCTGCGTCCGCGCCCGAGAGGGTCGCGTCCCGCACCGCCGCGAGCAGCGCCGTGGTGCGCACCACCCGGGCCAGGTCGGCGAAGGACAGATCGGCCCAGACGGGACCGGCCCGGCGGTAGCGGGCCGGCACCGGGTCGCCCTCGGCGTACCAGCCCACCCCGAAGCCGTCGGCGTTGACCGTCCCGTACCGCTGGTGCCGGGGCGCCCACGCCTGCCGGTACAGGCCGTGGGACGGTTCCACGAGGTGCCGGCCGAGCGGTTCCTCCGGTCCCAGGTACGCCAGGTGACGGCACATCAGGCATCCTCCGAACGGGCCGTGCGGAACCCTGAGAAGATCTGCCGCCGGACCGGGTGGTCCCAGTTGCGGAACGTGCCCCGGCAGGCCACCGGGTCCACGGCGAACGAACCGCCGCGCAGCACCTTGTACTCCGGCCCGAAGAACACCTCCGAGTACTCCTTGTACGGGAACGCGGTGAAGCCCGGGTAGGGGAGGAAGTCGCTCGCCGTCCACTCCCACACGTCCCCGATCAACTGCCGTACGCCGAGCGGTGATTCACCGTCCGGGTAGCTGCCGGCCGGAGCCGGGCGCAGGTGCCGCTGGCCGAGGTTGGCGTGCTGGGGCGCGGGGTCGGCGTCGCCCCACGGGTAGCGCGTGGAGCGGCCGGTGGCCGGGTCGTGGCGGGCCGCCTTCTCCCACTCGGCCTCGGTGGGCAGCCGGCGCCCGGCCCAGCGGGCGTAGGCGTCGGCCTCGTACCAGCACACGTGCAGCACCGGCTCGTCGGGCGGTACGGCCTCGGTGACGCCGAAGCGGCGCCTGAGCCACTGCCCGCCGTCGCACCGCCAGTACAGGGGCGCGGTGATCCCGTGCCGCCGTACGTGGGCCCAGCCGTCCGGTGTCCACCAGCGGGGGTCGGTGTAGCCGCCGTCCTCGACGAACGCGAGGTACGCGCCGTTCGTCACCGGAGTCGTGTCGATCCGGAACGGCGCCACCTCGCGCACGTGCGCGGGCCGTTCGTTGTCCAGCGCCCACGGCTCGGTGGAGGTGCCCATGGTGAACGGGCCGCCGGGGACCAGGACTTCGGCCGGGCCGGTGAACAGCGGCGCCGGGGCCGGGTCGGGCGCGGTCAGGGCCCGCGGGCCCTTGCGGAGCTGATGGGTGATCAGCATGGTCTCGTCGTGCTGCTGTTCGTGCTGCGCGATCATGCCGAAGGCGAAGCCGGCCTCGGTCAGCCGCGTGCCGTGGAAGTCGGTCGACTCCAGCAGGTCCAGCGCCCGGCCGCGCACCTCGGCCGCGTAGGCGCGGGCCTCGTCGGGTGCGAGCAGCGGCAGGGAGGGGCGTTCGGCGCGCGGGTGCTCGAAGGCGTCGTAGAGGCTGTCGATCTCGGGGCGCAGGGCCTCCCGGCCGCCGACCGCCCGCAGCAGCCACAGCTCCTCCTGGTTGCCGATGTGGGCGAGGTCCCACACCAGCGGGGACATCAGGGGCGAGTGCTGGGCGGTGAGGTCGGGGTCCTCCACGCAGGTGGTCAGCAGGGTGGTGCGGTCACGGGCCGTGGTGAGCGAGCGCAGCGCCCGGTCGCGCAGTGCGTCGGCGTCGAGGGCGGGGTCGGTCATGTCGCTGTGTCCTTCCCGTGGGCGCGACCGTCCGTGCCGCGCAGTCGTTCGAGCAGGTCGTCGGCGGGACAGCGGCCCTTGCGGACGTAGCGGTCCTGGAACGCGGCGACGGCGTCCGTGACCTCGGTGGTGGCGCCGAGCCGGGGCAGGGCCTCCAGGGCGGCCGTGAAGCAGGCGACGGCGGCCTCGTGCAGCTCGGGGTCGGCAAGCCCGGTGCGGGCCGCCCCGGTCCACAGCGGGTTGTGCGGCGCGGGCAGCGGCCCGGAGCGCTCGGTGAGCGGCTTGACCGCCCGGTAGGCGGTCTCGGCCGCCTGGGGGTCGTCGAACAGCGCCGCCGTGACCGCGAGCGGCACGATCCACCCGTCCTCGCCGGGCTGCGCGTCGATCATGCGCAGCTCCAGGTGGCCCCGCGGTCTGACCGGCGGGAACAGCGTGGTGAGGTGGTAGTCGAGGTCCTCCCTGGTCGGCGGCCTCGGGCGGCGAGCACGGGCCCACTGCCGAAAGGTCAGCCCCTCCGGCACCTCCCAGGGGCCGTTGTCGCGCCGTACGCACATCACCGGCGCGTCCAGGACGTGCCGGGTCCAGGCGGTGCGCGGAGCGCCGTCCAGCGGGGGAGCGCCGGCCCGGCCGGGGCCGATCTCCGTCCACATCAGCTGCCGGGTGGAGAGCCAGCCGGTGGGCCTCCGGCCCAGCAGCGGGGAGTTGGCGAAGGCGGCCACCAGCACCGCGCCCAGCTGGTGCGCCAGCCACCAGCGGCGCCCGTGGCCGAGCGGGCCGGGCTCCTCGTGGCCGGCGTCCACACACACCTGCACCGACGCCGAGGCGCACATCATGTGCCGCCCGGCCGGGCCGCCGCGGTCCAGGCAGGCCTCCAGGGCGTCGTAGCGCCGCTCGCGCAGGAACCTGCGGGGAGTGTGCCAGGGGTCGTGGCCGAGGCCGACGAGACGGAGGCCGCCTTGGGCCAGTACGGCGCGGACGGCGTCGAGATCCGCGGAGACGGTGCCGATGCACTCCATCAGGGAGGCGGCGGGCGGCGAGCTCAGCTCCAGCTGGCCGCCGGGTTCGACGGTGAGCGCCGACCTCAGGGGCACGGTCCGCAGTGCGGCGTAGGCCGCTTCGAGACGTTCGGGTGTCACGGGGAGCCGCGGTGTGCGCAGCTCGTGGACGAGCCATTCCACTTCGACGCCGAGACGGCGGGGCGGTCCGGTCTTGAAACAGATGCCGTTGACCAGGGCCTCGGCCTCGGCTTCGGTGACGGCTGTACGGGGGCCCGTACAGCCACTTGCCGAATCGGACATGTCAGGATCCTCCTGCGATTCCAGCACGTCACCGGCCCGGGTCGGTGGGCCGGGCCGGCGTCACACCGTCCCAGCCAAAACCCTCCGACCGATCCGCACAAGGGTACAGATCGTGACAATCCTGGCGCCGAATCGCCTGATTCGCGACTCCGGAGGCGCGCGGCCCGGCCCCGGCGGGCGGTCCGCCGGGGCCCTTGGAACCGGTCCTAGGCCCAGCCGTAGCGCTCCCGCAGCCGGTGTATGACGAGGTTGAAGCGCATGCGGTCCAGCGCGCACGCCTCGCGGCGCATGCCGTCCTCGTGCAGGCGCAGCACCCGGTCGACGTCCACCCAGGAGTCCCGGCCCGAGCGGTCCCAGGGCCCGTTCCCGATCGCCACCCACCGGGGCAAGCCCCGGCTCCGCTGGAGCGGCTGCGCCGCGCCCCCTGTTGCGCCGTCGTGCGCCCTGCTGGACAGTTGCACGGCGAGGAACGTGCCGGCGGCCTCCCGCGCCACCACCAGCACCGGACGGTCCTTGCCCCGGCCGTCGTTCTCCTCGAAGGGCACCCAGGTCCAGACGATCTCACCGGGGTCCGGGTCGCCGTCGTGCGCGGGCGTGTACTCGGTGCGCACCGGGCCGACCCGGCGGGGGTCGGCCTCGGTGGTGGCGGTGGGGCCGTACCGGCCGGGAACGTTCTCGTCGGTGGAGTCGGTGGAGTCGGGGAAGTTGCTGAAGGCAGTCACGGAGGGAACCCTAGAACGTCCCCCGGAGCGCGCCGACTTCGGGCGTACGGTGCTCGACCCGCGTACGGCCGGGGGCGGGTGCCGCACCGGTCGCCGGAGGCGGGTGCCGGCCGGTCAGGAGGCGTCGTCGCGGCGACGGATCCACATGCCGGGGCGGCGGCGGTGGACGGTGAGGTAGGCCAGTCCGTCCTCGCCGGCGGTGAGGCTGCGCGTGGAGCCGTGCGGCAGCCAGACCGCCACGCCCTCGTCCAGTCGCCGCGGCTCGTCGCCGGTGCCCGCGCCGAGTACGCCGCTGCCCGCGACGACGAACAGCAGGACGTCCAGGTCCGGTTCGCGGTGCGGTGCGACGCTTTTCCCCGGCGCCAGGCGCACGACGTTCGCGTCGAGCTGGCGTCCGGGCTCGTCCAGCTTCCACAGCACACCGGCCGGTACCGGCGGAGCGTCGGCCAGGGCCCGGGCGTCGCACAGGACCCGCGGTTCCGGCTCCGCCCCGTCGGCCGGCCCGGTGCCGCGCGCGGAAGGCGATGTCATGGCGCACCCCTCTTTCGTCCGGGCCTCGTCCCGGGCCTACGATTATTACATGTAGGATTCGTGAAAAACCGACCGCCGCAGGTGAAATGAGGTGACTGGACGTGACCGTCCCACGGGAGAGCCCCCGCCGCCGCGAGGTGCTGGACGTGCTGCGCGCCGCCGCCCGTCCGCTGGGCGTCGCGGAGGCGGCCGAGCGGATCGGGGTCCACCCCAACACCGTCCGTTTCCACCTGGACGCCCTGGTGGCCGAGAGCCTGGTCGTACGGCAGGTCGAGGCACCCTCGGGACCCGGCCGCCCCCGTACCGTCTACGCCCCCCGGCCCGGCATGGACCGCAGGGGGACGCGCAGTTACCGGCTCCTGGCGCAGATCCTGCTCGGGCAGCTGGCCTCCCAGGGCCCCGGGGCGCGGGAGGCCGCGACGGAGGCGGGCCGCGCGTGGGGCGGCTTCCTGGTCGACCCGCTGCCGCCCTCGCAGCAGCCGACGGCCGAGCGCTCGGCGGCCCGGCTCGTCGCCCTGCTGGACGACCTGGGCTTCGCCCCCGAACCCGAGGGCGGCGGCGCCGGGAAGGCGCCGGAGCGGATCCGGCTGCGGCATTGCCCCTTCCTCGAACTGGCCGAAGAATACGGACAGTTGGTATGCCCGGTCCATCTGGGGCTGATGCAGGGGGCGTTGGCCGAACTGCGCGCCCCGCTGGCCGCGACCGGTCTGGAGCCGTTCGCCGAACCCGACTCCTGCCTGGCCCACTTGGCCGCCCGCCCGAGCGAGGCACCCGCCGCGTGACACGACCGAAAGGCAACGCATCGACATGAACACCACGTCGGCCGCCCTGGCGAGCGCGGTCACCTTCGTCTGGCTCGGCATGGTGCTGGCCATCTCCTTCCTGGAGGCCCCGCTGAAGTTCCGCGCCCCCGGCGTGACCATCCCCGTCGGGCTGGGCATCGGCCGGCTGGTCTTCCGGGCGCTGAACCTGGTGGAGACGGTGCTGGCCGTCGTCATGATCGTCGCGGTCGCCGTGGGCGCGGCCCCGGCGTCGGTCGTCGGACTCACCGCGGCCGTGGCCGCGGTGCTCCTCGCCCAGCTGGTCTTCGTCCGCCCCCGGCTGAACCGCAGGTCCGACCGGGTCCTGGCCGGCGAGGAGGGCCCCCGCTCCCGCGGCCACCTGGCCTACGTGGCCCTCGAACTGGCCAAGGTCGGCATCCTGATCGCGCTGGGCGTCTGCCTCGTGTCGGTGTGACCGCCCGGCAGGACGACGCCGGCGGGGCAGGACGGGGGTGTGTCCCGGCAGGCCCGGTCGGCGACCGGGCCTGCCGGCTGTTCGGCACTCCGGCATCCGCCGGGCGGAGCCCCCCGCCCCCGCCGCGAGGCCGAGGCGGTGACAGGGCCGAGGCGGTGACAGGGGAAGCCGCGGAACTCGTGCGGCCGGGGGAGTCGCGACCGCGACCGCCACAGAGCGCACGGCGACCGCCGACCGGGCGGCCGAAGAGTTCACGTCGCCGCCGCTCAACGCCCGCAGGGACCCGCTCAGCCCGCCGCGGCCGGCAGGCGGGCGGCGAGGAGGGCGATGTCGTCGCCGCTGACCGTGGACGCCTCCCGCAGGAGGTCGTCGCAGAACGCGCTCAGGGGCGCGCGGGCCAGCGCGGCCGCGCGCCGGCGCAGGCGTTCGAGCCCCTGGTCCAGGTGCTCGGCCGGCCGCTCGACCAGGCCGTCGGTGTAGAGCAGGACGGTGCTGCCGGGCTCCAGGGGCTCGGCGGCACTGGCGCGCGGAAGGCCGTCGGGCTTGAGCCCGCCGAGCATGACGTCCTGGGCGCCCTCCAGGAACCGGGCCCGGCCGTCGGCGGTGACCAGCAGCGGCGGCGGGTGCCCGGCGACGCTGTAGCCGAGCCGCCGGCCACCGCCCGCGGCCTCCTCGATCCTGGCGTAGACGCACGTGGCCAGGCACTCCTCGGGGCCCAGCAGCCGGGTGGCCCTGTCGAGCCGGCGCAGTACGTCCCCTGGGGGCTCCCGCCGGTCGACGGCGATGCCGCGCAGCATGTTGCGCATCTTGCTCATGGTGACGGACGCCTGCAGATCGTGGCCGGAGACGTCGCCGATGATCAGCGCGGTGGCGCCGTCGGGGATCACGAAGGAGTCGTACCAGTCGCCGCCGACCTCGTTCGCGGCGGTGCTGGGCGCGTAGCGGGCCACGATGTCCACCCCGGGCACTTCTGGAGGGTCGCTCAGCAGGCCTTCCTGCAGGGCGAGGGCGACACGTCGGGTGCGCTGCAGCTCCAGCATCCGGCCGAAGGCAGGCGCGGTCCGGTCGAGGACCTCCTCGGCCAGGGAGATCTCCTCCGGGTCGAAGGGGTCACGGTCCGCGGCGTACAGGGCGACGACCGCCTGGATCTCGCCGAGCACGGCCACCGGCAGCAGGGCGACCTCCCGTATCCCGGCGGCCCGCGCCCATGCCGCCGCCCCCGGCGGCACGTCGGTGTCGGTGAGGCCGGCGGGACCGACGCGGCGCAGGACGGTACGCCCCTGCCGTACCGCATGGTCGAACGGGCCGCCCGGAAGCGCGCCCCGCAGCCTCCCGTCGGGTGGGAAGGACGGCAGGCGGGGGCCGGTCACCGTGGCGACGTGCGTGGTCATCAGCGGACCGGCCGCCTGCGGACGTACGCCTTCGGGCAGCAGGTAGGCGCCGCACGCGTCCGCCGGCTCGGGCACGACGACACGCCCCAGCGCCTCCAGTACCGACTCGAGCCGGCCGGGCCCGGACACCGCCATCGACGCCCGGCCGAGCAGGTCGTTGCGCCGCTCGCGCAGCCACTGGTCCTCGATGTCGGCGCAGGCGCCCACCCACTCGGTGACGCCGCCGTGCTCGCGGACCGGCACGACCCGCAGCGCACAGTGCCGGTAGGTGCCGTCCCGGTGCCGTATCCGGTAGCGGTGCTCGAACAGGTCCGGCTCCGTGCGCACCGCCCGGTGCCAGTCCTCGGCGAGCCCGGCCCGGTCCCGTGGGTGGGCGCTGTCCAGCCAGCCCGACCCGAGCAGTTCGTCCCCGGGCATGCCGGTGACCCGGCGCCACCCGGAGCTGAGCTGGACCACCTGCCCCTCGGGGTCGGCCACCCACACCATCTGGGCACTCACCGCGACCAGACTCTGGTAGCGGAGCAGGGCGCGCCGCCGCTGTTCCGCCTGCTCGTGGGCGGCCTCCTTGGCGGTCACCTCACCGGTGACGTCCACGAGTACCACCAGTACCCCGTGGTCCCCGGGACCCGTCGGCTCACCGGGTGGGATCTGCAGGGCCGAGCGCGACAGGCTGATGTTGAACCACCGGTCACGGATCACTCCCCGCTCGTCCCGCAGGGTCATCGGGCTCTGCGGGCCGATGACGACCGGCTCACCCGTTTTGTAGACGGTGTCCATGAGCTGAAAGATCTGCTGCTGCTTCAGGTCGGTGAGCAGCTGCCGGGCCGGGACACCGTACTGACGGGCACCGAAGAGGCGCCGATAGGTGTCGTTGGTGTAGACCAGGACATGCTCCGGCCCGCGGCACAGGGCCACGGCCACCGGTGCGGGGTTGAAGACGGTCAGGTCGGGGAAGGTGATCGGCTCGTCGCTGTGCGGATCGTCGTTCATGCCGGCCGCCCTCTCGCCTGTTTCGCCCGGCCCGGGTACCCCGTTTCGGACGCGCGACCGAGTCCGGGCCCGGATGCGCGAGGGGCCTGCTCACCTCCCCAGAAGCCTGCGCAGCCAGTCCAGCCGGTCCGTGTGGGCGGCCCGGGACAGGGCCGCCCCGGGGGCGAGGGCGTCGAAGCCGTGGAAGCCGCCGGGCCAGACGTGGAGCTCGGCGACGCCGCCGGCCTGCCAGATGCGGGAGGCGTAGGTGACGACCTCGTCGCGGAAGGTCTCCGCGGAGCCGACGTCGAGGAAGGCCGGGGGCAGGCCGGAGAGGTCCGCGGCACGGGCGGGGGCGGCGTACGGCGGCACGCCGGGTCCGCCGCGCCGGTCGCCGAGCAGTGCCGTCCACGCGGTCTCGTTCGCCGTGCGGTCCCAGAGGCCGACGCCCGCCATCTGGTGGGCGGACGGCGTGTCGTTGCGGTCGTCGAGCATCGGGGACATCAGCATCTGGCCGAACGGCCGCGGTCCGCCGCGGTCCCGCAGCAGCAGGGCCAGCGCGGCGGTCAGACCGCCGCCCGCACTGGTGCCCGCGATGACGACGCGCTCCGGGTCGCCGCCGAGTTCCCCGGCGTGCTCCGCCGTCCACAGCAGGCCCGTGTACACGTCCTCGACCGGCGCGGGGTGCGGATGCTCGGGCGCCAGCCGGTACTCCACCGACACCACGACCGCGCCCAGCTCCTTCGCCCAGGCCAGCGCCGTGTCCACGCCGAGCCGGTTGTTCCCGACGACGAGGCCGCCGCCGTGCACGTAGTACAGGACGGGCCGCGCCGCACCGCCCGGCGCAGTGGTGGGCCGGCAGACCAGCAGCGGGACGCCGGGCGCGCCCCCGGGCCCCGGCACCGTACGGTCCTCCACCGCGAAGGCACCGTCCATGGTCAGGTCCGGCCCGGCCGCCGCGCCGAGGGCGAGGGCCTGCCGGGCGGCCCGGATGTCCTGCGGGGTCAGACCCGGCCGTACGTCCTCCACGGCATCCAGCGCGGCGGCGAGCTCGGGGTCGAACGGGGGCGGGGCCTGGGTCATGGGCGTCTCCTCGTACGGGGAAGCGGCCGCTCGTGCGGCCGTTCCCCGTGTACCCACCCGGACCCGGCGGCGGTCCTCGACCTGGAGCGCGCTCGAGGAACTAGCGTCGTAACAGTCGGTGAAGGCCCTCGGAGAGGGAGACGGACATGCGGGTCGGCGTGCACATCAACCGCTTCGGCCACCCGGGCGGCGCGCCCGCCCTCGGTGCCGAACTGGCCGCCGCGGGTCAGGCGGCCGAGGCGGCCGGGCTGAGCTGGATCTCGGTCATGGACCACTACTTCCAGATGGAGTTCAACGGCGGCGCCGAGGCCCCGATGCTGGAGGCCTACACCACCCTGGGCTTCCTGGCCGGGCAGACCTCCACGGTGCGGCTGGGCGCCCTGGTGACCGGAGTGACGTACCGGCACCCCGGGCTGCTCGCCAAGATCGCCACCACGCTCGACGTGCTGTCCGGCGGCCGGGCCGTGCTCGGCCTCGGGGCGGCCTGGTACGAGCGTGAGCACCACGGTCTCGGCGTGCCGTACCCGCCGCTCGCCGAGCGCTTCGAGCGGCTGGAGGAGACGCTGCGGATCTGCTTGCGGATGTGGGACCCGTTCGACGACGGCCCCTTCGAGGGCAGGCACTACCGGCTGGCCGAGACCCTGTGCGTGCCGCCGCCGGTGAGCTCTCCCCGCCCGGAGATCATGGTCGGCGGCGGTGGGGAGAGGAAGACGCTGCGCCTGGTCGCCCAGTACGCCGACGCGTGCAACCTGATCCCCTCCTCGCCGCAGGAGCTGCGGCACAAACTGGAGGTGCTGCGCGGGCACTGCGACAGCGTGGGGCGCGACTACGACGGCATCCGCAAAACGTTCGTGTACACGGGCGAGGCGGCGACCGGGGAGAACCTGGACGCGCTGCTGCGCGACCTGGAGGGGTACGCCGGGCTCGGCGTCGACACCGTGATCCTCGCCCCGCGCGTCGGGGAGCCGGCCGGGTGGATCGACCGTTTCGCCTCCCGGGCCGTCAGGCGCCTGGCGGAGCTGGACTGAGAGGTGGTGCGAGCGCGTCGGGGGCGGAGCCCGGGCAGGCTCCGGCCCCGACGGGTGGCTCAGGCGGCCGCCGCGTCGCCGGCCTGGCCCTGCAGCCGGGTGACGACCTCGGTGAGCTGCGCGGCGACCTCGGCGTCGTCGACCGGGTGGGTCTCGGCGAAGCGGGTCACGGAGCCGGGGATGGACAGCTTGATGTCCTCGACCACCTTGCCGCCGGCGATGCCCGCGGCCTTGCGGGCCTCGTCCTGCGCCCACACGCCGCCGTACTGGCCGAAGGCGGTGCCGATGACGGCGACGGGCTTGCCGGAGATGGCGCCGGCGCCGTAGGGGCGGGACAGCCAGTCGATGGCGTTCTTCAGCACGGCCGGCATGGTGCCGTTGTACTCGGGCGAGAAGAGCAGGAAGGCGTCGGCGGCCTGAGCGGCCTCGCGCAGCTGGGCGGCGGCGGCCGGCACGCCGCCCTCGACGTCGACGTCCTCGTTGTAGAACGGGATGTCGGCCAGGCCCTCGTACAGCACGACCTCGGCGCCCGCCGGGGCGAGCTTCACCGCGGCCTCGGCGAGCTGACGGTTGTGCGAACCGACGCGGAGGCTGCCGACGAGCGCGAGGATGCGAACAGACATGGGGGCTCCATTGGGGGGAGACAGGGCGATAATGAAGCGGACCGGGGTCCGCTTAAATTTCTAGCAGAACAACCGGACCGCGGTCCAGTTTTCTTCCCCATGCCTTACGCTGTCCTCATGTCCCGCGTCCTGCCGCCCTTCACCGAGCCTCAGGAGCCCCAGAAGCCTGTGGCGACGCCCGTGTTGCTCGACATCGGCACCGGTGGGGACGAGCCCGGCCTGCGGGCCGACGCGGCCCGCAACCGCGCCCGGCTGCTGGACGCCGCCGCGCGGCTGGTGGCGGAGCACGGCGCGGCCGGCGTCACGATGGAGGCGGTGGCCGCGGCCGCCCAGGTGGGCAAGGGCACGGTCTTCCGCCGCTTCGGCGACCGCACCGGCCTGCTGACCGCGCTGCTGGACCACTCCGAGAGGAAGTTCCAGGCGGCCTTCCTCAGCGGCGAGCCCCCGATGGGTCCCGGCGCGCCGCCCGTGGAGCGGCTGCGGGCCTTCGGCTGCGCCGCACTGCGCCGCGCCGCCGACGACCTGGAACTGCAACTGGCGGCCGAACCCTGCCCGGACCGCCGCTACGTCGTGCCGCCCCGCCGGGTCCGCCACGCCCACGTCGTGATGCTGCTGCGGCAGGCGGCCCCGGACGCCGACAGCGAACTCCTCGCCCACACGCTGATGGGATACCTCGACCCCCCTCTCATCCACCACCTGACCAAGCAGTGCCGGATGCCGATGGAGCGGCTGCAGGCCGGCTGGTACGACCTGGTCGCCCGGGTCACCCGCACCGCGCGGGAGTAGTGGGCCCCATGCCGTTTGGGTTTCAACTTCGGCTGGGCTTCCGGTAGTTGACCCTCCTGACGGGTAGTCCGCGGCTTCTGCCAAGATGCGGTACGTCATGGTGCAGATACCGAAACCCGCCGCGCCCCCGCCGCCCGTACCGCGCTCGGTGCCCACGAGCGCCGACGTGGCCCGGCTGGCCGGCGTCTCGCGCGCGACCGTCTCCTACGTCCTGAACAACACCGGGGCCGTACGCATCAGCGAGCCCACCCGCCGCCGCGTCCACAAGGCCGCCGAGGAGCTCGGGTACGTGCCGCACGCGGCGGCCCGCAGCCTGCGCGCGGGGCACAGCCGTATGGTCCTGATGCCCGCCCCGTCCGCTCCGGCCGGCGCGCTCTACGGCCGGTTCCTGAACGAACTCCAGGGGGCGCTCGGCCGCCTCGACTACACCGTCGTCCAGCACGGCACCGCCGGCCCGCACGGCGACGAGGCCGCCCGGGCCTGGGCGGAACTGCGGCCGGTCGCCGTCCTGGTGCCCGGCTCGGGGCTCGGCCCCCGGGGCGTCGCGGTGCTCAAGCGCTCCGGCGCCCGGGCCGTGGTCACCCTCGGCCCCGAGGCCGTCGAGGGCGCCCACGCCCTGCTCATGGACCACGAGAGCGTGGGCCACGCGGCCGGCGCCCACCTGTACGAGCGCGGCCGGCGGCGCATCGGCGTGGTCGTGCCCGAGGAGAGCGGCCTGGAGGTGTTCTCCCGCCCACGCCTGGCGGGCGTGCGACGGGCCCTGGAGGGCACCGGCGCCTACGTCACCGAACTGCCCCTCGGCTACGACGAGGACCGCGCGGCCCGCCTCGCCGCCCGCTGGCGCGACCTCGGCCTGGACGCGGTGTTCGCCTACAACGACGAGTACGCGATGCTGCTGATGCGCGCCCTGCAGGACGAGGGCTTGCGCATCCCCGAGGAGACGGCCGTGATCGGCGCCGACGACCTCATGCTCGGCCGGCTGCTGCGGCCCCGGCTGAGCACCGTCCACACCGACCTGCCCTCGGTCCGCGACCTCGCCGAACTGGTCGACCGCGCCGTACGCGACCCCGGCGCCCCGCCCGAGAGACACCCGGTGCTGGGCGCGCGGGTGATCCACCGCGAGTCCAGCTGAGCGGCCCCACCGGGCGCTCTGCCACCGCATGCCGGCCGCTCTGCCACCGCATGCCGGCCGCTCTGCCACCGCATGCCGGCCGCTCTGCCACCGCATCGAGCCCTGTCGCCGCGTTCCCGCCGTCCGCCCGGAGGACGGGCCGCGCGGCGTCCGTCATGGAAGCCCCCCTGCTCATGGGGATGCCCCCCTCTGCTCATGGAGTTCCCCTGTTGCTCATGGGGTTCCCCTGTTCGAGCGGAGTCGAGAACCTGGGGGAGAAGCCGAGAGCTCGGGGAGTGCGTGCCCGGGGGCACCTCCCCGCCGCCGGGCCGGGGGAGCGTCGCGCGGCGGGCGGGAGTTCGACGAGGGGACCTAGCCCTGCTGCCCGCCCTGTGCCTGCTGCTCGGCGACCGCCTTGCGGACCTCTTCCATGTCCAGCCTGCGGGCCTGCCCGATCACGTCCGCGAGCGCGGCCTCGGGCAGCGCGCCCGGCTGCGCGAACACCGCCACCTGGTCCCGGACGATCATCAGCGTCGGAATGGACTGGATCCCGAAGGCCGCCGCCAGCTCCGGCTGAGCCTCGGTGTCCACCTTGCCGAACACCAGGTCCGGGTTGTCCTCGGCCGCCTTCTCGTAGACCGGGGCGAACTGACGGCACGGCCCGCACCAGGAGGCCCAGAAGTCGATGAGAACGAACTCGTTCTCGGTGACCATCTGGTCGAAGTTCTCCTTGGTGAGCTCCACGGTGCTGCTCATGGCGTGTTCCTTCTTCCTGGTGGCTTTCCTGGTGGGGGCTTCCCGGTGCGGGACGAGGCCGTCGGCACAACAGGGCCGACCCTACGGGTATTCCGCGCACGTACCCATGTGGCCACCGCGCACACCACCCACCAGACTGACCCCATGACGGAAACGGAAACCATCGCGTACGACGTCGTGGTGCTGGGTGCCGGACCCGTGGGCGAGAACGTGGCCGACCGCACCCGCGCGGCCGGACTGTCCACCGCGATCGTGGAGAGCGAACTGGTCGGCGGCGAGTGCTCGTACTGGGCGTGCATGCCCAGCAAGGCCCTGCTGCGCCCGGTCATCGCCCGCGCCGACGCCCGCCGTCTGCCCGGCCTGAGCCAGGCGGCGCAGGGCCCTCTGGACGCCGCCGCGGTGTTCGCCCGCCGGGACGAGTACACCTCCCACTGGCACGACGACGGGCAGGTGCGGTGGCTGGACGGCATCGGCGCCGACCTGTACCGCGGGCGGGGCCGGCTGGCGGGCAGGCGTACGGTCACGGTCACCGGCGCCGACGGGGAGGTCAGGACGCTGACCGCGCGGCACGCCGTCGCCGTCTGCACCGGAACCCGTGCCAAGCTGCCCGGCCTGCCCGGCCTCGACGAGGTCGGGCCGTGGACCAGCCGCGAGGCCACCAGCGCCGAGGAGGTGCCGGAGCGGCTGATCGTGGTCGGCGGCGGTGTCGTCGCCACCGAGATGGCCACCGCCTTCCAGGCCCTCGGCTCCCAGGTCACCGTCCTGGTCCGCGGCAAGGGGCTGCTGTCCCGCATGGAGCCCTTCGCCGGCGAACTGGTCGCCGAGGCCCTCACCGACGCGGGCGCCGACATCCGTACCGGCACCGCGGTGGAGTCGGTGACCCGCGAGAACGGCACCGTGGTGGCCGTGACCGGCGGCGGCGACCGCTTCGAGGCCGACGAGATCCTCTTCGCCACCGGGCGCGCTCCGCGCACCGACGACATCGGCCTGGAGACCGTGGGCCTGGAGCCCGGCTCCTGGCTCTCCGTCGACGACACCCTGCGGGTCGAGGGCAGCACCTGGCTGTACGCGTGCGGCGATGTCAACCACCGCGCCCTGCTCACCCACCAGGGCAAGTACCAGGCCCGGATCGCGGGCGACGCCATCGGCGCCCGCGCGGCGGGCGCGCCCCTCTTGGAGACGGACCCGTGGGGCGCCCACGCCGCCACCGCCGACCACCACGCCGTTCCCCAGGTCGTCTTCACCGACCCGGAGGCCGCCGCTGTGGGCCTCTCCCTCGCCGAGGCCGAACAGGCCGGTCACCGCGTCCGCGCCGTCGACGTCGACCTCTCCTCGGTCGCCGGCGCGTCCCTGTACGGCGACGGCTACCGCGGCCGCGCCCGCATGGTCGTCGACCTCGACGAGGAGATCCTGCGCGGCGTCACCTTCGTCGGCCCCGGCGTCGGCGAACTGCTCCACTCGGCGTCCGTCGCCGTCGCCGGGCAGGTTCCGGTCGAGCGGCTGTGGCACGCGGTGCCGTCGTACCCGACGATCAGCGAGGTGTGGCTGCGGCTGCTGGAGGCGTACCGGGGCTGACGGCCGGCCTCCGCGGCAGGCGGCGGCGCGGGTCCGGGCCCGCTCGCGCAGAGGACCTCGCGCCGGGGCGGTACGGCCCCGCCGTCCGACCCGCGTGACACGGCCGTCGCCCTCGGACGCCCGTGCCGCTGCCGGCATCCCGCCCGCCGCGTTCCTAGCCGCCGAAGTCGTACCCGTCGTACCCGGCGGGATCGCCCGCCGGCGGGGGAGGGGCGGCGGAGCCACGGCGCCGCGCCCGGCCGGGGCCGCCCTGGTCCCTGCTGGATCCGCCCCGGGTCCGGCTGGGACCGTCCTGGCCCCTGCTGGATCCGCCCCGGCCCCGGCAGGGACGCGAAGACCCGCGGGGGCGCCGCCGGTGTGAAGTAGCGTGGTGCGACACGCCGACGCCGGAAGGAGGACGGACATGACCACGCCACACCGGCGGGCCCGGCGCAGGCAGGGCGAGCTGGAGGGCCAGGTCCTCGGCGCGCTGCGCGAGGCGGACGGTCCGGTCACCGCGGCCTGGGTGCAGGAACGGCTCGGCGGCGACCTCGCCTACACCACCGTGGTCACCATCCTGACCCGCCTGCTCGCCAAGGACGTCGTCTCCCGCGAGCGCCGGGGTCGCTCCTTCGTGTGGACGCCGACCGCCGACGTGGCACGGCTCGCGGCGCTGCGGATGCGCCGCCTGCTGGACGGCGAACGCGACCGCGAGGCGGTCCTGACCAGCTTCGTCACCGCGCTTCCGCCCGACGACGAGCAGGTGCTGCGCGCACTGCTGGAGACCGCGGACGCACAGGGGCCGGAGGGGCGGACGAGCCGCGGGAACACCGCGCCACCCACGGCGGACGGCGGTACGGAACACTGACGCCCCATGGGGCTCTTCGTCTTCCTGCCACTGGTGCTGCCGCTGTCCGCCTGGCCGGTGGCGCGCCTGGCCGAACTGCACCTCCACCCGCGTACCGCGACCCGGCTGCTGACCTGGGTGGCCGCCGTCATGGCCGGATGCAGCACGTTGTGCCTCGCCCTGCTCATGGTCGTCGGCACCGCGCAGCTGCCGGGCAACCCGCTTCCGGACGGCTGGGCCGACCCCGAGGTCAGGGCCGCCGTCCCGCACGACGGTGTCGCGGGCGGCGCGGCGATCCCCGCCCTGGGACTGGTCGCGGCGGCGTGCGGGCGCACCCTGTGGCGCCACCGGCGGGTGACCCGGCGCGCCCGGCGGGCCCTGGCCGGACTGCGCGGCGCCCCGGTCGCCGTCCTGCCCGACGCCACGCCGTACGCCTACGCCCTCCCGGGCGCCCCCGGCAGGATCGTCGTCACCACCGCACTGCTCGGCGGCCTCGCCCCGGCCGAACGACGCGCCCTGTTCGCGCACGAACGCGCCCACCTGGCGGCCCGTCACCACCGCCACCTGCTCGCCGTCCACCTGGCGGCCCGCGCCAACCCCTTCCTGCGGCCGCTGCGCTCCGCCGTCGTCTACACCGCCGAGCGCTGGGCCGACGAGGAGGCGGCCCGCGTGGTGGGCGACCGGCGCGTGGTCGCGCGGGCGATCGGCAAGGCGGCCCTGCTGTCGTCCGCCGCGCCCACGCCCACCCTCGCCGCGCTGGCCGCCACCGGGCCGGTGCCGCGCCGGGTCGCCGCCCTGCTGGCACCGGCGCCCGCCGTCCGCCGCTGGCCGCCGGTCTTCACGGCGATCGGCGCCGCGGTCTGGGGCGCCGCCGCGGGCGCGGTGGTCTCGGCGATGTCCTCGGCGAACTCGGCGGTCACCCTGTTCCTGATCCTCCGTGCGGCAACGCCCCTCTGACGCCCCGCTCCCGCGTTCGGCTCACACGCCCGGGAAGTCGCCGGCGAGGGCGGAGGCGATGCGCAGATGCGTCTCGGCCTCCGCGTGGCGCCCCTGGCGCTCGAGGGTCCGGCCCAGCATCAGCCGGGCGTAGTGCTCCACCGGGTCACGCTCGACGATGACACGCAACTCGGCTTCGGCGCGCCGAAGTTGGGCCGAGTGGTAGTAGGCGCGCGCCAGCAGCAGCCGAGGCCCGGTCTGCTCCGGCACCTCCTCGGCCAGCTCCGCCAGCACCCGCGCCGCACCGGCGTAGTCACGGGCGTCGAAGAACATCCGGGCGCGGTCCCAGCGCTCGGCCGGGGTCCCGTGGTCGTAGTACGTCTCGGCCGTCTCCACTCGCGGCCTCCTTCCTGGTCCTTCCCGCCCGACAACGGACCCCGTTGGTTTAATATTCCACTACTTTCGGGGCTCCGTCGGAACGACCCCACGGAACTGAAGGGGACTAGGTTGGACGGCATGAGCAATCTTGATCGCGAGGCGGTTCCCGCGGTGTGCGGCGGCCGCGGCTTCGTGGTGGCGGAACCCGTGCGTGAACTCCTCAGCCCCCGGCGCGTCAAGCTCGGCGAGTCCACCGAGGTGCGCCGGCTGCTGCCGAACCTGGGACGCCGCATGGTGGGTGCCTGGTGCTTCGTCGATCACTACGGCCCCGACGACATCGCCGACGAGCCCGGCATGCAGGTGCCCCCGCACCCGCACATGGGCCTGCAGACGGTGAGCTGGCTGCACGAGGGCGAGGTGCTGCACCGCGACTCGACCGGCAGCCTGCAGCTGATCCGGTCGGGCGAACTGGGCCTGATGACCTCCGGCCGGGCCATCAGCCACTCCGAGGAGAGCCCCAGGTCCCACGCCCGCTTCCTGCACGGCGCCCAGCTGTGGGTCGCCCTTCCGGAGGCCCACCGCCACACCGACCCGCACTTCGAGCACCACGCCGAACTGCCCACCGTCACGGCACCGGGTCTGACGGCCACCCTGATCCTGGGCGACCTCGACGGCGCGACCTCACCGGGAACGGCGTACACCCCGATCACCGGCGCGGACCTGGCCCTGACCCGCGGCGCGGACGTACGCCTCCCCCTGGACCCGGACTTCGAGTACGCCGTGCTCTCCATGTCCGGCGAGGCCCATGTCGACGGCGTCCCCGTCCTGCCCGGCTCGATGCTCTACCTCGGCTGCGGCCGCACCGAACTCCCCCTGCGCGCCGAGTCGGACGCGGGCCTGATGCTCCTGGGCGGCGAGCCGTTCGAGGAGGAGCTGATCATGTTCTGGAACTGGATCGGACGGTCGCAGGAGGAGATCGCACAGGCCCGCCGGGACTGGATGGAAGGGACACGGTTCGGTGAGGTGAAGGGGTACGACGGCGCTCCGCTGCCCGCTCCGGAGCTCCCGCCGGTCCCGCTGAAACCACGGGGAAGGGTGCGCTGACCTTCGGAAACGCCTGAGAAGCTGTTGTCTTTCCGGGCTTGAGGACGGCGTTTTCGCTGGTCGGGCATAGGGGCGGCGATCTGGTGGGAGTGGTGGCCTGTCGTGTCGTCGTTCCCGTGGAGGTCGTGGATGCCGTCGGTGGTGGGGTTGCTGGAACAGCACGAGCTCGCTGCCCGTCGCCGTGTGGACGAGCTGCGGGAGGAGGCCGACCGCATCCAGGCCGAGTTGGCCGCGGCCGAGCAGGAGTGGCAGGAGTGGGCGATCGCCCGCAGGCGGGTCGATACGGTGCTGGCCCCGGACCGCGGCAACACCATCGACATGGAGGTCACCGGGGGTCTGCGGGACGCGGACACGCGGTCGGCGGCCGGGGATGCGGCGAAGCCGAAGTCGCAGGTGCCGGTGTGGCATGAGGGGCTGGCCTGGTCGGTGCTGTCGGTGGACTACCAGCGCATCCTGCAGGTCCTCGCCGATCGGGTCCGGCTCCATCAAGGACCGCTGACCTGCCAGGAGATGGCCGCCACCTTCGGTATGGACGTGGTGCCGGCGCGGGTGGAGGCGCTGCGGTCGAAGGCGAAACGCCTGGTCGCGCGCGGCTGGCTGGCCGAGCCGGCGCCGGGCCGGTTCACGCTGGCTGCGGGCGTGTCCGGGCCAGGCGGCGGGTCATGAGCAGGGTCATCGACCAGTAGACCATCGCCTCGGCGCTGGTGGTGCGGCGTTCGAAGTCGCGGACCAGGCGGCGACTTCGCATCAGGTGGGCGAAGAGGCGTTCCACGATCCACCGCTTGGGCAGCACGACGAAGCCGCGGATGTCGTCGCTGCGCTTGACGATCGCCAGGACCAGGGCGAGCCTGGCCAGGCAGTGCTCGACGAGGCTGCCGGTGTAGCCGCCGTCGGCCCAGATGAGGGCGAGGCGGTGGTGCGCGTCGGCCACCTGCGCCAGCAGGACCTGGGCGGCGGTGCGGTCCCCGACATCCGCGGCGGTGACCATCACGCCCAGCAGCAGGCCGAGCGTGTCGGCCACGACGTGCCGCTTGCGCCCGTTGACCAGCTTGCCGCCGTCGAAGCCGCGGCTGTCCGCGCCGACGACGGCGTCTGCCTTGACCGACTGCGAGTCGATCACCCCGGCCGTCGGCTCCGCGTCCCGCCCCAGCTTCTCGCGCACCCGGCCGCGCAGCCGGTCGTGGAACTCCTTGACCAGGGCGTGGTCGCGCCAGCGGCGGAAGAAGGCGTATACCCGGTCCCACGGCGGGAAGTCAGCGGGCATCGCCCGCCACTTGATTCCGTTGTCCACGAGATAGCGGATTGCATCCAGCATCGCCCGGTGGCAATAGCCCTCGGGCCGGCCGCCCCGGCCTTGCATCCAGCCCGGCACCGGCAGCAGCGGCCGGACCTCGGCCCACTCCGCGTCCGTCATGTCCGTCGGGTACCGGCGCTGCCGCTCGGGCCCGTCGGCCGCGTTGCCGTACACGTGCGCGAGGCACTCACACGATGGAGCAGCCGAGTTGGACTCGTCCGGCACCAGCACGGAAGACTGTGACAACAGGGCCTCCTGATGCTCGTATGGATTCGACACCCATGAGCTGTGCAGGAGGCCCTACCTTCATGCCCTCACCCCGGCAGGATCACCCAACCGGGAACCCGCGTTCGAAAGCCGCCGCTCAAGATCGAAAAGACAACAGCTTCTAAACGGGACTACGAGTTCTTGGCAGGCTCGCCGAACCGCTTTCTCGACGACGCTGAGGGGATGGCCGTCGCCGCGTTCCGTCTGCTTGCCTACCAGAGCGGCCCAGCAAGCCGCTGGCTCTTCTACCTCGGCAGCCAATTGCACCGCGCCTTGATCACTCTGGCTGATCGCTCTCGAGCACCCTCCCCGACCTGCGGCGATCTCCAACAGTGGGCGAGCCAGGCCGGTCTGCTGCCGTAAGAGCCTGCTGGAGGCAGGCACGCTCCAACTGAACCGCCCCGGTTCGAATGGAGACTCGATTTCATGAAAGGATCGAGTCATGGCACGACCTTCCCGTTACCCGCTTGAGCTCCGCCGCCGCGCGGTGCGCATGGTCGCCGAGGTGCGCGACGACTA
>NZ_POTZ01000540.1 GCF_003236365.1 Streptomyces sp. NTH33
CCGGAGCACGTAGCCGCACATCCTCGAGTCTTCGCCACCTTCACCGCGCCGAGCTTCGGGCCGGTCCACAACCGCCCCGGCCGAGTTCGTCCAGCTTCTCCTGGGAGACGCGGGCGCGGAGTGCGGGCATCGTCTCGCCCTCCTCCTCGCGGATGTGCTCGTCGATCTCCCGCTTGAGCTGGGCCATGAGGTCGGCCTCGCGCTCGTCTCCGGCGGGCAGCCTGTCGAGGGCGAGCAGCAGCTTCTTGACGGCCATGTGCTCGCCCAGGTGCTCGTCGATCTTCTCCGCGCCGTCGGGAAGCACCTTCCTGGCCAGGGGGTAGAACATCATCTCCTCGAGCGCCGCATGCTTGGACAGCTCGCGGATCGTCAGCTCGACCACTGCGCGCCGCTGGGTCCGGGAGGCCGCGGCGTGGTAGTCGCGGAACAACTGCTCCACCATGCGGTGGTCGTGCTTCAACAACTCGATGGCGTCCATCGCACCTTTCCTCGTCCGGGGCGGTGACCTGCGGCCGCGTCACTTCGCGGCGGAGCCGGTGCGGTGCGTGCCCGCCGGCCCGCCGGTCGGCCGCGCGGCCGGCACGGACGACGCCCCGCGCGGGAAGGTCATCCGTCGTGCTCCAGGTTTGCCCCGTCCACCGGCGAACGCCTCTTGTGAGCGGTCAGTGGAGTGAACGGCGAGAGCCGTCCGGGCGGCCCCGTGCACGGGGCCGCCCGGACGGCTGGGCGGTGGCCGTCGGTCAGTGGCGGCGTCCCGCGCGCTGGGCGGGACCGAGGGCCCGGTCGCGGGAACCGAGGGCCCGGTCGCGGGGGCCGGGCAGCGGGCGGCTCCGCCACGTCACAGTTCGTTCTCCGGCCAGCCCAGCAGGCGCGCGCCGATCGCGGCGGTCTGGAGTGTGTAGCGGTGCACGGGGTCGGCGGGGTCGGCGCCGGTCAGCTTGTGGATGCGCTCCAGGCGGTAGGTGAAGGCCCGGACGCTGAGGTTGAGGCGGCGCGCGGCCTCGGCGGCCGTGCAGCCGGCGTCGAAGTAGGCGGTCAGGGTGTCCAGGAGCGGCTGGGCTCCGCCACGGGCGTCCCTCAGTGGCCCCAGGGTGTCGCGGACCAGGTCGGCCATGGCCTGCCGGTCGCGGGTCAGGACGGGGTACACCAGGAGTTCCGCGGCGCGCAGGACGGGTTCCTGCAGGTCGAGCCGGTCGGCGAGTTCGAGGGCGTTGAGGGCTTCCTCGTAGGAGTGGACCACTCCCCCGGCCCCGGGGTGGGGGCGTCCGATGGCGACCCGGCCGCCGTCGGTGGAGGCGTACGCCTGCTTGGCGAAGAACGCCAGGACGTCCTCCTGGTCGCCCGGGGCGATGCACACGAGCCGGCCGTCCTTGGTGGTCAGCAGGATGCGGCGCTCACCGAACCGGGCGACCAGCGCGGTCTCGACGTACCGTGTGGCCGGATGGGTGTCGTCGACGGGCCGTCCGCCCTGGGCGACCGCCACCGCGTGTGCGCGCGAGAACAGCAGGCCGTAGCGCTCGGCGCGTTCGGCCAGCCGCCCCAGGTCGCTGCGGCCGTAGAGCAGGTCGTCGATGAACTCGCGGCGGTCGGCCTCCTCCTGGCGCATGGCGAGCTTCTGGGCCCGCTCGTGGCCCTCGGCGAACGCGTCGACGGCCTGCTCGACGGCGGCGAGGACCAGGTCGGTTCCGGCAGCCGTCAGCCTGGGGGCGACGGCCCTGGCCTCGGACAGGTGCCGGCGGACGAGTTTCCGCAGGCCGTGACCGTCCTCCGCGGCCCGTTCCCCGTGGGCGCGCAGCAGGTCCAGCTCCTCCCGGGTCAGGCGGCGGCCGGTGGCGCAGACGTCGGCCAGGATCCGGGCGTACCCCGCCAGATACTCGTCGGGTATCTCTGCCCCTGTCACACGCCCTCCCCGAGCCTTGACGCGTCCTCGACGAATTCTTGACGCACCGTGGACAAGACTGGCAGACGAGCACGCACGTACCGCAGGGGGCATTCGATGTGATGCAGCTCACGGGAAAATCCCGACGAAGAGCGCTAACGCGGACATAAGAGGGAAATAAACCTATAGGGCAAAAACAGTAAACTCGCAACCTCATGGAGAGGAGACGGCAGCGATGTCGTATCCGCAACACTCCACCACCGGCGCCGGAATGGGCTCGCACCCCGAGATAGCCGAGATGCGAGAGCGTCTGGAGCGGACGGCCTCCAGCGGCCAGGCCATGGCCGTCGAGGGACTCATCGTCCTGGCCGGCGTCTACGCCGCCATTTCCCCCTGGGTCGTGCACTTCGCGCTGCAGCGGAACATCACGATCAACAATCTGATCATCGGCATCACCGTCGCCCTGATCGGGGTCGGCCTCACCATGGTCCCGGAGCGCGCCTACCGCCTCGCGTGGATCCTCGCCCCGCTCGGCCTCTGGCTGCTGATCTCCCCCTGGGTCGTCACCGCGACCCACGGCGCACGGGCCGGCATCATCTGGAACAACTGCTGGGTCGGCGCGATAGTGGCCCTGCTGGGGCTCGCCGCCATGGGACTGACCATCGGGGTCGCCCGTCGCGGCCGCACCGGCTCCCGGTGACATCACCCATTCCGACAGCGGGCCGTACCGCTCTGGCACAGCGGGTACGGCCCACTGTCATGACCAGCACCTCATGGGGTTAGCATATGAGCGCCTTCCTGCTCGAAAGATAGAGCCGCCTAGCTCGAAAGATAGATCTGTGACTGTCAACGACGACTCGTTCACCAACTGGAAGAACCGCGAGGAGATCGCGGAATCGATGATCCCGATGATCGGGAAGCTGCACCGGGAGCGGGACGTCACCGTCCTGGTCCACAGCCGTTCCCTGGTGAACAAGTCGGTGGTGAGCATCCTCAAGACCCACCGGTTCGCCCGGCAGATCGCCGGTGAGGAACTGTCCGTCACCGAGACCCTGCCGTTCCTGCAGGCCCTCACCACGCTGGACCTCGGGCCGTCCCAGATCGACCTCGGCCTGCTCGCCGCGGCGTACCGCGGCGACGACCGCGGCCTGTCGGTGGAGGAGTTCACCGCCGAGGCCGTCGCCGGCGCCACCGGCGCCGACAAGATCGAGCGCCGCGAGGGACGCGACGTCGTCCTCTACGGCTTCGGCCGCATCGGCCGCCTCGTGGCCCGCCTGCTCATCGAGAAGGCCGGCTCCGGCAACGGCCTGCGACTGCGCGCCATCGTCGTCCGCGGAGGCGGCGGCCGGGCCTCCGACGATCTCGTCAAGCGCGCCTCGCTGCTGCGCCGCGACTCCATCCACGGCCAGTTCCAGGGCACCATCACCGTCGACGAGGCGAACAGCACGATCGTCGCCAACGGCAACGAGATCAAGGTGATCCACGCCGACGACCCGACGAAGGTGGACTACACGGCGTACGGCATCAAGAACGCCATCCTCATCGACAACACCGGCAAGTGGCGCGACCGCGAGGGCCTGTCCAAGCACCTGCGCCCCGGCATCGACAAGGTCGTCCTGACCGCGCCGGGCAAGGGCGACGTCCCCAACATCGTCCACGGCGTCAACCACGACACCATCAAGCCGGACGAGAAGATCCTGTCCTGCGCCTCCTGCACCACCAACGCGATCGTCCCGCCGCTGAAGGCGATGGACGACGAGTACGGCGTGCTGCGCGGCCACGTGGAGACCGTCCACTCGTTCACCAACGACCAGAACCTGCTGGACAACTACCACAAGGCCGACCGCCGCGGCCGCTCCGCGCCGCTCAACATGGTCATCACCGAGACCGGTGCCGCCTCCGCCGTGTCCAAGGCGCTGCCCGACCTCACGGCGAAGATCACGGGCAGCTCGATCCGCGTCCCCGTACCGGACGTCTCGATCGCGATCCTCAACCTGCAGCTGGCGCGCGAGACGAGCCGGGAGGATGTCCTGGACTACCTCCGCAAGGTGTCGCTGACCTCCCCGCTCAAGCGGCAGATCGACTTCACCAGCGCCCCCGACGCGGTCTCCAGCGACTTCATCGGCTCGCGCCACGCCTCCATCGTGGACGCCGGCGCCACCAAGGTCGAGGGCGACAACGCGATCCTCTACCTGTGGTACGACAACGAGTTCGGCTACTCCTGCCAGGTCGTCCGCGTCGTGCAGTACGTCTCCGGGGTGGAGTACCCGACCTACCCGGCGCCGGCTTCCTGACCCCGGCGCACCGCCCGGACCCGGGGGCGGCGACGGGTCGCCCCCGGCGACCGGTCGCCGCCCCCGGGTCGGTCCCGCCC
>NZ_POTZ01000541.1 GCF_003236365.1 Streptomyces sp. NTH33
GCGCCAGCTGTGTATAAGAGAAAGAGAGGGGATGAGTACGCCGCAGACTCCGACGCCGCAGGCCGTGCCGCCCGCCTGGGAGGGCGGTTACACCTCGCCGATCCCCGTCGTGCGCACACACTTCGGGCACGCCCTCGCATCGGAGTGGACGAAGATCAGGTCGGTGCGGTCCACGATGTGGACGCTCGGTGTGTACGTGCTGCTCGTGCTCGGGTTCGGGCTGCTGCTCGGAGTGCTCATCGCCAACGCGTCCCCGGACTACCAGAGCGACGAGAACCCGCTGGCGCTGGGCTTCTTCGGGCTGCTGATCGGCAGCGTCTGCGTCATCACGCTCGGCGTGCTGACCACGGCCTCGGAGTACGGCACCGGCATGGTCCGCACCACGATGACGGCGTGCCCGAGCCGTACGCGGGTGCTCGCGGCCAAGGCCACGGTGTTCTTCCTCGTCGCGTTCACGGTCACCCTGTTCTCCGCCGGGGTCGTCGCCCTGGCGCACACGGCCCTGCTCGGCGGCAGCGGCGCCCGGCAGCCGACCGGCGAGGAGTGGTTCAAGGGCACGGTCGGCGTCAGCCTCTACATGGCCCTGCTCGGCCTGCTCTCGCTGGTGATGGGCACGATCCTGCGGCACTCGGCGGGTGCCATCACCCTCATGATCGGTGCGGTGCTCGCCCCGCTGGTCATCGCGGCGTTCATGTACACGCAGTCGCTGGAGAAGGTGCGGGAGGTCCTGTTCAACTATTCGATCCCCAGCCAGCTGATCGTCTTCTACGCCAACCCCTCCGGCCCCCTCGGCGACTCCGGCCCGTCCGGCTGGGACCCGCTGTGGATCATCCTGGGTGTGACGGCCGTCGCGTTCGCCGGCGCCTGCGCGCTGCTGGAGAAGCGGGACGTCTGACCGTCCGGGGGAGGCCGGACGGGTCCTGGTGCCCCGGCACCTGCATACCGTCTAGAACCGCGGCGCGTTACGGGACCGCTGCACCCGCGTGGTGCGGCGGTCCTTCGCGTTCCAGCACGCCTTGTGCCAGTGCCGGCGGTCGTCCACGCCCGCGTGCTGCGGCCAGGCCACCACGTGCGGGACGCCGGAGTGGATCACCTGGTCGCACCCCGGGCAGCGGTACGTCTTGCCCTGGGCGCTCGCGCCCGCGACATGGCGCACGCTCCAGTCCTCGCCCCGCCAGCTCTCGGTGGACTGCCAGCCGCCGTAGCGGCCCGCGGAATCGCCCTCGGCGCTGCGTCCGGACGAGGCGGCGCCTCTTCCACCGTTGGGCCGGTTGCGACGCGGGGACACGGAACACCTCACGGACATGTACGGAAAACACGGGCCGTCTCCAGCCTACGCGCCGCCGCCGCGGGTAGGCGTACGGGACCAACCTCCACAAGTCCCCCTCCGGCGCGGCCCGTTGTGATCACCTCGCCTCCCATTCCGCAGACAATCCGCAAATCTCCTCGCCAGACCGTGACTTCGGCACGTGTCGCACGGTTATGCCCGGTGGGGGAGCTCCGTGTCGGGGCCGAGGAAGCAGGAAAGAGCAATGCGCGTAGGAAGTTTCGTGCTGGCGGCCCAGTTCCCTGGGCAGGGCCAGGGGGAGGCGCTGCACCGGGCGGTCCGCTCCGCCGAGGTCGCCGAGGAGGCCGGACTGGACGCGGTCTGGCTGGCCGAGCACCACTTCGTCCCGTACGGGACGTGCCCGTCGGCGATCACCCTGGCCGCGCTGCTGCTCGGCCGCACCCGCCGCCTGGAGGTGGGCACGGCGGTCAGCGTGCTGCCCACCGCCCACCCGGTCGCGCTCGGCGAGCAGGCCGCGCTGCTGCACGTGACGAGCGGCGGGCGGTTCTCGCTGGGGGTGGGGCGCGGCGGCCCGTGGGTGGACCTGGAGGTGTTCGGCGCGGGTCTCGAGGCGTACGAGAAGGGGTTCCCGGAGTCGCTGGACCTGCTGCTGCGCTGGCTGCGCGAGCCCTCGGTGTCGGCCTCGGGGGAACGATTCACCTTCCGTGAGGTCCCCGTCGTACCGCGTCCGTCGGAGGCGCTGACGGAGACTTTGGGGGAGGGTCCCGAGGTCGTCGTCGCCTGCACCTCCCCGGCGAGCGTCCGGCTGGCCGCCGAGCGCGGGCTGCCGATACTGCTGGGGATGCACGTCGGGGACGAGGAGAAGGCCGAGATGGTCGCCCTGTGGCGGCGGTGTGCGCGGGCGGCGGGCCGGCCGGGCGAGGAGGTCCGGGGCGCCGCCCATGTCTCGGCGGGCGTCTGCCAGATCGCGGACCGGCGCACGGACGCGGTGGAGACGCTGCTGAAGGCGATGCCGGGATGGCTGAAACAGGGATTGGCCGCCCATGTCACCGTGGACGACCGGGCCCGCCGGATGCGCGATCCGCTGGAGTACACCGAACTGCTCTGCGGGCTGCACCCGGTGGGCACCCCGCGGCTGTGCGCCGACCGGCTCGCGGCGACCTCCGAGCGGACCGGAATCTCCCGCTTCGCCCTGCTCGTGGAGGGTTCGGGCGACCTGGCGGCAACGGAGGAGAACGTACGGCGGCTGGGCACCGAGGTACTGCCCCAGCTCCGCTGAGCGGGAGCCCCTCGCGGGTGGCTTGCCGCCCCTGTACTCCATGCACCTCCCGCGGGCGGAGCGGCAAGCAAAGGACTCACGGCGTCAGCAGTCCCGCAGTTCCGGAGACTGGTTCAGCAACTGGTTGCGCACCGAGGTGAACCGGGCGAGCGTCTCGTCGACCGAGGCGTCCAGCGGGAACACCGCCACCCGGTGGCAGTTCTGGAAGGCCAGCCGCACACCGAAGTGCCGCTGCAGCGCACCGCGTATGGCGTCACTCGCGAGCGCACGCAGCAGCTGACCGCGTGCCTGCTCGTCCGGCGGAGGCGTCTGGTTGTCGGCGAACTGGCCGCCGTCCACCTTCAGCTGGGCCACCAGGGAGCTGATCATCTCCCATGCGTAGGGCAGGGAGGTCCGGACGCAGTCGACGAAGGCAGCTTCGTCGACCTCGCCTCGCTCGGCCTGTTCGAGTAGGGCCGGTGAGACGTCGAGCGACATGGGTTCTCCTCTCGCACCCCCGAGACAGCAGGGGTTGCCGGACAGATACGGGGGTTCGCGACACCGAACACGGTGAGTACACAGACCGCGTCCTCCCGTCCACTACGGTAAGCGCAAGAGTGGAGGCTCACTAGGAGAACGCACGTACAGGCCGGTCGAGTTGGGCACACAATCGGCCACAAGTGAACACGGGTTATCAAGGTAAAAAAGGGACGGTCCGCGGGGAGCGCGGGTCCGTGACCGCGGGTGGCCGGCAGCCGCCCCCCGGGCGAATCGCGCGCACCGCCGTGCGTCGAGTAGCGTTGCCGACCATGCGTCTCGTCATTGCCCGATGCTCCGTCGACTACGTGGGCCGGCTCACCGCCCATCTGCCGTCAGCGCCCCGTCTGATCCTGGTCAAGGCGGACGGCAGCGTCTCGATCCACGCGGACGACCGCGCCTACAAGCCCCTGAACTGGATGTCGCCGCCGTGCACGCTGAAGGAGGGTACGGGCGAGGAGGCGGGCGTCTGGACGGTCGTCAACAAGGCGGGCGAGAAGCTCATCATCACGATGGAGGAGATCCTCCACGACTCCTCGCACGAACTCGGCGTGGATCCGGGGCTGATCAAGGACGGCGTGGAAGCGCACCTCCAGGAACTGCTCGCCGACCGCATCGAGACCCTCGGCGAGGGCTACACGCTGATCCGCCGCGAGTACATGACGGCCATCGGCCCGGTCGACATCCTGTGCCGGGACACCGACGGGCAGACGGTCGCCGTCGAGATCAAGCGGCGCGGCGAGATCGACGGTGTGGAACAGCTCACCCGCTACCTGGAGCTGCTGAACCGCGACCCCCACCTCGCCCCGGTCCGCGGCATCTTCGCCGCCCAGGAGATCAAGCCCCAGGCCCGGGTCCTCGCCACCGACCGCGGCATCGGCTGCCAGGTCCTGGACTACGACGCGCTGCGGGGCATCGAGGACGACAAGCTGCGGCTGTTCTGAGGCGGCCGTACGGCACGTGTACGGCACTGGGGGCCGGGTTCCGTGTGACACGGGCCCGGCCCTCCGTGCTTCGTCGGGCAGTCCTCAGATCACCGTGTCCGGGCTGCCCGGGGAGCTCGCGCCGTCGTTCTCCGGGGCGCTTGCCGAGCTGCTGGAGGCGGCCGGGGCGCTCGACGTGGCGGATCCGCTCGCCGAGTCGGAGGTCTCCGGTGACGTGGGC
>NZ_POTZ01000542.1 GCF_003236365.1 Streptomyces sp. NTH33
GGTGGGAGGTGTTCTCCCCGGGGTCTTTCCTTGGATGACCGTCGGTGCGCCGAGGAGTCGGGACACCGACGGCCGGATGACGGCGACTCGGTGCGACCTGCGGCGACACGGGCCGCTGCGCGGGCTCGGGTACGGCGGCTGCGGGCGTCCGCGCGAGGATCTTGGCGGCCTCGCCGGGGCTCAACGGAACGTTGGAGACGAGCTGTTGGGTCACCCAGAGCCCACCGGGCACCTGCACGCGCCGCTCGTGCACGAAGCCCTCTTCCTTGAGCTGGCGCTTGGCGCGGGTGAAGGCGGTCGCACCGATACGGGCGCGTTCGGCGGTGCGCGACAGGGACTCGCGCGCTCCCTGGGGGAGGGAGAGCTGCCAGGTCAGGAGACGGACGGCGTCCGAGGACAGGCGGGGGTGCCGAATGATGTCGTGGGAGAACTGAGTGAAGGCGCGCGGGGGCGCGATAAGGTGCCGGTAAATCACGGTGGAGTCCACTTCCACTGGTGGTTCAGGCCCTCGCGAACGGCTGCAACCGTTGCGGGGGCCGTCTTCGTGTACGCCCGGCGAGGCGCACGGAAGACGTGCTGTCGAGGTGACCGTACCGCACGGAACGTGTGCGCGTGGACGCGATGAGTGAAGAAAGCTTTCGCGTACGGCGTTCACCCATACGAGGCAAGTTGCCCTGGTCGGAGCGTGGTTGACGCTCACGCGCCCTACTGTGCAGTCGCAGCGAGTGATCGGCGTGGGACCGAGGAGGCGAGGCGGATGGAGTCGGGTGCGGACTCGGGCGCGGGTGTGGCCGCGGAGGCGGACTCCAACGAGGGGTTCCTGCGCTGTTTCGGTCGCCAGGTGAAGCTCTTCCGGGAGATGGCCGGGCTGACCCAGGCGCAGTTGGGCAAGCGGGTCGGGTACGGCGAGGCGCAGATCGCGGCGGTGGAGCAGGGACGGCGGATCCCGAAGCCGGAGCTGATCGATGCGCTGGATCGGGAGACGGGGGCGCGGGGGGTGTTGATGGCCATGAAGAAGGAGGTGGCCAAGGCCCGGTATCCGACGTTCTTCCGCGAGTTCGCGAGCCTGGAGGCTGACGCGGCCGAACTGCACGCCTACGATGCCCACCTGGTCAACGGCTTGGTGCAATGTGAGGAGTACGCGCGTGCGGTCTTCGGCATGTGGCGCCCCTTGCTGGACTCCGAGACCATCGAACAGCGGGTATCGGCGCGACTGGATCGTCAAAAGCTGTTGGTGCGCCGACCAAAGCCACTGCTGAGCTTCGTCATCGAGGAGAACGTCCTGCGCAGGCCACTTGGCGGGACAGACGTGATGCGTGCCCAGTTGGAGCACCTGCTGCTTGTCGGACATGAACGCAACGTAGAACTCCAGGTGATGCCGACCGACCGCGACGAACATGCAGGAGTTGCAGGTCCTTTCACGTTGATCCTCACGCGGGGAGGGCGCAGGATGGCGTACACGGAGGTGCAGAGCAACAGCACCCTGCATACGGAGCCAGCGAAGGTCCAGGGGTTCGAGTCCACGTACGGAGTCCTGCGAGCGCAAGCCATGACCCCCAGGGAGTCGCTGGCCTGGATCGAGAAGCTCTTGGGAGAGTTGTGAACGCCAACGACGATCAGATAGCTGAGCTGACCTGGGTGAAGAGCAGCTACAGCGCAGGAGACGGTGGCCAGTGCGTAGAGGTCGCTGATGCAGGCCCTGCCGTGTACGTCCGCGACTCCAAGCGGCCGGACGCGGCGGTTCTCAACGTTCCTGCTGACCAGTGGACGGAGTTTGTGCGGATGGCCGTACGTGGTTGACGTGACCGAGGGGCGGTAGGGAGCCGTGGTGCTCCCTACCGCCCCTCACTCATGTCCGTAGGCCAGTCGGTCACTCGCTCTTCTTCGGGCGGCCGCGAGTCTTCTTCTCGGGACGCCAGTTGATGAGGTCGGACTCGGAGAGCTGGCGTTCCGTGCGGCCCGTTTCGAGGGCGGCCTGGAACTCCTCGGCGGGGTTGCCCTCCCACTCCTCGTCGTACTCGCCGTACCACTGGTGGACCCAGGGCAGCACCTCGCGCAGTCCGGCGAGGAGAGGCACGAAACGGGGGTCCTCCTTGGCCCAGCCGCCGTTCTCGACGCGGTCGCGGATCATTCCGACGAGGGCGTCGGCCTGGTCGCGGTGGTTCCAGCCGGCCCAGCCGAGCAGCAGGGAGCCGTCGGCCTCGGGGGAGGCACCGGGGTAGGAGATGAAGCGCTCCTTGGGCACGTCGAGCTTGCCGCGGTGGGACCAGTAGGACTGCTTGAGGAAGTCGGCGCTGGTGTACTTCGGCGGCACCTTGATGTCGAGCCGCTGCCCGGTCCGGTCCTCCTCGCGCTGCTGCTCCCAGACCTGCTCCCACTGGGCGCGCTTGCGTAGGCCGGAGTCCTTGTAGCGGAGGGCGGCGAGGTAGGGCACGTGCTCGGGCTCGATCACGGCGGCCAGGACGGTGGCGAGGGAGGCGTCGCGCTTGCCGAGGTGGTCGGCGGCGTAGAGCGTGGCGACGTCCTGCACGTCCTTGTCGTGGCGCAGCTCGTCGGCGAGCTGGTTGACGGTGAGCGGCCGGGGCACGGTGAACCCTTCCTGCTCCTCGAACCACAGCTCCTCACGTTCGGCGGCGTCGAGCAGCCAGTTCTGCAGGGCGGTGGCCTCGCGCTTCTCCCAGGGCTCGATGGACCAACGGCGCTTGTACTCGGGCCGCTCGATCAGCCGGATGTCCTTGTTGGCCTCGATCAGATCGATGCGGGCCTGCACGACTTTCTTGTAGGCGTCGGGCCAGTGGTCGGGGATCTCGGTGACGGGGGTGGACCCGTGCCGATCGAACCAGACGGTTTCGGCACCACTGCGAGCGAGCACGATCTCGAACGCCCTCTGTCCGAGGGCGACTTTGGGCACGTCGGCGCCCGCATCCAAGGGAACGGAGGTCTGAGCGACCGCGTCGTCGGTGAGCAGCCCGTAGGCCCCGTAGACGGTCCAGTCCAGCTCTTCCTGGAGGGCGATCATGCGGGCCTGAGTCTGTTCCTGGGCACGCCGGGCGTCGTCCAGCGCCTCACGGGTGGGCACGGCTTCGCGGGCGAGAGCGGAGGGCTCATGGGTGGCCAGAGCCTGGGCGAGCGCGTCGATTTCACGACTGAGGGCGAGGGGGAATTGCTTTGGCAGAGGGAACTTTGAGAGCTTGGTCGCCGCAAACTGGTAAAAGCGCTCCCATTCATCGTGCATAAAGCCGCCAGTTCCCGACTGGCTTCCCTTATCGTGGCTTACTTGTTTCATCCAGAAACACGCGGACGATGAATTCAAGAGGCCGAGTAGCTCAAGGTGCTGTTCCTCGGTGGCCTCTTTCGGTAGCTTAATGATAGGTGCTGTCCTATTGAAGACCTTGCCGTTTCGATCTAGTACGAAGTGATTGTGTGTCGCTACCTCGCTGTAGGTGATCGAATAGGCCCCGGCCTTCTCGTCCTTCGGGTGCTGATGCCACTCCCACCACTTGCGGTCGTCGTCCCGGTATGTGGAGCCGCCAAAGGTGCCCCTCATCCAGAGTTCAGTGCGCAAAGGCCAGAAATGGCGAACGAAGGCGGGTGCCAGGTCGGCTTCTTCCAGCAATTCACCTTCCGTGGTGTATGGGTGTACTGAAAGGTCGTGGCCAGAAAACGTCCAATCCCGTGTCTGGTCGCCGCGGTGGCTGTTTTCCGCCTGCAGAGATTGGCATTTCCGGGCCAGAGGTCCCGTGGTCGGCAGGGTGAAAGCCTCGTCGGCGTGGCTGTCACCGAAGAAACCGATGCGGGTAGTTGCGTCCTTCATAATTCCGGTGGATGGCGTCAGTTGTGCCATCAAGTGGGACGCGCCACCACCAGAAAGAGACCATGGGTGGTGGTTGAATGGCGTGCGGTTTAGGTCTTCGACAGTAACCCAGTCCGACTCGCTCCCGGGCATTCTCGTCTGTGTCGCGATGGCTTGCCAAACGAACCCCTGCTCCGGGTCGGCAGGTTGACTTGGTTCCCCCCGAACTCCCAACACGGCCCTAACCGCATCGTTCTGCCGAGGCATCTGATTCCGTCCCACCAAAACAACCGTAGGCGTCCCATGCCCCGGAATATAAACCCCCGACGTATCAATCACATGCGTCAGGTCAACCCTCGGGAAGAACTCCTCAATCAGCTTCTTCCCGAACTCCCTCTTCATGAACGAGTTGGCCGTGATCTGCCCCGTGAACCCCCCGTCCCGCTGACT
>NZ_POTZ01000543.1 GCF_003236365.1 Streptomyces sp. NTH33
CTCGTCCTCCTTCTCGCGGGCGGCGGGGTGTGCCGGCGGGTGGCGTAGAGGTAACTGCCGCCCGCGAGAAGGAGGACGAGCGCGAGGGCCACGAGGGCGGCGCGGCGGTGCCGCTCGTGGAACCGCGCGATCGGGCCGTACGCGGACCTGGTGCGGGACGGGCCGTCCGGTCCCTCCGGGTCCGTGTCCGGGCCGATCGCGTCCCACGCGCACGTGCCCTCGCCCGGTTCGAGCGGACCGATGCCGCTCACCGCCGCGGCTCCTTGCCGCGGCTGCCGGCGCGGTACCGGCCCACGCGGCGCGCACCTGCTTGACGGCCAGTCAACTCGTTGATCGGACAAGCGCCTTGGCCCGCACCCTCGCGGGTCCGGCGCGCGACGCCCCGGACCGCCCATGCCCCCGGCCGGAGGACTCCTCCCGCTGTCATGTCAAGAAGCTAGGGCCGGCCGGGCCCGGGGGCAACGGTCGGGGAGAGGCCGTTTCGTGGCTCAGCCGGCCGCGGCGGAACCGGCGGGGTTGCCCTCGCCCGGGTTCACGTCGCGCAGCATGCAGGTCAGGCGGGCGCTGCACACCCGCCGTCCCTCCTCGTCGCTGATGATGATCTCGTACGTCGCCGTCGAGCGCCCCCGGTGGAGGGGCGTGGCCACGCCGGTGACCAGGCCGGAGCGGACCCCGCGGTGGTGGGTGCAGTTCAGGTCGACACCGACGGCGATCTTGGAGGTGCCGCCGTGCAGCATGGAGCCGACGGAGCCCAGGGTCTCGGCGAGAACGGCGGAGGCGCCGCCGTGCAGCAGTCCGTAGGGCTGGGTGTTGCCCTCCACCGGCATGGTGCCGACGACGCGGTCGGCGGACGCCTCCAGGACCTGCACGCCCATGCGGGTGCCGAGGTGCCCGGCGGAGAACAGGGCGGGCAGGTCGATGCCGAGGGCGGCGTACTCGTCGAGGACTTCCTGCGGGAACTTCACGTACTGCTGCTCACCCATGACGTCCGGCTCCGTTCATCGTTGGTCGGCGTGTTGATCGCCGTCGCTGACCGACTGCTCACTGAGCGAACGCTCAGTCGGTCGCCGATTGTTCCAGACGCACCACGACGGACTTGCTGGCCGGGGTGTTGCTGGTGTCCGCGGTGGCGTCCAGCGGCACCAGGACGTTGGTCTCCGGGTAGTACGCGGCCGCGCACCCGCGCGCGGTCGGATAGTGCACGACCCGGAAGCCGGGCGCCCGCCGCTCCACGCCGTCCTTCCACTCGCCGACCAGGTCCACGTACGACCCGTCGGCCACGCCCAGCGCCCGCGCGTCCTCGGGGTTGACCAGCACCACCCGCCGGCCGTTCCTGATCCCGCGGTAGCGGTCGTCCAGGCCGTAGATCGTGGTGTTGTACTGGTCGTGCGAGCGCAGCGTCTGCAGCAGCAGCCGGCCCTCGGGCACCTCGGGGTACTCCACGGGCGCGGCGGTGAAGTTGGCCTTGCCGGTGGCCGTGGGGAAGCGGCGCTCGTCGCGCGGGGCGTGCGGGAGGGTGAAGCCGCCGGGGCGGGCCACGCGCGCGTTGAAGTCCTCGAAGCCGGGGATCACGCGCGCGATGCGGTCGCGGATCGCGCCGTAGTCCTTCTCGAACTCCTCCCACGGCACCACGCTGTCCTCGCCCAGCACCCGGTGGGCCAGCCGGCACACGATGGCCGGCTCGGACTTCAGGTGGGGGCTCGCGGGCTCGAGCCGGCCACGGGAGGCGTGCACCATGCCCATGGAGTCCTCGACGGTGACGAACTGCTCACCGCCGGCCTGCAGGTCGCGCTCGGTGCGGCCCAGCGTCGGCAGGATCAGGGCACGCGCGCCCGTGACGACGTGCGAGCGGTTGAGCTTGGTCGACACGTGCACGGTCAGCCGGGCGCGGCGCATGGCCGCCTCGGTGACGTCGGTGTCGGGGGAGGCGGCGACGAAGTTGCCGCCCATGGCGAAGAACACCTTCGCCTCGCCGTCGCGCAGGGCGCGGATGGCCCGGACGACGTCGTAGCCGTGCGCGCGCGGCGGGGAGAAGCCGAACTCCTTCTCCAGGGCGTCCAGGAAGGCGGGGGCGGGCCGCTCGAAGATGCCCATGGTGCGGTCGCCCTGCACGTTGGAGTGGCCGCGCACCGGGCACACGCCCGCGCCCGGGCGGCCGATGTTGCCGCGCAGCAGCAGGAAGTTGACGATCTCGCGGATGGTCGGCACGGAGTGCTTGTGCTGGGTCAGTCCCATCGCCCAGCACACGATGACGCGCCGGGAGGCGAGCACCATGCGCAACGCCTCCTCGATCCGCTCGCGGGCCAGTCCGGTCGCGGCGAGCGTCTGGTCCCAGTCGGCGGCGCGGGCGGCGGCCGCGAACTCCTCGTACCCGTGGGTGTGCTGCCGCACGAACTCCTCGTCGACCGCGCCCCCGGTCTCGAGGATCAGCTTGTTGAGGAGGCGGAAGAGGGCCTGGTCGCCGCCGATGCGGATCTGCAGGAACAGGTCGGTGAGCGCGGAGCCCCTGAGCATGCCCTGCGGGGTCTGCGGGTTCTTGAACCGCTCCAGACCGGCCTCGGGCAGCGGATTGACACTGATGATCTTCGCGCCGCCGGCCTTGGCCTTCTCCAGGGCGGAGAGCATGCGCGGGTGGTTCGTCCCCGGGTTCTGCCCGGCCACGATGATCAGGTCGGCCTTGTACAGGTCCTCCAGCAGGACGCTGCCCTTGCCGATGCCGATCGTCTCCGACAGGGCCGAGCCGGAGGACTCGTGGCACAGGTTGGAGCAGTCGGGCAGGTTGTTGGTGCCGAGCTCGCGGGCGAAGAGCTGGTAGAGGAACGCGGCCTCGTTGCTGGTGCGGCCGGAGGTGTAGAAGACGGCCTCGTCGGGGGAGCCGAGGGCGGAGATCTCCTCGGCGACGATGTCGAAGGCCCGCTCCCAGCTCACCGGTTCGTAGTGGTCGCCGCCCTCGGGCAAGTACATCGGATGCGTGAGCCGCCCCTGCTGTCCCAGCCAGTAACCGCTCTTCTCCGCCAGCTCGGAGACGGGGTGCGCGGCGAGGAACTCCGGGGTGACCCGGCGCAGGGTGGCCTCCTCGGCGACCGCCTTCGCCCCGTTCTCACAGAACTCCGCCGTGTGTCGCTGCTCCGGCTCCGGCCAGGCGCACCCCGGGCAGTCGAACCCGTCCTTCTGGTTGACCCGCAGCAACGTCAACGCGGTGCGCCGCACGCCCATCTGGCGCTGCGCCATCTGCAACGTGTACCCGATGGCCGGCAGCCCCGCCGCCGCATGCTGCGGTTCGACGACTTCCGGCGCGTCCTGGACCGGATCCCCCTTCGGCGCCTTCGCCACCATCGCACGCTCCTCTTCGACCACACGGACTGAAAACCGCTCCCGATCTTGCCACGCCCCACCGACAATGCCCCCGGCCCGTGCGAGCGGAATTCGAGAGCACAGCATGCGGTCACCGGCGGGCCCGAAGAGCCGGACGCCCGCGTGGGGGGCCGGCGGACCCGCCGGCCGGAACGGAAGGAAGCAATGGACAACCTGTTCAAGGACGTTCCCACCACCACCCTCGCCGACCTGCTGGGCCGTGAGCAGGTCATGGACATCGGCATCCGTCCGCTGTGGGACTCGCCGCGCGTCGCCGGCCCCGCGTACACGGTGCGGTGCGAGCCCGGCGACAACCTGATGTTGCACGCGGCGATCCACCGCGCCGAGCCGGGCACGGTCGTCGTCGTGGAGTCGGGCGACGTGGACCACGCGCTGGCCGGCGGCAACGTGTGTGCCGTCGCCCGGCGCCGGGGGATCGCCGCCTTCGTGGTCGACGGCGTCATCCGCGACCTCGGCGAGGTGCGCGAGACCGGCTTCCCGGTCTTCTCGCGCGGCGTCATCCCGATACCCGGCACCAAGGAGAAGCTCGGCTCGCTCGGTGAGCCCGCCCGCGTCGGGGGCGTGCTGGTGCACCCCGGCGACATCGTGGTCGCCGACGAGGAGGGCGTCGTCGTCACCCCCGCCGCCCGCCGGGAGGAGATCCTCGCCGCCGCGCGGGCGAAGCTGGCCAAGGAGGCCGGGGAGTCCCTCGACACCTGGGAGGAGGACCACCGCGCCCGCATCGAGAAGGCACTGCGCGACCAGGGCTTCACCGGCTGACCCGAGGAAGGGCCGGGGAAGGGCCGAGGCGGCCGGAACCCCTGCCGGGGCGGAGCCCAAGGGCGGGACCTCCTCTCCCCACCGAGACGGGCG
>NZ_POTZ01000544.1 GCF_003236365.1 Streptomyces sp. NTH33
CGCCAGCAGCGCGCGGGGCCTGACGAGCGAGGGGGCGGGGCCTGGAGGGCCAGCACGTCGGTCAGGGCCGTGGCCGCGTGGAACGAGCCGGTGGCGGTGCGGGACAAGCGGCTGACGTAGCGGTGGAGGAGCCGGTCGAAGGGGTTCGGTTTCCTGCCCTTGGTCGTGGAGAAGTGGATGTCCTGCCCGAGGGTGAGGGCCCACGCGCTGTCGACGGGGCGGGCGATCGCGCGCTGGGCGCGGCGGGCCAGCCCGGGGGCCGGGCCGCCCGGGACGAGATCACGCAGGGCGAGGGCGCCTTGCGCGGCCACCGACACGCCCTGGCCGTAGACGGGGTTGAAGACCGCGACGGAGTCCCCCAGCGCGATGAGCCCCTCCGGCCAGGAGGCGAGCCGTTCGTAGTAGTACCGCCGGCTGGCGGTGCTGTGGCTGACGCGGACGTCGGTGAGCGGTTCCGCGTGGGCGATCAGGTCGGCGATGACGGGGTGGCGCAGGGTGCGGGCGAAGGGTTCGAAGGCGTCCGCGTCCCGGGTGGGCTGCCCACCGGGTGCTCCCATCAGGCTGACGTGCCAGCGGTCGCCCTCGACCGGCAGGATGCCGCCGGCGTTCCCCGGTCCGGGCAGGAACGGGTCGGTCTGCACACCGACCACGGGCCAGCCGCGGGTCGGGGCGGGCGCACGGTACATGCGGCTGGCGTAGACCAGACCGGAGTCGACGGTGTCCTCGGCGAGGCCGGTGACACCCAGCCCGGCGAGCCACCGGGGCGTGCGAGTCGACCGGCCCGAGGCGTCGATGACCAGGTCGGCGCGGAGTTCGGCCTCGGCACCGTCCGCGCCGCGGACCCGTACGCCCGTGACGGTGCGGCGGTCGCCCAGCAGCCCGACGGCCTTGGTGTGCGTGCGCACGCCGACCCGGGAGTCCTTGAGCACCTGCCCCCGGACGACGGAATCGGTCAGGTCCCGGCTCGCGCTGATCAGGTAGTGGGTGGCCCGCCGCCAGCGGCGGTACCAGCCCTCCGGAGAATAGATGATCATGTCGGTGGTCACGGGTACGCGGTTGGCGCCCGCGGCCAGCAACAGGTCGACGCTGCCGGGCAGGAGCGCCTCGATCGCCTCGGCTCCGCCGGTCTGCAGGAAGTGGATGTGGGCCGCTTGCGGAACCCCGGTGCGCGGTCCGGGCCCCTCGGGCAGCTCGTGGGCCTCGACGATCTCGACGGAGTCGACGTGGTCCTTGACGGCGGCCGCGGCGAGCATGCCGGCGATGCTGCCCCCGACGACGACGACACGGGCCGGGCTCCGGCGCGGGGTTTCACTCATGAGGGCTGCCTCCTGGCCGTTCGTCGTGGGAAAGCGACCGCCTGCGGACCGGTCGGAATCCTGCCGCTGTGACACCTGTTCCTCCAGGGGCTACCGCATGGTAACCGCCTGCCTCTACGCTGCCGCTCAACTCTGCGACAACGAAGGGGAGTTGGTCCATGCGCGTGGCAAGACGTACGGCGGCGTTACTGGGTGCCGTCGCGTTGCTGGTGGCGGTTCCCTCACACGCCGGTGCGGCTCAGGCACCGAAGTTCTCCGGGACGACGGCGATCGGTACGCACAACGCGTACGAGAAGGCGAAGTACACGTACTTCGCGCAGGCGCTGGACTCCGGGGCCTCGCTGCTCGAAGTCGACGTCTACACGGACCCGTTGACCCGGCGCTGGCGGGTCAGTCACAGCAATCCGCTGGGCAACGACAACAACTGCGAGGCCGCGAAGGCCCCCGGCGAGCTGTACGGCAGGAGCCGCAACCAGGACCTCGGCAGCTGCCTGGACAACATCGCCGCCTGGCACCAGTTGCACCCCGACCACCGGCCGATCGTCTTCAAGGTGGAGATGAAGAACGGCTTCAACCAGACCATCGGTCTCGGGCCGGCCGCCTTCGACACCCTGGTGCGGCAGAAGCTCGGCAGCATGGTCTACAAGCCCTCCGACCTGCTGGACGGGAGGTATCCGACGCTGGACGCGGCCGCGAAGGCCGGTGCCTGGCCGTCCCGGGGCGACCTGACCGGCAAGGTGATCTTCGAGCTGATCCCGGGTACGGTGGAGCAGGCCAACCCCTTCGACCACTACTGGACCGACCAGGAGTACGGCGACCACCTGCGCGATCTGTACGCCGCCGGGAACATCGCCGCGGCCCAGGCCTTCCCCGCCGTCCTCGGCGCGGCGGCCGGCGACCCGCGCACCGGCCGCTACGACGCCTCGATCCGCCCCTGGTTCGTCTTCTTCGACGGGGACGCGGCGACCTACGTCACCAAGGGCTACGACACGTCCTTCTACGCGGCGAACCACTACATCCTGATCATGACGGACGCGGCCGGCGTCTCCCCGGCGATCTCCTCGACCAACCCCACGGACGCGGAGGTGGCCGCCCGTCTGTCCCTGCTGGCCGGGAAACACGCCAGTGTGATCACCTCGGACTGGTCGGCCAAGTCGCCCGCCGTACTGGGCTCGGTGGTCGACCGGGGCTGATGTTCGAACGCCCTGAGGGGATCGTCCGTAAGGGAGACGGGGCAGAACCCGACCAACGACTCCTCCCCCCACGGCACTTTCAGGGAGTGTGCATGCTGCACGGCATCGACGTGAGCGCCTACCAGTCCTCCACGTACGGCACGAGCGGCTCCTCCTTCGTCTTCATCAAGGCGACGGAGGGCCGTTCGTACGTCAACTCCAAGCTCGGCGCCCAGACCAAGCACGGCCGCGACGCCGGTCTGGTCGTCGGCTTCTACCACTTCCTGTGGCCGGGCAACATCACGGCCCAGGCGGAGTACTTCGTCTCCCACGCGCCCGAGAAGGCGGGCGACATCCTCGCCGTCGACTGGGAGACCACGGGCGAGGGCACCCACGCGAGCAACGCGGAGAAGGACCAGTTCATCCGCAAGGTCAAGGCCCTCCGCCCGCACCATCGGGTGATCCTCTACGCCAACCGCCACTTCTGGCTCAACGTCGACACCACCTCCTACGCGGGCGACGGCCTGTGGATCGCGGACTACGTCGCCGCCGGCCATCCCCGCATCAAGGCGAAGTGGCGCTTCCACCAGTACACCGACGACCCCCACGACCAGAACGTGGCGAACTTCGCCGACAAGGCGGCGCTGCGGGAGTGGGCCAGGGGCGCCTGAGCCGGGCGGAGGCCTCAACCGCGCCGCCGCGCGCCCAGGTCGACCAGCACCTGGCCGAGCTGGGCCCCGGTGAGCGCGGGCCCGGGCAGGCCCGGGGCGGCCGGGCGGGGTCGGCGTCGTACTGCGTCCGGAAGTCCGCCGGGCGCCCCGGGGCGCTGCCGGCAGGGCCTCGGCGCCGCGGTCAGGCGGCGTACTCGGACCGGCGGCTTCCCTTTTTCCACCGGTCCCGGACTCCCGGCCCGACGGGCCGCACGTGTGATCCATACCACCCGTCGCTTTGCGACGTGACGGCGCAACCTTCGGTGGATCTTGAAGGTCTGCTGTGTGAGTCGCCCCGCCCTGCCGGTGCGGGTGCCGCTTTTCCTCACCCCTCACGAAGGACATCGCAATCCGTTATGGGTAGATCTCGCTATATCTGGGGTACGGCTGCCGTGGTCTCGGCAGGGCTCGTCGGAGGGCTTTTACTGAACGGAGGCTCCGACCAGCCGGGCCGGAACACCGACCGTGACGGCAAGCCGGGCCCCGTCAGGAGCCAGGCCCGCACCGCCGCGCTGCCGACGACCGATCACGGCACCAGGGCCACTTTGAAGCAGGACCGGACCGAGCCGTTCAGCATGCTCGGGATCACCTGGAGCGACCCCGCGGCGCGGATCACGGGCACGATCGAGGCACGCGCCCGCGCAGCGGGATCCGGTCAGTGGTCCGACTGGCTGCGACTGGACGGTGCCGGCGGCCAGGGTGAGGCGGGCGCCGGGCGCGGCGGTACCGAGCCGGCCTGGGTGGGACCGTCCGACGGCGTGGAGGTGCGGGTCACGGCGGAGGGACGTACCTCCGACCGTCTGCCTGCCGGGCTGCGTCTGGACATGATCGATCCCGGCAAGGACGGCAGCGGTGCCGGAGTGCCGGGCGGGATGGAACCGGCGGGCCACCAGGTCGACGCACCCGACGATCCGGCCGAGTCGCCCGATCCCACGGCCACGGAACCGGAGGAGGTTCCCGATCCGGACGTGCCGGACGTCGAGGAGGAGACCACGGCTCCCGCCGGGTCCGAGCC
>NZ_POTZ01000545.1 GCF_003236365.1 Streptomyces sp. NTH33
ACCCCCGCCCACCCCACTGACCGGGCGATATGCGTGCTAAGGAGCCCGCGATGAGCGAGATGATCACCGCGGACCTGGTCGATCTCGACCTGTCCGCCGACACCAAGGAGGCGGCGGCGCGTGCCCTCGCCGAACGGATGGTGGCCCAGGGCCGGGTGACCGACCTGGAGGGCTTCCTCGCCGACGTGGCCGCCCGTGAGGCGCAGATGCCGACCGGCCTCGACGGCGGCATCGGCATCCCGCACTGCCGCAGCGAGCACGTCACCGAGCCGTCGCTGGCCTTCGGGCGCAGCACGGCCGGGATCGACTTCGGCGCGGCGGACGGCCCCGCCGACCTGATCTTCCTGATCGCGGCGCCGGCCGGCGCCGACGACGCCCATCTGACGATCCTGTCGTCGCTGGCCCGGCAGCTGATGAACACCGAGTTCACCTCGGCGCTGCGGTCGGCTGACGACGCGGTGGCCGCGGCCGCGCTCATCCGCGGGGAAGAGGCTCCGGTGCCTGAGGCTCCGGCGTCCGAGGCTCCGGCGCAGGCCGAGAGCCCCGCCGTGGGCACTGCGGGCACTGCGGGCACTGCGGGCGCTGCGGACACTGCGGGCGCTGCGGACACTGCGGGCGCCGCGGGCGCCTCCGAAGACTCCGCCGCGACGCCGGGGGCGGCCTCCTCCGGCGCCGCGGCGGTCAGCACGGCCGGGGCTGCGGACGAGGCGGGTGAGCGGTCCGGCGAGCGGTCCGGCGGCCGTCCGTTCCGGATCGTGGCCGTCACCTCCTGCCCCACCGGCATCGCGCACACCTACATGGCGGCCGAGTCGCTGGAGAACGCCGGCCGTGAGGCGGGCGCCGAGGTCGTCGTCGAGACACAGGGCTCGGCCGGGTTCACCCGGCTCGACCCGGCGGTGATCGCGGCGGCGGACGGCGTCGTCTTCGCGCACGACGTCCCCGTACGGGACAAGGACCGCTTCGCCGGGAAGCCGACCGTCGACGTCGGTGTGAAGGCGGGCATCAACCGGGCCGCCGAACTGATCGCCGAGGTCCGCGACAAGGCCGCGCGCGGCGAGGTGACCGCGGCGACGGCACCCGGCGCCACTCCGGTCGAGCGGGCCGGCGAGGCGGGCGAGGGCTACGGCACGAAGCTGCGCAAGTGGCTGATGTCGGGCGTCAGTTACATGGTGCCGTTCGTCGCGGCGGGCGGTCTGCTGATCGCCCTCGGCTTCGCGATCGGCGGCTACCAGATCAACAAGGCGCCGTCGGTGATGGACCACTTCGTGTGGACCCAGACCGACAGCTGGGCCGCCCTGCTGTTCCAGATCGGGCAGGTGGCCTTCGCCTTCCTCGTCCCGGTCCTGGCCGGTTACATCGCCTACGGCATGGCGGACCGTCCCGGTCTCGTCCCCGGCTTCGTCGGCGGCTCGATCGCCCTCACCATCAACGCGGGCTTCCTCGGCGGCCTGGCGGCCGGTCTGATCGCCGGTGGTGTGGTGATGGCGATCCAGAAGGTGCGCATCCCCGCGGCCCTGCGCGGCATCATGCCGGTGGTGGTGATCCCGCTGATCTCCTCGGCGGTGGTCGGGTTCCTGATGTTCGTGGTCATCGGCAAGCCCATCGCCACCGCGCAGAAGGGCATGACCGACTGGCTGAACCACCTGACCGGCACCAACGCCGTCCTGCTCGGCGCGCTGCTCGGCCTGATGATGTGCTTCGACCTCGGCGGTCCGGTCAACAAGGTCGCCTACACCTTCGCCACCGCCGGTATCGCGGTCTCCAACCCCAGTGACTCCGCGATGAAGATCATGGCCGCGGTGATGGCGGCCGGCATGGTGCCGCCGCTGGCGATGGCCCTGGCCACGACCGTGCGCGGCAAGCTGTTCACCCGGACCGAGCGGGAGAACGGCAAGGCCGCCTGGGTCCTGGGCGCCTCCTTCATCTCCGAGGGCGCGATCCCGTTCGCGGCGGCCGACCCGCTGCGCGTCATCCCGGCGTCGATGGTGGGCGGCGCGGTCACCGGCGCCCTGTCGATGACCTTCGGCGCCACGCTGCGCGCCCCGCACGGCGGCATCTTCGTGGTCCCGCTGATCGGCAACCCGCTCCTGTACCTGGTCGCCATCGCGGCGGGCATGTGCGTGACGACGGCCCTGGTGGTCGTCCTCAAGACGCTGCGCAAGCCGGCGCCGGGCGCGGCGGCCCCGGGAGCGGACGAGGGCGCGCGGAGCACGCCGGCCGACCGGAAGCAGCCGGTCGCGGCGTGAGGGGAATCACAGCGCCTTGTCCAGCGCCTTGTCCCTTTGGAGTGCTGTGAGTTGTTCACGGCACATGCGAGATACGTCACGGTCCGGGGCGTAAGCCCCGGACCGTGGTGTCTACTGGGAGACATGCCTGAGCACGTCTCCCTTCTGATGTGGTTCGGCGTGGCCCTGCCCGCCGCGCTGACCGTTGCCGCCATCATCGGCATGGCCCGCATCCGACGCAGCCTTCGCCTCGAGACCGCTCAACAACAGCATCGCGCCCAGCGCCTGACGGCCTTTCCGCAGCAGCTCGGGGCCGCCCCCCGCCGGGAGTCCGTCGAACTGTCCCCGGCGGAGGAGGACGCCTTCGCCGGCCTGATGCGCCGACTCGGCGACGGCTCCTGAGGCTGCCCGTACGGGCAGACGCTTGCCGCTACGACACCTGCGCCGCCCGCCGTTCCATCGCGCTGCGGGCCGCGTCCTCCGTCGTGTACACCTCACACATGTGACGTCCGTCGGGGGTCGCCGTGTGCTCGACCTCCCACAGGGAGATCTCCACGCCGTCGCTCAGCAGGAACGCGTGCTCGTAGAGCGAGAAGCACAGTCCCGCGCGACCCGTCCGGCAGGGGCGGCCGAAGGCCTGGGTGATCTGGTGCCCGGACGCCGTCGCCAGCAGCGAGGCGACGTCCGCGCCGGGCCGGTCGGCGTTCTCCGCGCGCCGCAGCAGACGGCGTGCGTGGTCGGGTGAGCCGTCCGGGACGTACGCGTGCCGCGTCTCGGGCACCGGCGCGAGCTGGACCAGCAACGGCAGTTCCAGGTCCGGTGCGTCCGGCGGGAGCGGCAGCCGGGCGGTGGCGGTGCTCAGCTCCTCCCCGTCGAGGTACACCTCGTGCTGCGCCTCGCCGCCCGGCGCGGTGTTGTGCACCAACTCCCAGAGGGTGAGCGCCGAGCCGTCGGCGAGCAGCCAGGTGTGCCGGTACGTCTCGCGGTGCAGCCCGGCGCTGTGGTGCGCCGAGTACAGCGAACCGTCGTACGCCAGCGCGCACTCGAGCCGCCGTATCGTCTCGTCGGGCAGTTCGAAGGAGTTCAGGGTGCGTCCGAGGAGCCGCGCGAGGTGCTCCTCCGGAGACTCGGGCGACTCGGGTGGTTCGTACGCAGTCGTCTCGTACGGAACGCTCAAGGTTTCTCCCGGCGTTGCTGCATGTCACCTTGTGGGTGCATACCGTAGCCACTCGGTCGGACATCATGTCCGGGAACTGAGAAAACGTACGCCGGAAAAACGGCCCGCCCACGCGAGAAGTTCCCGCGCGATCCGATGTCCCGTCAAAATCCGCTGTTCAAAGGCCGTTGATGATCAGGCCGCGCTCCGGTGACGCACTCGCTCCATGGCATGTTCTGGCCATTGAGGCCGCTGTCCGGGGCCGCGCTCAGCGCGGTCCGTACAGGTCCTCGTACGCCGGCCACACCCCGCCCGGTCCGTCCACCGGCTCGGCGGCCCGCACCGCGCGGACGATCGCGCGGGTGACCTGGTCCGCACCCGCGGCGAGGATCTCGTTCAGGGCCAGGGGCGAGCCCGGGTCGAGCGGACGCGCCCCGGTGGCCAGGGCGAACACCGTGTCGCCGTCGTTGAGCAGATGCACCGGCCGTACGGCGCGCGCGATGCCGTCGTGCGCCGTGCCGGCCAGTTTCTGCGCCTGTGCTTTGGACAGGTCCGCGTCGGTGGCGACCACCGCGAGTGTGGTGTTCAGCGGAGGCGGCGCGTTCCGCGCGGCGGTCTCGGCGAGGCGACGGCACGCGGCCTCGTGCACCCGCGCTTCGGGGTACTCCACCGGTCCCTGGAACAACTCCCCGTACAGCACACCCGTTTCCGGATCCACCGCCGATCCCACCGCGTTGGCCACCACCAGCGCCGCCACCGTGACACCGGAGTCGAGCACCGTGCTCGCCGTTCCGACCCCGCCCTTGAGCGACCCCACGACCGCTCCCGTC
>NZ_POTZ01000546.1 GCF_003236365.1 Streptomyces sp. NTH33
GGACGGCCCCATGATCGCGGTGAACCGGCCCCGCCGCCCGGGCCACGGGGCTGAGCAAGATCTACGGGCAGGGTGAGACCCGGGTCGTCGCCCTGGACTCGGTCTCGGTGGAATTCGGGCGCGGCCGGTTCACCGCGATCATGGGGCCGTCCGGCTCCGGCAAGTCGACTCTGATGCACTGCATGGCAGGCCTCGACTCGGTCTCCACAGGCTCCGTGAGGATCGGCGACACCGAGCTGTCCGGCCTGAACGACCGGCAGCTCACCCGGTTGCGCCGGGACAGCATCGGCTTCGTCTTCCAGGCGTTCAACCTGCTGCCCACGCTGACGGCGCTGGAGAACATCACACTGCCACTGGCCATCGCGGGCAACAGGCCCGATCAGCAGTGGCTGGACACCGTCGTCGCGACCGTCGGTCTCTTTGGGCGACTGAGCCACCGTCCCTCTCAGCTCTCCGGCGGCCAGCAGCAACGCGTCGCTGTGGCCCGCGCCCTCGCGTCCCGACCAGAGATCATTTTCGCGGACGAACCGACCGGCAACCTGGACTCACGCTCCGGCGCCGAGGTCCTCGACTTTCTGCGGTATTCGGTGCGGGAGATGCACCAGACCGTCGTGATGGTCACCCACGACCCGGTGGCCGCCGCCTATGCCGACCGTGTGGTGTTCCTCGCCGACGGCCGGATCACCGATGAACTCCTCACACCGACCGCCGAGAACGTCCTGGACCGGATGAGGCGCTTCGACGTCAAGGCGCCCGCGAACTGAGCCGTCCGTCCCGCTCCCCGTCCGGCCGTCCGCCACTTCTCCAGGACTTACTTCCTATGCTGCGTACAGCTCTGCGCAATGTCTTCGCGCACAAAACCCGGCTGAGCATGACGGTTCTCGCGGTCATGCTCGGCGTCGCCTTCATCTCCGGCACGCTCGTCTTCAGCGACAGCGTCGTCAGTGCCTACCGCGGCGCCTATACCAAGAATCTCAAGGACGTCGACGTATCCGTACAGGCCGAGTCCGAGCCGGCCTCCTCCGGCACAGAGGCGGACGACGATCGGTCCACGGCGCTCACCAGCGCTGTCGTCGACAAGGTCCGTGCTGCCCCCGGTGTCACGTCCGTGCGCCCCATCGTCAACGGCAGCGTGACCCTGGCCGCCAAGGACGGTCGGCCGTTGAACGCCGAGACCAGCTGGGAGAACCTGGCGACCAACTACGTGCCGGACACCCGGCACGGCGGAGAGGACAGCCGTTTCCCCCTCCGTGCCGGACGCGGTCCCAGCGGCGGCACAGAGATCGCTCTGGACCGCCGTACCGCCGAGAAGGCCGGCTACGCCCTCGGTGACACCGTCCGCTTCGCCATCGACGGCCCCGCCCTGTCCAAAAAGCTCGTCGGCATCGTCGACGCCGATGACCCCCGCGTGACCGCGGGTGGCAGCCTCGCGCTCTTCGACACCAAGACCGCACAGCAGCTCTTCCTGCAGGCGGGCCAGGTCGACGAGCTGGCCATCGGTTCGGCGCCCGGCACCGACAACCGGGCGCTCACCCACGAGATCCGCGAGCTGCTGCCCACCTCGGGCGTCACGGTCACCGACGGAGCGCGACTCGCCCGCGACCAGGCGGAGGAAATCGTCGAGGGCACCAAGGAATTCACCCGGATACTCATGGTCTTCGCCGGGATCGCGCTCTTCGTCGGCGCTTTCCTCATCGCCAACACCTTCACCATGTTGGTCGCGCAGCGCGGCCGGGAGACCGCCCTGCTCCGCGCGGTAGGGGCCTCGCGTCGCCAGGTCGTCCGCGCGGTTCTCATCGAGGCCGGGCTTCTCGGACTCGTCTCCTCCGCGGTCGGGTTCGTACTCGGCCTGGGTATCGCGACCGTTCTGAGGCCGCTTCTCAACACGAGCGGCGCGGGCCTGCCGGCCGGCCCCCTCGTGGTCTCCACGAGCGCTCTCGTGTGGTCCCTGGTGACCGGCGTCGGCGTGACCGTACTGGCCGCCTGGCTGCCGTCCCGCAACGCCGCGAAGGTCGCCCCGGTCGAGGCGCTGAGCAACGTCGACCAGACGCCGCGACAGCGCAGCATGGTGCTCCGCAACAGCCACGGCGCGCTGTTCACCACTGCGGGTGTCCTCATCCTGCTGTACGTCTCCACGCAGAAGGACGGGGCCGACGACAACCTCATGGCCGCCGTGCTCGGCTCGGTGCTCACGTTGACGGGCATGATCGTGCTCGCACCGCTGCTGTCCCGGCCACTGGTCCGGCTCGCCGGCGCGCTCGCCACCCGGCTCTTCGGCGTCAGCGGCAAGCTCGCCAAAGAGAACGCGCTGCGCAACCCGCGCCGCACCGCCGCCACCGCATCGGCCCTGATGATCGGCCTCACCCTGATCACCGCCTTGAGCGTGGCAGGCCACTCCATGGACGCCGCTCTCAAGGACGAGGCGGTCCGTGGTATGACCGCGGACTACAAGGTGACCAACACCGCTTTCGAGGGCCTCGATCCCGCACTCGGCGCAAAGGTCGCAGGAGTCCCGGGCGTCGCCGCAACGGCATCCGTCGCCTCCGCGGGGCTGGAGGTGGACGGCACGTTCACCAGCATCACCGGCGCGGACCCGCAACAGCTCAGTAAGGTCGCCGACCTGCGGTTCAGCAGCGGCTCGCTCAAGGACCTCGCCTCCGGAAAGGTCCTGCTCTCCGACAAACTGGCTGAGCAGAAGGGCCTGTCACGAGGCGACACCTTCGAAGGCATGCTGTTCCCCGACGGTCAGCACAGGCAACTCACCGTCGCCGGCGTCTACCAATACACCCGCGTCGTCGGCGACGCCCTGGGCACCATGGGCGACATCCTTCCGCATACCGAAGGCGGAAAGCTCGACAGCATTCTGGTCAAGGCCGTGTCCGGCCGGAACACCGGCGGCCTTGACCAGGACATCCGTCAGGCCCTCGGCAACAGTCCGCTGCTGCAGGTGCAGAACCAGGAACAGTTGGCCAAGGCGGAGTCCGACACCATCGCCGTCATGCTCAACATGATGTACGGACTGCTCGGCATGGCCGTCGTCATCGCCGTACTCGGCGTCATCAACACCCTGGCGATGTCGGTCATCGAGCGCACCCGGGAGATCGGACTGCTGCGCGCGATCGGCCTCGACAACCGGGGCATCAAGCAGATGGTGCGCCTGGAGTCGGTGGTGATCTCCCTGTTCGGCGCGGTCCTGGGCATCGGCACCGGAATCTTCCTCGCCTGGGCGTGCGGCAGCCTCGCCCGGTCCTCGCTGACGATGTACCAGACCGTGCTGCCCTGGCACCTGACCGGCCTGTTCCTCCTGCTCGCCCTGACGGTAGGGGTCCTGGCGGCGGTCTGGCCCGCGCGGCGGGCGACCCGTCTGAACATGCTGCGGGCGATCAATGCCCAGTAACACGACGGCGGACGCACACCGCCACTCCGACGCACCGCTCGACGCGTACCCAGGGGCACCTCTCGGCCGGAAGAAGGCCCGGCACGCACCAGGTGACAAGCCGGGCGCACCGGGTGGCCCGCACGGCCGGACGGAGGGCCTCGTCACCACAGGGACGCCGGGCACCGCCGTACCGTCCGTCGTACGAGCCCTGCTCAGGAGGGCGAGAACGACGCGCCGGCCCCGCCTCCTGCAGGAGGTCGCGCTCATCGCGGTCAGCTACTGGATCTACTCCCTGATCCGCAACGCCGTCCCCGAGCAGGCAACGGCCGCTCAGCGCAACTCCCAGTGGGTGTGGGACCTCCAGAACTCACTCGGCCTCGCCTTCGAGACATCGGTGAACCACGCGCTCAACGGCATCACCTGGCTCATCGTGCCGATGAACTACTACTACGCCACGCTTCACTTCATCGTCACCCTCGGCGTCCTCGTGTGGGTCTACCGCACACAACCCGGACGGTACGCGGCCGTCCGTACCGCACTCTTCCTGACCACGGCCACCGCGCTCATCGGCTACTACTTCGTCCCGCTCGCTCCGCCCCGGCTCTTCCACGGCGCCGAGTTCGTCGACACCGTCATCACCCATGCCGCCGCGGCGGGCGTGGTCCGCGCGGACGGCACGGTCGTGGGCACCCACGGCCCGATGCGGGTCGGTTGGTGTGAGCGTGGGTGTGCTCCATGCTGCGAGGAGGCGCCGATGGCGTCGCCCCGATGGCACACCGATGAGTTTCCGCGCTTGCGGGTGTCTACAGGTGCGAGACCCTGACCGA
>NZ_POTZ01000547.1 GCF_003236365.1 Streptomyces sp. NTH33
AGAACTTCCTCGCCCTGGACATTCCCGTCGCCTTCAGCCACAGCTGGGCCACGGCCGGCGACCACATCGGCTCCCCGAACCGCCCCGGGCTCGACAGGGATCTCAGCTGGTCACTGTGACCCGGAGCATCGTGATTTCCCGACAGCGACTCGCCTGGTACGCCCGTGCCCCAGCCGTGCCCGATCGCGCGGGGAACCACGGGGAACCACGGTGGCCACCGGGCACCACGCAGCCGAACGGCCCCCGACCAACTCACCTGGTCAGGGGCCGTTTCCGCTGTTCTCAGCGCGGAGGCGGTGGGATTTGAACCCACGGTGACATCGCTGCCACGACGGTTTTCAAGACCGTTCCCTTAGGCCGCTCGGGCAACCCACCTCCGTCCCGCCCACCAGGGGCGGAGCAGGTACAGCGTACCGGCACCGAGTGTTTCGCGGGGGCCGTGGTCCACACGGGGTCCACTGGCCGCGTTCCGCTCCCCCAGGGCTCCGATCAGCACCCGCTGACGTGTGGACGTCCAGCGTCGCCAAGACCGTCACCGCCCTCAGCCTTCTACAAGAAGGCTGAGAATTCGTAGCGGTCCTATGTGGACCGGCATGGGGTCACTTCCCCCCCCGGTCGTAGAACCGCACGATATACTCGGAGCATTTGAGTGATAAGCATATGAGTCTGCCTCGACAGGGGAAGGAATAAGACTGCCAAGCCTTCGTCGAGCCAATCGGCGTCCACCCACGTCAAGGAGACAGAAATGCGTCGAATCTCTAGCGTGCTGATCGCATCAGTGGCTCTTGTCGCTGCCCTCGGCTCCCCGGCAATCGCCGACGACAAACTCCTCGGTCTGATTCCCGTCAAAGCGGACAACGCCAGTGTTCTGAACAACCCAAACGTTCTGAACAACGCCACCGTTGATTTGCTGAACCAGCATTGACAGGTCGGTGCTCTCGGCTTCGTCGGGGGCACCACCGCAACAATCCTGAACAGACCTGCAAAGCAAATTACGTGCGATCGGGCATCACGCCATGATGGGCCTGGCCACAGTCAATTTTCGCGAGGTCTTTCGCCTAGCGCGCGGCGGATCGATGGCGATCCGCCGCGCGCCGCTTGTTCAATTGGTTTCTCCGGACGGCAGTCCAGAGCACTCGCCTTTCGGGAGGGGCGCCTGCGTGGCTCAGCTACGACCTGGCGAACCCGCAGGGCGAGCGGGAGTCGTGCTGCCTGCCGTGCTGATCACTACGCCAGAAGCCAGGCAAGCCCTGCGAGTCCGATGCCCTGGCCAGCTTCACCAAGACCACGACGGGCCGTCTGTCCGGCTGTCCTTCTTGCCCTCGTCGTACTTGCCGTGCTCATCGGACTTCTTGCCCTCGTCGTACTTGCCGTGCTCATCGGACTTCTTGCCCTCGTCGTACTTGCCGTGCCCATTGGACTTCTCGCCCTTATCGTGGTGGCCCGGAGGCGTCGTGGCCGGAGGCGTCGTGGCCGGAGGCGTCGTGGCCGGAGGCGTCGTGGCCGGAGGCGTCGTGGCCGGAGGCGTCGTGGCCGGAGGCGTCGTGGCCGGAGGCGTCGTGGCCGGAGGCGTCGTGGCCGGAGGCGTCGTGGGGACGGCGCTGCACTCACCCTGGAAGATCGTGTTGGAGTCCAGCGTCACGGCGCCGTTGCGGGCCAGCAGCCGGCCGTTGACGGTCGTCCCCGTGGTGGCAGTGATCGAGGTCAAGGCCAGGACGTTGCCCACGAACGTGGAGTTGGTACCGAGGGTGGCCGAGCTGCCGATCTGCCAGTACACATTGCAGGGGTTGGCGCCATTGGTGAAAAGTACCCGGCTGGCGGATGCCGTCGTCAGCGACGAACCGACCTGGAACACCCAGACGGCACTGGAGTTGCCCTGGCCGTTCAGGGTGAGAGTGCCGGTGATCTGGGCGCGGACGGGCACCTTGTAGACGCCCGGAGACAGTGTCTGGCCACCGAGCTCCACGGGATCTCCGGTGTATGTGACGTCCGCAGCCTCTCCGGCGGCCTGGTTGTACGCCGTGGTCAGATCGTTCTGGGCCTGGAGAGCGACGGCGTCAGCAGCATGGATAGCGCCGGGCGGCTGCACTGCGCCGGGCGGGAACCCCACGACCGCCGTACCCGGACTCACCCCCACGTTGCGCTCGACCGTTGTTGGGCCGGTGTTGGTGACTGTCGAACCAGCCAGTACTCCGAAATCGGCTGCCGTACCCAGATTCACAGGCGTGGCAACGGCTTCTGCGCGTGTCGGTGACATCGCGATTGCGGCAGCGGCGATCACGGCGGTTACTACCGCCGCGATCCAAAGCGACATGGTGCGCCGTCGTGGCGCACCGAGGATATTCAGCGTCATCGAGGGGCCAACTCCTGTGAGGGATGGTGCCTACATCGGCGGTCTGACTGCGGCATATTATTCGAAGAAGGGGGCGATTTACGGTTGCCTCGAGAGCCTTCGCTGAAATTGACCAACAAATCGTGAAATGCTTAAAAATGCTTAATAGGCCGGATGGCGCTGACTGCTTTACTCCGGACGGGCGACTGGGAAACGCCACCAAAAATCACAATTCCCCAGAGTTGACTGTCACGGGGGCACTGCTTCACGATCTCGGAATCTGCGAAGATGGGGTTGACAACCGCCGCACTTATTTGGTGGACGAGAACCTCGCTATAACGAGCTCGTGCACGGTAGGCGGTGAGACGTCGAGGATGGCTGCGGGACGCAGTGCTCACATCTGTCGTTCCGACGTCAGGTCCGCGGTCTGCTGATGAGACAGCAGACCGGCGACGGCACAACCAGTCGGTGATCAGCCCATACGACAGTGCTTGATCCGAGACGGCCCTAGTGGTGCCGGGCCGACCGTTGACGTATTCGTCACCCTGACATGAATCTTTCGCAAGCTTGCGCGGCATGCCTCGTCGGTCTGAGACCCTGGAGACCGATCGAGAGGGGCCGCAGGTATGGAGTGGAAGACCCACGGTGAGCGACAGATCTACACCAACAAGTGGGTGAATCTGTGTCTGGTCGACGTCCAGCAGCCTGACGGGCGCAGGTGGGAGTACCACGTCGTTCGCCTGCGGCACCTGGCCGTGGCCGCCGTGGTCAACGACCGACAGGAGGTCCTGATGATGTGGCGGCACCGCTTCATCACGGATTCGTGGGCCTGGGAGCTGCCCATGGGCCTGGTCGAGGAGGGAGAGACCCCGGAAGAGGCTGCGGCCCGCGAGGTTCTGGAGGAGACGGGCTGGCGCCCCGGCCCCATCAAGCCCCTGATCTACGCCGAGCCGGCCAACGGCATCACCGACTCGCAGCACCACGTCTTCCGCGCGGACGGCGCGACCTACGCCGGCCCGCCGACGGAGAAGAACGAGTCCGACCGGATCGAGTGGATTCCCCTCAGCGAGGTGCGCGGGATGATCGACCGCCGCGAGATCGTCAGCAGTGGGTCTCTCGTCGGTCTGCTCTACCTGCTCATGGATGAAGCGATCCGCTGACCGGCGGGAGGACTGCCCGTAGCCGCGCCTCGAAGGCCAGGGCTACGGGCTCTTGCCTGTGCGGGGCCAACTGATCGTAGAACTCTCTGAGATGGCCGGACACTCGCTCGGAGGCCACCGCAGACGCGGACTCCAGCGCTTGCGTGGCGGTGCTGCACGCCTGGTCCAGCTTGCCTTGGTCCAGCTGCGTGCGCGCCAGCCAGAACGCGTGAAACGCTCGGCCGCGCTGGTTTGTGCGGTCCTCGCGGCGCAACGCATCCGCGATCAAAGGTTCCGCCGTCGCTGCCTCGCCCAGTCGGCCGTGGGCAATGCCCGTGTCCACTATCAGCTTCAGCTCGTCGAAGTAGGTCACCCATGACGGGTCTGGGTCGCTCACCTGGATCCGCTCGAACTGGCGGTGTGCTTCCGAGATCGCGCGGTGGGTCGACGTGCGGTTGCCCAGGGTGGCGTGGGCGAAGGCTTCACGCATGGACAGCATCGACAGGACTCGTGGGGGCGTGCCAAGGGCTGAGCGGGCCTGGTCCTGGGCGGCGGTGACGAGTGCCAGAGAGTCCGCAGGCTTGTCCTGAGAGGGCTTCTCGAAACCGAGTGTGGGGCTGGGGGGTCCGTACGGGCGTGCTGTTCAGGTGATTGTGGCCGCGCGGGGGCATGAAGGCAGGGCCTCTCGGTAGCACAGAGGGTGTCTACGCCACTGC
>NZ_POTZ01000548.1 GCF_003236365.1 Streptomyces sp. NTH33
GTGTGTGGTGGGTCGGGGCCGTGGGGGGTGCGTCCAGCCCGCCGCGCACGGGCGTACTGCTGTGGGCTGCCACGGCTGGACCGGGCAGAGACGAAGTATGCGGCGGGCTGTTGACGCACCCCCCACGGCCCCTTCCGCCGTCGTGCGGCCGTCCCGCCGTGGTGGCGGGTGCCCCGGGGGCTGTTCTTACAGGCGGTCCAGCACCTGGGCCAGGAGGGAGCCCATGCGGGTGGCGCTGTCGCGGCCCGCCTGGAGGACCTCCTCGTGGTTGAGGGGTTCGCCGGTCATGCCGGCGGCGAGGTTGGTGACCAGGGAGATGCCGAGGACCTCGGCGCCGGCCTCGCGGGCGGCGATGGCCTCCAGGACCGTGGACATGCCGACCAGGTCCGCGCCGATGACGCGGGCCATGCGGATCTCGGCCGGCGTCTCGTAGTGCGGGCCGGGGAACTGGGCGTAGACGCCCTCCTCGAGGGTGGGGTCGACCTCCTTGCACAGGGCGCGCAGGCGGGGGGAGTAGAGGTCGGTGAGGTCGACGAAGTTGGCGCCGACGATCGGGGAGGTGGCCGTCAGGTTGATGTGGTCGCTGATCAGCACGGGCTGGCCGGGGCGCATGCCCGCGCGCAGACCGCCGCAGCCGTTGGTGAGCACGATCGTCTTGCATCCGGCCGAGACGGCGGTGCGTACGCCGTGGGCCACGGCGGCCACGCCCCGGCCCTCGTAGTAGTGGGTGCGGCCGAGGAAGACCAGGGCGCGCTTGTTCCCGATGGCGTACGAGCGGATCTTGCCGCCGTGGCCCTCCACCACCGGCGGCGGGAATCCGGGCAGCTCGGTGACCTGGAGCTCGGCGTCGGGGGCCCCCAGGGCGTCGACGGCCGGTGCCCAGCCGGAGCCCATCACGAGGGCGACGTCGTGGGTCTCGGCACCGGTGAGTTCCCGCAGGCGTGCGGCGGCGGCGTCGGCGGCGGCGTAGGGGTCGCCCTGGAGGTCGTCCGGAAGGAGAGATGCGTTCACGTCGTCGAGGGTAGCCGTTATTCGCCTACGCGCGTAGATGACAGAGCTCGCGGGAAGGAGATCGTTGTCTTGTCGTTTCCGGAGAGGAGCGTCGAGGGCGGTTCCGAGTGAGGTCGGCCGTTCGTGGGAGGACGTCTCCGTCGTCGAGGACCGTTACGCCCGTCTCGTGTGCTCTCCGGGTGGTGCGGGGACGGGCCCCCACGGTAGAGGGTGGGGCTGCTCAGCAGGGCCGCTTGCGCAGTTCCATCACGTAATCGTGTGGCGCTCCCGCCGATTCCGCCGCGTCCGCGATCTCGCCGAGGTAGCGGGCGGAGGGGAGGCCGCCCTCGTAGGCGTTGAGGACGTAGGACCAGGCCGGTTCCTCGCCGTCGAGGGTGTGGGCGCGGACGCGTGTGCGCCGGTAGAGGCCCAGACCCACGCCCACCCAGCGGTCGAGGGCGTCCTCGTCCATCGGGGCGATGTCGTACAGCGCGACGAAGACCTGCGAGAGCGGGTCCTCGACGAGCGTTGCCAGTGCGCCCTCCCAGCCCATGTGCTCGCCGCCGAAGGTCAGCCGCCAGCCGTTCAGCCAGCCCGTGGCGCGCAGCGGCGAGTGCGGGGCGCGGCGGGACATCAGCCGCGCGTCGAGGTTGCCGGCGTACGCGGCGTAGAGCGACATGGGTCGAGCGTACGGCAGCGGCCCACTCGCCCCGCCGATCTCAGGGGCAACGGAAAACGGGGCGGTCGCGCCCCGGGGCGGTGGCACCTTGAGCGGTGCGGGACAATGGGGTACGTGACTCGGATCGTGATCATCGGTGGTGGACCCGGCGGCTACGAAGCGGCGCTGGTGGCGGCGCAGCTCGGCGCGGAGGTGACCGTCGTCGACTGCGACGGTCTGGGCGGAGCGTCGGTGCTGACCGACTGCGTGCCGTCGAAGACCCTCATCGCCACGGCCGAGGTGATGACCACCTTCGACTCGTCGTACCAGGAGCTGGGGATCATCGTCGCCGACGACACCCCCCCGATGGAGCAGTCCGCCCGGGTGGTGGGCGTCGACCTGGGAAAGGTCAACCGCCGTGTGAAGCGGCTGGCGCTCGCCCAGTCCCACGACATCACCGCGTCCGTGACGCGCGCCGGCGCCCGGGTGATGCGCGGGCGTGGCCGGCTGAAGGGCATGCAGGCGCTCGACGGGTCGCGCAAGGTCGTCGTCACGGCGGCGGACGGCAGTGAGGAGACGCTCACCGCGGACGCGGTGCTCATCGCGACCGGCGGGCACCCGCGCGAGCTGCCCGACGCCCAGCCGGACGGCGAGCGCATCCTGACCTGGACCCAGGTCTACGACCTCACCGAGCTGCCCGAGGAGCTCATCGTGGTGGGCTCCGGTGTGACCGGTGCCGAGTTCGCCGGTGCCTACCAGGCGCTCGGGTCGAAGGTCACGCTGGTGTCGTCCCGGGACCGCGTGCTGCCGGGCGAGGACCCGGACGCGGCGGCCGTGCTGGAGGACGTCTTCCGGCGCCGCGGCATGAACGTCATGGCGCGCTCGCGGGCCGCCGCGGCCAAGCGGGTCGGCGACCGGGTGGAGGTGACCCTGTCCGACGGGCGCGTCATCACCGGCTCGCACTGCCTGATGGCCGTCGGCGCCGTCCCGAACAGCGCGGGGCTGGGCCTGGAGGAGGCCGGCGTCAGGCTGCGCGAGTCCGGTCACATCTGGACCGACAAGGTGTCGCGGACGACGGCTCCGGGCGTGTACGCGGCCGGTGACGTGACCGGTGTCTTCGCGCTGGCGTCGGTGGCGGCGATGCAGGGACGTATCGCCGTGTACCACTTCCTGGGCGACGCGGTGGCCCCGCTGAACCTCAAGACGGTCTCGGCCAACGTCTTCACCGACCCCGAGATCGCCACCGTCGGCTACAGCCAGGCCGACGTGGACGCCGGCAAGATCGACGCCTGCTGCGTGAAGCTGCCGCTGCTGCGCAACCCGCGCGCCAAGATGCAGGGCATCCGGGACGGCTTCGTCAAGATCTTCTGCCGGCCGGGTACGGGCATCGTGGTCGGCGGCGTGGTCGTGGCACCGCGCGCCTCGGAACTCATCCACCCCATCTCGATCGCCGTCGACAACAACCTGACGGTCGAACAGGTCGCGAACGCGTTTACTGTCTATCCCTCGTTGTCGGGTTCGATCGCCGAGGTGGCCCGGCAGCTGCACACGCGCAAGACGACGGGCGAGGGATAGGGAGAAACAGGGCGGTCCCGGCGGCCGGGTTCTGGTGAGGCCGGGCCCTATACCACTTCGTGTCCTGCCGTGCGAACAACTTCTGCTATTCGGCGCAAACCGCTGAAAGCAGACGGTCGTCGGCGTTACTGTCAGTTTCGTGTTCGCTGCTGAACGTCGCCAACTGATCCTCGAAATGGTGCGAGCGAACGGTGCCGTGTCGCTCCGTGAGCTCGCCCGCGTCGTCCAGACCTCCGAAGTGACCGTACGGCGGGACGTGCGGGCACTGGAGGCCGAAGGACTCCTCGACCGCCGGCACGGCGGTGCGGTACTCCCGGGCGGGTTCACCCGGGAGTCCGGCTTCCCGCAGAAGTCGCACCTCGCGACCGCGGAGAAGACGGCCATCGCCGACCTCGCCGCGGGACTCGTCGAAGAGGGCGACGCGATCGTCGTCGGGGCGGGTACGACCACGCAGGAGCTGGCGCGCCGGCTCGCCCGGGTGCCCGGCCTGACCGTCGTCACCAACTCCCTCCTGGTCGCCCAGGCGTTGGCCCACGCCAACCGCGTGGAGGTCGTGATGACCGGAGGCACCCTGCGCGGCTCCAACTACGCGCTCGTCGGGTCGGGGGCCGAGCAGTCGCTGCACGGCCTGCGGGTGTCCAAGGCCTTCCTCTCGGGGAGCGGCCTGACCGCCGAGCGGGGGCTGTCCACCTCCAACATGCTGTCGGCGTCCGTCGACCGGGCCCTCGTCCAGGCCGCCACGGAGGTCGTGGTCCTCGCCGACCACGCCAAGCTCGGTACGGACACGATGTTCCAGACCGTGCCGACCGAGCTCATCACCCGCCTGGTGACGGACGATCCCCCGGCCCACGACGACCGCGCGGCCACCGAACTCCAGGCCCTGGCGGACCAGGGAGTCCAGATCGCCGTGGCGGGCGGGACGGGAATGCCGGCGGCCGACCGCCCCCCGGCC
>NZ_POTZ01000549.1 GCF_003236365.1 Streptomyces sp. NTH33
GGCCCGTGGTGTTCGACGGGGAGGCGGGGTCGGCGCCGACGACGAGGAGCCTGCGGTGGCTGCGGCGGGACAGCGGCAGCAGACGACCCTCGTTGACCAGCAGGGTCGTGGTCCGTTCGGCGACGCGGTCGGCCGCCGCCAGGTGGGCGTGGGTGCCCACGGTGCGGTCGACGCCGGCCCGGGTGACGTACGGGTCGTCGAACAGGCCCAGCTTCGCCTTCAGCCGCAGGATGCGCAGGATCGATTCGTCGAGCCGGGACTCGGTCAGCTCACCGCTCCGGACCGCCTTCAGCACGGCGTTCCAGGCGACGTCCAGGGAGGGCGGGTTGAGGAGCTGGTCCACGCCCGCCTTGAGCGCCAGCACCGGCACCCGGTCGTCGCCGTACTTGGTGCGCACGCCCTCCATGCCGAGGGAGTCGGTGACCACGACCCCGTCGTAGCCCAGTTCCTCGCGCAGGATGCCGGTGAGGATCGGGCGGGAGAGGGTGGCCGGGTCGTCGGAGGCGTCGAGCGCCGGGACGACGATGTGGGCCGTCATGATCGAGTCGATGCCGGCGGCGACCGCGGCCCGGAACGGCGGTGCGTCGAGCCGCCCCCACTCCTCGCGGGTGTGGTGGATGTAGGGGAGCTTGGCGTGGCTGTCGTCGACCGTGTCGCCGTGCCCGGGGAAGTGCTTGGCGGTCGCCGCCACCCCGGAGTTCTGGTAGCCCTTCACCTCCGCGGCCACCAGCCTCGCCACGGCGTCCGGGTCGGCGCCGAAGGAGCGTACGCCGATGACCGGGTTGGCCGGGTTGACGTTCACGTCGGCGACGGGGGAGTAGTTCTGGTTGATGCCGACGGCGCGCAGCTCGGCGCCCGAGACACGGCCCAGGGCGCGGGCGTCACCGGTCGAGCCACCCGCGCCGACGGCCATGGCGCCGGGAAAGAGGGTGGCGGGCTTGCCGACGCGGGCGACGATGCCGTGCTCCTGGTCGGTGGAGACGAGCATGGGCAGGCCGCGCGGCAGGCCGAGGGACGCCTTCTGGATGCCGTTGGACAGGTCGGCGATCTGGTGGGGGTCGCGGGTGTTGTGGGCCCAGGCGAAGTAGATGATGCCGCCGACGCGGTACCTGGCGATCAGCTCGGCGGCCGTGCGGACGCCGATCTCCTTGAGGTTGGCGTCGACGTCGGCCTGGTCGGGGGCGGTGGCGGAGTGGCCGTAGACCCGCATCACGAAGAGCTGGCCGACCTTCTCCTCCAAGGTCATGCGGGAGATGAGGGCGCGCAGCCTCCTGTCGTCGTAGGGGGCGGCGTGAGCGGTACCGGAGCCCTGGACCGCGAGGGCGGCGGTGAGGCCGGCGGTGGTGGCGAGGACGGTGCGTCTGGAGGGGCGTGTGGAGTCGTGCACGTGCGCTCCTTCCGGAGGTGTTCCGCTGAAGGAAACTTCCGAGGAGTCACCAATATCCGGGAAGTTTCTGCCAGTCAAGGGAGCGCGCACCACTCGGCGAGGGGCCGCCGTCGGCGCTGTGGGAGGGGGCGCGCCGATGGCGGCGGGCCGCCGGCCGCGGTGCGCAGGAGAGGGTGGCCGGCGATCGCAGCCGGCGGCGAGGGCCGACACCGCACCACGGAGACTCGTCCGGCGGCTTGCCGGTGGGACGAGCGGGGACGCGTCCGGGTTCCCGGACAGCCGCGGATCGCCGGGAAGTCGGTGGGCGGGTGACCGCGGGGCTCGGGGGCTTTCGTTTGGATCAGGCCGGGCTCGCGGGCCCTGGCACCGCTCCCCCAAGCTCTTCGAGCAGGGGGCACCCCCAGCCGCGTTGTCGTCGGTTGGCAGGGCTCCGCCCTGCCGCCCTCCTCCGCCTTGCGGTGCTCCCCCACTGCCTGAAGGCGTGGGAGGTGCCCCCACCACCAGACCCCGCTCCCTGATCCGGCCTGATCCAAACGAAAGCCCCTAGCGGGGCGCGTGCGCCGACACCGCCGGCCAGTGCTCCCGCAGCGTGCGGACCGCCTCGGCGATCGCCGGACGGCGCGCGGCGCCCGTGCGCCACAGCGCGTACAGCCGCCGTACGGGCACGGGGTCCAGCGACACCTCCACGACACCCTCGGGCAGCGGACCGCGGCCCAGGCGCGGGATCAGCGCGACGCCGAGACCGGCGGCGACCAGGGCGACCAGGGTCGGGTTCTCGTCGGCCTGGTGGACGAGGTTCGGTACGTGGCCGGCGGCGCGCAGGGTGCGCACCAGCCACTCGTGGCAGACCCGGCCCGGCGGCTGGCAGATCCACCGCTCGCCGCCGAGCTCCGAGCGCTCCACCGTGCCGCGCCCCGCGAACGGATGTCCCGCCGACACGAGCAGGTCGCACAGGTCGTCCCCGATGACCGCCTGCTCCACCCCGGCCGGGGCGGGCAGCGGGGCGATGTCCCAGTCGTGCGCGACGGCCAGGTCGAGGGCGCCCTTGGCGACCAGGTCCACGGACAGGTGCGGGTCGATCTCGCTGAGCCGGGCGTCGAGGGCGGGGTGCCTTTTCGCGAGGTCCGCGAGGACGGACGGCATCAGCCCGCGCGCCGCCGAGGGGAACGCGGCCACCGTCAGCCGCCCGGCCGGCACCCCGCGCCGCTCCTCCAGCTCGGTCTCGGCGCGCTCGACGATCGCCAGCAACTCCCGTGCGGCGACGACCAGTTGGTGCGCCTCGTCGGTGAGCCGCACCCCGCGCCCCTCGCGTTCCAGCAGGACGGTCCTGGTCTCCCGTTCCAGCTTGGCGATCTGCTGCGACACCGCCGACGAGGTGTACCCGAGCGCGGCGGCGGCCGCCCCGACGGTGCCGTGCACGGAGACGGCGTGCAGAGCGCGCAGACGCTGGAGATCGAGCACGGTTCCTCCTGCCTTTCCCCGGCCGGCCGACCGGTTAGCGTTCCTTCACGCGACCGTGCAGCAATCATCGCTGGTGCTGCACGGTCCGCGGAAGTGATCCTCGACGCATGCGACCCGCCCATGTCCTGCTCGCCGTCCTCGTCGCCGCCGTCTGGGGTGTGAACTTCACCGTCATCGAGGTCGGCCTCGGCCACTTCCCGCCCCTGCTCTTCTCGGCCCTGCGTTTCCTCGCCGCCGCCGTGCCCGCCGTCCTGCTGGTGGGCCGGCCGAAGGTGGCCTGGAAGTGGATCGTGGCGGTGGGGCTGGTGCTGGGCGTGGCGAAGTTCGGACTGCTGTTCGTGGGGATGGACGCGGGGATGCCCGCCGGACTGTCCTCGCTGGTGCTGCAGGTCCAGGCGGTGTTCACGGCACTGTTCGCCTGCCTGGTGCTGGGCGAGCGGCCGTCGGGCCCGCGGGTGCTCGGCATGGGCGTGGCACTCGCCGGCATCGGCGTCGCGGCCGTGGACGAGGGCGCCTCGGGCCCGCTCGGCGCGTTCGCGCTGGTCGTCGCCGCGGCGGCCTGCTGGGGCGCCTCCAACGTCCTGACCCGCAGGGCGGCTCCCCCGGACGCGCTGAACTTCATGGTCTGGGTGAGCACGGTCCCCGTCCTGCCGCTGCTCGGCCTGTCGCTGCTGCTGGAGGGTCCCTCCCAGGGCCTCGCCGCCCTGCGCGCCCTGGACTGGCAGGGTGCGGGCACGGTCCTCTACGTCGCCTGGGTCACCACGGTCTTCGGCTTCGGCGCGTGGGGCTGGCTGCTGCGCCGCCACCCGGCGTCCACGGTCGCGCCGTTCTCGCTGCTGGTCCCGGTGTTCGGCATGTCGTCGGCGGGGCTCCTCCTCGGCGAGCCGGTGAGCCCCCTGCGGTGGTGCGCGGCGGCGCTGCTGGTGGGCGGGGTCGCGCTGACGTCCCTGGGTCCGGGCCGCGGACCGGCGGACCGGGCCGAGCCGCACCCGGTGGTGGCCGGGAAGGCCCGCTCCGCACCGGCTCGTTGAGCGGCCGGACCGGGTGCGAGCTCCGGGCTCCCGCCCCGGTCCGGGACGCGGGACCCCGGAGACGAGCGGCGGATCCGCGCCCCGCCGTGCCGCGTGACCCGTGGTTCCGCCGCGGTGGACCGGCCCGGATCCTCCACTCGTCCGCCGGGCGTCCCGCGCGACCGCCGACCCTCGGGTCCGCCACACGCCCTCCGTACGAAAGCGCCCCGGCAGCGGCCGCTCCGGCCTCCGCCGGTCCCTATTCCCGGGGAACCGCCGAGGACCCCCGCACCATCAGCTCCCCCCGCAC
>NZ_POTZ01000054.1 GCF_003236365.1 Streptomyces sp. NTH33
CGCCATCAATGGCCCCAGCTACCGGCTCAAGAACCGCCTCAAGGCCATCGAGCGAGAGACCGACGTGGCCTGACAGCTGGGGACGTTCGTCTGTACGCACCTGGAGAGAAAAGCCCGTACGCCGACAGCGATGCGCGGGATGTGGTGCAGGTCAAGTACGAGATGGTGCGGCGGGTGCGCGTGGACAAGGTGCCCGTCGCCCAGGCCGCCCGGGCCTTCGGCTACTGCCGGCAGGCGTTCTATGAGATCGCCGCCGCCCTGGACGCCGGCGGGCCGTCAGCCCTGGTTCGGGGCAAGCCCGGCCCGAAGGGCCCGACCAAGCTGACCGCGCAGGTCATGGACCGCGTCGAGGGCTGGCGGGCGGTCGAACCATCCCTGACCTCAACGCAGTTGACGGCCAAGGTGCACGCCGAGTTCGGCTTCTCTGTCCACCCGCGCTCCATCGAGCGCGCGCTGACCCGCCGCGAGCCGGAGAGCGACCCCCAACCAGAGCCCATAGCCCGCACCGGCTCCCAGCACTGACCCCGCGGCGGGCATCACCGAGTACGAGCGGCTGCGCGAGACGGCAGGCCGGGGCGGGCACCGCCACGGGCTCGGCGTGCTGGTGGCCCGCGGCATGGTCGCATTTCTGCGGGCCGCCGCGGCCCTGGCCGCCGCGGCGATGCCGCGGAGCCCGGTTGCAGCCCCGCCGACAGCGCGTGAGACGCCCATCGGGCTGGACCCGCAGATCGTCCGGGTGTGGTCGCGGATGGTGCTGGCCCACGCCCACAGCCCATGACCAGCAGCAACCCTCATAAGAAAGCAGGGGAGTTGATGGAGTCAGTGTTCGGGCCGGCGGCCAAGGTGACCGCCGCCCACCTCGCCAGAGGCGCCTACCTGTATGTCCGGCAGAGCTCGCTCAAGCAGGTGATCAACAACACCGAGTCCACAGTTCGCCAGTACGGGCTCAAGGAGCGGGCGGTCGCGCTGGGCTGGCCAGCCGACCGGATCATCGTCATCGACACCGATCAGGGCCAATCCGGTGCCTCGGCCGCCGACCGGGAGGGCTTCCAGCGGCTGGTCACCGAGGTCGGCATGGGACACGCCGGCATCGTCCTCGGCCTGGAAGTGAGCCGGCTGGCCCGCAACAACACCGACTGGCACAGGTTGCTCGAGATCTGCGCGATGTCCGGGACGTTGATCTTGGACGAGGACGGCCTCTACGACCCCTGCGATTTCAATGACCGCTTGCTGCTGGGCCTCAAAGGCAGTCTCTCGGAGGCGGAGTTGCACCTGCTCAAGGCCAGGTTGCGGGGCGGTCAGCTGTCCAAGGCCCGCCGCGGGGAGCTGATCAGCCCGCTGCCGGTCGGCCTGGTCTACGGCCCGGCCGGAAAGGTCGCCCTCGACCCCGACAGCGCCATCCAGCAGGCCATCCGCGTGGTCTTCGAGCTGTTCGACGCGACCGGGTCGGCCACCGGCGTGGTCAAGGCGTTCAACCACGAGGGCCTGCGACTGCCCCGCCGCATCGCCCACGGCCCGGGCAAGGGCCAGGTCGTGTGGGCGCCGGCCCAGCACTCGCGGATCCTGCAGATCCTGCACAACCCGCGCTATGCCGGGGCGTTCTTCTACGGCCGCTACCAGCACAAACCCACCCCCGGCACCGGGAAGAGCGGGCCCCGCCTGCTGCCGCGCGAGCAGTGGGTCGCCTTCTTCCCCGACCACCACCCCGGATACATCACGCTCGAGCAGTACGACGCGAACCAGGCCAAACTCGCCTCCAACGCCACCGCGCACGGCAAGGACCGCCGCCACGGCCCGCCGCGCGAGGGCCCAGCCCTGCTGCAGGGCATCGCGGTCTGCGGGATCTGCGGCCGGCGCATGACCGTGCGCTATCACCAGCGCAAGGACCGGCTGGAGCCGGAGTATGTCTGCCAGGCCAAGAACATTCAGTACGGCAACCCGATCTGCCAGCGCGTCCACGGCACCGTCGTCGACGCCGCCGTCGGCGAACTGCTGGTCACCGCGCTGACCCCGCACGCGGTGCAGGTGGCGCTCGCCGTCGCAGACGAGCTGGCCGCCCGCGCGGACGAGGCCGACCGGCTGCGGGCCGCCACCGTCGAACGCGCCCAGTACCAGGCCGACTTGGCCCGCCGTCGCTACCTCGCTGTCGATCCCGACAACCGTCTGGTCGCCACCAGCTTGGAAGCCGACTGGAACCAGGCTCTGCGCGAGCTCGCCGAGGCCACCGATACCTACGAGAAGACAAAAGCCGCCGAAACCGGTGTCCTCGACGAGACCCAGCGGGACCGGGTCACCGCACTGGCCCGCGACTTCCCGGCCCTGTGGGCGGATCCGGAAACACCCGACCGCGAACGCAAACGCCTGGTGCGGCTGCTGGTCACCGACGTCACCCTGGTCCGCGCGGAGCAGATCACCGCCCACGTCCGCCTCACCGGTGGGCAGGAGCACACGCTGGTCAGGCCCGTCCCGCTGGCCTCCTGGCAGATCCGGCAGACCCCGGCCGAGGTCGTCGCCGCCGTCGACGAGCTCCTGGACGACCACACCGACGGCCAGATCGCGAAGATCCTCACCGAGCGCGGCCACGTCTGCGGCGGTGGCCAGCCCATCGGCCCGGGAACCATCAAGCACATCCGGAATGCCTACAACCTGCGCAGCCACCCCCAACGACTCGCCAAGGAAGGGCTGTTCAGCCTGAACGAGATCGCCCGCCGCCTGCACGTGCACACCAACACCGTCAAGAAGTGGCGCAACGACGGCCTGCTGACCGGCCGCCTCGCCAACGACAAGGGTGAGTACTTCTACCAGCTGCCCGGCCCGGAGTTCACCAGGCCCCGCATCGGTCGGCCGCCCAACCCGCGGTCCGCACCCGAGGAAACACCGATCGAATCAGCCCCAGGAGGCGCAGTATGAAGCACGAGGTTTCTCGAAGGGCGACGCCTTGTGCGTCGGCTGCAGGTTGATGCCCAAGTAGCGGCAGGACGCGCGGAAGTTGTTCGAGATGAAGACCTTGCCGTGGTCGCAGACGATCGTGTCCGGCACGATCACGGGCCTTCCAGTCGCGTGCTCCAGCCGCTCGTCCAAGGCCGTCAGCCGCCGGTGCGGCAGCACCGATCTCGACATCCGAAGAGCTTCCGGCCAGCCAGGACGCATCATCTCAGGGGTGATGCTCTGGGCCAGGAGGGCGGAGGCGTCGGCCGCCTTGGTTGTCGGCCGCAGGACCGCGGCGGCCAGTGACCTGGTCGCCAGGTCGATCATGGCGGTCAGCTCGACCTTGCCAGCAATGCCGTCGTCCAGCCGGACCAGGACGTCCAGCGGCGTGGAGTCGATCTGCATCCACTCGCCCGGCGCGCAGGCCGGCACCTCCCCGAACGGTCCGGCCGGACGCGCGTTCACCGAACGGCGTGTCGTCGCCGAGCCCGTCGCGTGAGTGCCGGCGGCCAGCTTGTCGAACAGCCGGTAGAGCGTGCGCTGTGAGGGCACCTCGATGTCCTGCGCGTCCTCACGGGAGGCCAGGATCTGCGTCGCCCGCCAGACCACGAAGCCGATCGTCTTCGACGACGCCTCGGCCGTCTCGCCGATCGCCTGCCGCATCGCCTCGACCACCGCCGGGGCCACCCGGCCGAAGGACGGCATCTGTTTGGCCGACCGGCCGTCGGCCAGTCCGACCAGTCCGTCGCGCTGGTAGCGCTGGCGCCGCTGTTTGACACCGCTGGCCGTCATCGCGTGCCCGGCGGCCGTCAGCTCGGCAGCCTTGGTCCGCTCCCGCTGAGCCAGCGAGTTCCGTTCCGGGTCGAACTCAGGCCGTGGCACCGTTCCCGCGGGAGCATCCGGTGGCAAGCCGTCCAGCACCTCCAGAATGTGCCTCTCCCACCAACGGGCTTGTTCCGCAGCGGTCTGCGGGAACTCCGCGATCCTGGCCGACGGAGGCACTCGCCGTTCGTCCCCGGCCCCCGTCACCGAACGCTTCCGCCCGCCAGGCGCACGAGGGCGGACGGCCCCAGCAGCCCTGCCGCCAGGCCCTCAGCGGTCAGCTCGCGCAACCAGAGGAGATGGAACAGGACGGGGAGCGTCTCAAGCCGGTCACCGGCCGCATCCGCGCCGGCCATCAACGGGACCGGTGTCGCGAAGACCTCCCGGAGCCGGTCCACGACCGGCCCACGCCGGCACCGGGGATGCCGGTAGCGCGACAGCCACCGCACGTTCGCCAGCAGCACTTCCTCCGGGACCCCGACCCGCTTGAAGCCCCACCCGGCCTGACGGCAGGCTCGGCGCGTTACCTCGAACGCCTCCGAGTCCCTCGCCTCGATCCGTTCATCGGCGCGGACGTCCACGACCACCGCCGAGCCGTCCGCGCGGCGCACGAAGTAGTCCGGCGCGTGCCGACGCTCCCGCTCGCCGTCGTGCCAGTGCAGCCAGAACGGCTGCGAGGCGATCCCCACCACCCCGGGATCGAAATCCATCAGCACAAGCCGATCCCGCTCCAGCCACGACTCGAAACCCACGTGCTGCCCGGTCGTCGCCGCCCAGTACCAGCCCGAGAAGTGACGCTCACCGCGCGACCAGCGAAACGGCCGCACTGCAGCCACGTTCTCGAACCGAGCCGTCACGCAGTCCAGCAGGGGCCGCCGCCGAGACTCCCGTGCTGCATCCACGTACGACAGCTCGACATACGGCTCCGCAAGATCCGCCCCGACCGGTACGGCCACCCAACACCCCCAGCACGTCACCTCGTACGACTGGGTTCGCTGGCAAGGAAGTCGGAACGACTGGGTTCGCTGTCAAACGCCTCGATTGGATGACAGGGGACAACCGTGCCCGCGCATGACCATCCCGCCCCCATGTACTAGAGTTATCTCGACATCGAGATATCTGCCAGGAGCACCGCAGCCGCCCTTCAAGTAAGGAACGCCTAACTTAGTCTCGCCTTAGTGGACTGGCCGAGATGCCGTGGCGGCAGGATCGTGGTGGTACGCGCACATGAGTGAAGGAGACTGTCGTGTCGGCGAACAGCTTCGACGCCCGCAGCACGCTGCAGGTGGGCGACGAGTCGTACGAGATCTTCCGGCTTGACAAGGTCGAGGGCTCGGCCCGGCTGCCTTACAGCCTGAAGGTGCTGCTGGAGAACCTGCTCCGCACCGAGGACGGCGCGAACATCACCGCCGACCACATCCGTGCCCTCGGCAACTGGGACTCCCAGGCCAAGCCCTCGCAGGAGATCCAGTTCACGCCCGCCCGCGTGATCATGCAGGACTTCACCGGCGTGCCCTGCGTCGTGGACCTCGCCACCATGCGCGAGGCCGTCAAGGAGCTCGGCGGCGACGCGGCGAAGATCAACCCGCTGGCCCCGGCCGAGCTGGTCATCGACCACTCCGTCATCGCCGACAAGTTCGGTACTTCCGACGCCTTCAAGGTGAACGTCGAGCTGGAGTACGGCCGCAACAAGGAGCGCTACCAGTTCCTGCGCTGGGGTCAGACCGCCTTCGACGAGTTCAAGGTCGTCCCGCCCGGCACCGGCATCGTCCACCAGGTCAACATCGAGCACCTGGCCCGTGTGGTCATGGTCCGCGACGGCAAGGCCTACCCGGACACCCTGGTCGGCACCGACTCGCACACCACCATGGTCAACGGCCTCGGCGTCCTCGGCTGGGGCGTCGGCGGCATCGAGGCCGAGGCCGCCATGCTCGGCCAGCCGGTCTCCATGCTCATCCCGCGGGTCGTCGGCTTCAAGCTCACCGGCGAGCTGCCCGCCGGCACCACCGCCACCGACCTGGTGCTGACCATCACCGAGATGCTGCGCAAGCACGGCGTGGTCGGCAAGTTCGTCGAGTTCTACGGCGAGGGCGTCGCCGCCACCTCGCTCGCCAACCGCGCCACCATCGGCAACATGTCGCCGGAGTTCGGCTCCACCGCCGCGATCTTCCCGATCGACGACGAGACCCTGAACTACCTGCGCCTGACCGGCCGTCCCGAGCAGCAGGTCGCGCTCGTCGAGGCCTACGCCAAGGAGCAGGGCCTCTGGCTGGACCCGAAGGCCGAGCCGGACTTCTCCGAGAAGCTCGAGCTGGACCTGTCCACGGTCGTCCCGTCCATCGCCGGCCCGAAGCGCCCGCAGGACCGCATCGTCCTGGCCGAGGCCGCCCAGCAGTTCGCCAAGGACGTCCTCAACTACGTCGAGGCGCCCGTCGCCCAGACGCCGGCCGCCGCCTCCTCCGTGGTCGACGAGGCCAGCGCCGAGTCCTTCCCGGCCTCCGACGCCCCGGCCTACGGCCACGAGGAGAACGGTGCCGGCGCCCCGCAGCACGGCCAGGGCACCGGTGCCGTCCCGTCCAGCCCCGTCCAGGTGACCGCCCCCGACGGCACGACCTACGAGCTGGACCACGGTGCGGTGACGGTCGCGGCCATCACCTCCTGCACCAACACCTCCAACCCGTACGTCATGATCGGCGCCGCCCTCGTCGCCAAGAAGGCGGTCGAGAAGGGCCTGACCCGCAAGCCGTGGGTCAAGTCCACCCTCGCCCCGGGTTCGAAGGTCGTCACCGACTACTTCGAGAAGGCCGGCCTCACCCCGTACCTGGACAAGCTGGGCTTCAACCTCGTCGGCTACGGCTGCACCACCTGCATCGGCAACTCCGGCCCGCTGCCGGAGGAGGTCTCCCAGGCGGTCAACGACCACGACCTCGCCGTGGTCTCGGTCCTCTCCGGCAACCGCAACTTCGAGGGCCGGATCAACCCCGACGTCAAGATGAACTACCTGGCCTCCCCGCCGCTGGTCGTCGCGTACGCCATCGCGGGCTCCATGAAGGTGGACATCACCCGTGACGCCCTGGGCACCGACCAGGACGGCAACCCGGTCTACCTGAAGGACATCTGGCCCTCCGAGGCCGAGGTCAACGAAGTCGTGGCCGGCGCCATCGGCGAGGACATGTTCTCCAAGTCCTACAGCGACGTCTTCGCCGGCGACGTCCAGTGGCAGTCCCTGCCCGTCCCGACCGGTGACACCTTCGAGTGGGACCCGGAGTCCACCTACGTCCGCAAGCCCCCGTACTTCGAGGGCATGGGCATGGAGCCGGCCCCGGTCGAGGACATCTCCGGCGCCCGGGTGCTCGCCAAGCTGGGCGACTCGGTCACCACCGACCACATCTCCCCGGCCGGTGCCATCAAGGCCGACACCCCGGCGGGCCAGTACCTCACCGAGCACGGTGTCGAGCGCCGCGACTTCAACTCCTACGGTTCCCGCCGCGGCAACCACGAGGTGATGATCCGCGGTACGTTCGCCAACATCCGCCTGCGCAACCAGATCGCGCCGGGCACCGAGGGCGGCTACACGCGTGACTTCACGCAGGAGGGCGGCCCGGTCTCCTTCATCTACGACGCCTCGCGCAACTACATCGAGCAGGGCATCCCGCTGGTCGTCCTGGCCGGCAAGGAGTACGGCTCCGGCTCCTCCCGCGACTGGGCGGCGAAGGGCACCGCGCTGCTCGGCGTCAAGGCCGTCATCGCCGAGTCCTACGAGCGCATCCACCGCTCGAACCTCATCGGCATGGGTGTGCTCCCGCTGCAGTTCCCGGAGGGCCGGACGGCTCAGTCCCTCGGCCTGACCGGCGAGGAGACCTTCTCCATCGCCGGCGTCACCGAGCTCAACGAGGGCCGTACGCCGAGCACGGTGAAGGTCACCACCGACACCGGTGTGGAGTTCGACGCGGTCGTCCGCATCGACACCCCCGGTGAGGCCGACTACTACCGCAACGGCGGCATCATGCAGTACGTGCTGCGCAGCCTGATCCGCAAGTAACGGATTTCTCAGGGCAGTTGGGCCGCATCCCCGGTAACGGGGGTGCGGCCCGCCTTTGTGCGCCAAACCGGCCCCAGGCGTTTACAGCCGTCGCCGGCCGCGCTAGGTCCACCGGCAAGCGAGGTGGGAGCGCTCCCACTCGGTGGACCGGAACCCGCCGGACGGGAGCTGCTCCCGCCTCGCCCGCCCCGGCCGCCGATGACCGGTCCGTGCCCGAAAGCCCGAACGCCCGAACGCCCGAAGGGCCCGGAGGGGGCGGATCCTCGGGACCCGCCCCCTCCGTCACGCGTGTGCGTGCCTCACGCCAGCAGCTCCACCTCCGCCAGCGCCGAGGCGCCGTCCAGGACCAGGCGGTACTTCTGGTACGCGCCCGGCGAGGCGATCGTGAAGGGGCGGGTCTGCCGGTCCCAGGCGAAGGACTCGCCGGAGCGCCGGTCCACCGTCTTCCAGGTCCTGCCGTCGGTGGAGGCCTCGAGGGTCCAGCCGGCCGGGGCCCTGGTGCGGTCGGCGGACGAGGTCAGGGTGTACTGGACCGCCCTGGTGGCCCCGGCCACCGGCAGGTCCACCGTCGTCACGGTCGCGTCCGTCGACGAGGTGTCGTCGAACAGCGCACCGTCCCCCTTCAGCACGTCCGACCGCGGGCTCGGCGCCTTGTCGCCGGTCGTGATCGACACCGGCGCCGCGTCCCTGCCCGTGCCCCACGACGACGGCCGCGGGCCCATGTCGAACTGCAGGACCCCGCCCTTCGACAGCAGCGAGTGCGGCAGGCTCGTGGAGTTCCACGCCTTGCCGTTGAACCGCACGCCCTGCACGTAGACGTTCTTCGCGCTGTTCCCCGGCGCCTTGACGACGAGGTCACGGCCGTTCTCCAGGTGGACCGTCGCCTTGGTGAACAGCGGGGAGCCGACGGTGTACTCCCCGCTGCCCATCACCAGCGGGTAGAAGCCGAGCGCGGAGAAGAGGTACCAGGCCGACTGCTCGCCGTTGTCCTCGTCGCCGTGGTAGCCCTGGCCGATCTCGCTGCCGACGTAGAGCCGGGAGAGCACCTCACGGACCTTCTCCTGTGCCTTCCACGGCTGTCCGGCCGCGGCGTACATGTAGGCGACGTGGTGGGCGACCTGGTTGGAGTGGCCGTACTGGCCCATCCGCACGTCCCGCGCCTCGGTCATCTCGTGGATGACACCGCCGTAGGAGCCGACGAACTCGGGGGAGGCCGTCTCCGGCGTGGCGAAGTAGGTGTCCAGCTTGTCCGCGAGGCCCTTCCGTCCGCCGTACAGGTTCGCCAGGCCCCGGCTGTCCTGCGGGGCGGTGAAGGCGTAGCCCCAGCCGTTGGTCTCCGTGTAGTCGTAGCCCCACACACGCGGGTCGTACTTCGACGAGTCCAGGCGCCGGTCGCCCTTGGCGTCACGGCCCTGGAAGAAGCCCGCCTCGGGATCGAAGAGCTTCACGTAGTCCTGGGCCCGGTCGAGGAAGTACTCCGCCTCCTCCTTGTAGCGCTTTTGGCCCGTCTTCTTGTAGAGGGCCTCGCCCATCCTCGCGATGCCGTAGTCGTTGACGTAGCCCTCCATCGCCCAGGACAGGCCCTCGTGCGTGGCCGTGGTGGTGTAGCCGAGGAAGGGGGAGGTGCTCATGCCCTTGCGGCCCACGCCCGAGGACGGCGGCACGGCGGTGGCGTTCTTCACCGCCGCGTCGTACGCCGCCTTCGCGTCCATCGGCACGCCCTTGACGTACGCGTCCGCGAACGCCACGTCCGAGGAGGTGCCCGTCATCAGGTCGGCGTAGCCGGGGGAGGACCAGCGGGAGGTCCAGCCGCCGTCCTTGTACTGCTGCACGAAGCCGTCCACCATCTCGCCCGCCTGACGCGGTGTCAGGAGCGAGTACGCCGGCCAGGTGGTCCGGTAGGTGTCCCAGAAGCCGTTGTTGACGTACACCTTGCCGTCGACGATCTTCGCGCCGGTGTGCGTCGGGGTGTCCTCACCGCGCATCGGCGAGAACGGGGAGGCGTACCGGTACGTCCCGCCCACCTTCTCGAAGCCCGAGTTCGGGTACAGGTACAGCCGGTACAGGCTGGAGTAGAGCGTGGTCAGCTGGTCCGGCGTGGCGCCCTGGACCTCGACCCTGCCGAGCACCTTGTCCCAGGCGCGCTGGGCGCGCTTCTTGACGGTGTCGAAGGAGGTGCCGTCCGGGATCTCCTGGCGCAGGTTGTCCTTCGCCTGGTCGAGGCCGATCAGGGAGGTGGCCAGCCGCAGGGTGACGGTGCGGTCCTTGCCGGCGTCGAAGCGCAGGTGCCCCTTGACGCCGCTCGCCGAGCCGTCCTTGACCGGCTTGTCGAAGACGCCGTACACGAAGAGCCGGGTGGCGCCGGTGGACAGCCCGGACTTCACGTCCGAGTAGCCGGTGACGATGCCGTGCTCCTTGTCCAGGGTCAGGCCCGCCTGCTCGGTGACGTTGTCGAACAGGACGCTCGCGTCGTCGCCCGGATAGGTGAAGCGCAGTACGGCCGCGTGGTCGGTCGGCGTCATCTCCGCCTTGAGACCGTTCTCGAACCGCACTCCGTAGTAGTACGGCCGCGCGGTCTCGTTCTCGTGCCGGAAGGCCAGCGCGCGGGCGGTGCGGCCGGTGTCCGGGGTGCCGGACGCGGCGGACGGCATCACCTGGAAGGTCTGCCGGTCACCCATCCAGGGGCTGGGCTCGTGGCTCGCGCTGAACGCCTGGACCGTCGGCAGGTTGTCGTCGTTGTTCGCACGCGCGTACTCGTACAGCCAGCTCAGCGAGGACGCGTTGGTCACCGGCGTCCAGAAGTTGAAGCCGTGCGGGACGGCGGTCGCGGGGAAGGTGTTGCCGCGCGAGAAGCTGCCGCTGGAGTGGGTGCCGCGGGTGGTCAGCGCGTAGTCCGACAGGTGGGCCCGGGGCTTGTCGGGGGCGGCCCGCTCGATGACCACGTCGTCCAGCCAGCCGCGGAACTTCGCCGGGCCGGCGGGGGAGTCGTAGGCGAGGAGTATCCGGTCGACCGTCTTGCCGGCCGCGACCGAGCCGATCCGCGACACGACGTTGTTCCACTGGTTGACGTACAGGGCCTTGGCCGCGCCCTGCCCCTGCGGGCTCAGCGTGAAGCCGTGCTGGTCGGTGGCGCCCAGCCGGCTGAGGTGGGTGCCGTCGGTGAAGGCGAGGTCCACGGCGACGTGGGTGGCGGCGTAGTCGCGGTCGCCGTCGGCCATCGACGGGTAGAGGCGGTACGACAGCCGGGTGTCGCGGGCGACCTCGACGTCGACGTCGAAGACCTTGTTGTACGAGTACGCCCGGCCCTCGGCCGTGTGCCGGCCGGCGTACCTCAGCGCCCGCTTGCCCGTGTAGCCGGCGCCCGGTTTCGCCGTCGGGGAGCCGCTCGGGCCGCGGTCGACGAGGGAGAGCATGTCCTGCGGGACGGGGCCGTCGCCGCCGCCGGTGGAGAACTGCACGTCGGCCAGCTGGAGTATGGTCGAGGCGCCGTTGTTCCTGGTGATGTCGATCCGGAAGTGCCGGTACTCGGCCGGCTCGGCCAGGTCGTACGTCCTGGTCTGGAACCGTTCGGAGAAGTCCTCGCCCGAGCGGGCGTCGAGGGTCTTCCAGTCCTTGCCGTCGGCGGAGCCCTTCAGGGTCCAGTCCTTCGGGTCGCGCCCGTCGAAGTCGTTGGCCGAGGTGAGGGCGTACCGGGCGATCTTCCGCGGCTCGTCGAAGTCGAACTCGACCCAGCGGGTGGCCTCGAAGGTCAGCCACTTGGTGCCGGACTCGCCGTCGACGAGGTTCTCCTTCACCTCGCCGGCGCCCGCGTTCTCCCCGCTGGCCCGGACGTCGGTGACGTGGTCGTTCACACTGCCCGGGATGCCGGTGCTGTAGCCGCCGTCCACACCCGAGGCGCGCTTGCTCCCGTCCCCGGCGGTGTCGACCGTGTTCAGCCAGTTTGGTGCCGGCTCGCCGGTCTCGAACGAGGAGGCGAACTCCCGGTCGGCGGCCGGGGGCTTGCCGGGCAGGGCGACCGCCGCCCCCTGCGAGCCGGCCGCCATGACAAAGGCGGTCGTGAGGACGACCGCCGGACCCCATCTGTGCCGTACTCCGCGCTGCATACGCGACGACCCTCCCTGGGTTACCTGCACTTCGGACAACGTTGTCAGCTCGGTGCGCAGAGACCAGTAGGGGGCCAAGTTGTCAGTGATGTCAAGGGTGTTGGGTGTGGCATTCGGGCGCAAAGCTGTGAATATTTCCGTCAGGGAGGCCCGCGGGCGGCTCATGTTCCGGCCGAGGTCTCAACTCGGAAAAGACCGGCGGGGAACCTTGCATTCGATCTTGCTCAGCTGACGGGAAGTGGACTATACCTGTCGGCGTCCGCATGGTCGTCCGAAAGGCCGTCAAGCGGGCCCGGAAGGAGCCGGAAAGGTGGTGTGACGTGCGAAACGCGTCAGCCTCCTTGTTTTCCCACCGGTACCGGTAGATGACGCACGAAGTAACTCCTGCACGACCCAGCTTGACCCGACCGCGGTGCCGGGGAGGATCCGGTTCACCGCCTGAGTCCTGGAGAAAGCGAGGACTTGAGCATGGGATCCACTTCCGCCGAGAACCACACAGGCGTCGGCCGCCGGGATCTGATCAAGCGGTCCGCCGCACTCGGTCTGATCGGCGTCCCCACGATGGGTTTCCTGTCCGCGTGCGCCAGCGGTGGCGGCGGCGGCCAGGACAAGGCCAAGACCGGCAAGAAGACCGAGAAGAACCCGCTCGGCGTCAACGACACCGCGCAGATGGAATTCGTACTGTTCGACGGCGGCTTCGGCAAGGAGTACGCCGAGGACGCCGTGAAGGTCTACGAGAAGGCCTTCCCCCAGGCCAAGGTGAAATTCTCCGCCACCCAGAAGATCCAGTCCACGCTCCAGCCGCGCTTCAACCAGGGCACCCCGCCGGACCTCATCGACAACTCCGGCGCCGAGCAGATGGACATGGGCGTCCTCGTCGGCAAGAACCAGCTCGCGGACCTCACCCCGCTGCTGGACGCGCCGTCCTACGACGATCCGGGCAAGAAGGTCCGCGACACGCTGCGCCCGGGCATCGTGGAGATGGGCCAGTTCGACGGCAAGCCGGTGTGGATCCTGTACTACGCCTACACGGTGTACGGCGTGTGGTACTCGCAGAAGGCCCTGGACTCGCTCGACGAGCAGTACCCGGAGACCTGGGACCAGATGCTCAAGGTCTGCGAGAAGGCCAAGAAGAAGGGCATGGCCGGCTGGACGTACGCCGGCAAGTACCCGTACTACCTCCCCTTCTCGCTCTACCCGATGATCGGCAAGGTCGGCGGCCGCGAGGTCCTCGACGCGATCGACAACCTCGAGCCGGGCGCCTGGAAGCACCCGGCGGTCAAGGCCTGCTTCGAGGCCTACTACGAGCTCTACAAGAAGGGCTACGTCCTCAAGGGCACCCCGGGCCTGGACCACATCCAGTCGCAGACCGCCTGGGCCAAGGGCAAGGCGCTGTTCCTCCCGAACGGCTCCTGGGTGGAGAACGAGTCCGCCAACGTCATCCCGCAGGACTTCGACCTCGCCGTCTCCGCGCCCACCGGCATCGACGGCTCCGACAAGATGCCCTTCGGCACCATCTGGGCCTCCGGCGGCGAGCCCTTCATCGTCCCGGCCAAGGCGAAGAACGCCGAGGGCGGCATGGAGCAGCTGCGCATCATGCTCAGCGAGGCGTCCTCGAAGAACTTCACCGCCAAGGTGAAGTCGCTGACCGCGTACAACGGCGGCACCAGCGGCATCGACCTCACCCCGGGCCTGAAGTCCGGCGTCGCGGCGCTGGAGAAGGCCGGCTCCAACGTGGTGAACCCGCGGCTGCAGGACTGGTACGTGCAGCTGCAGAAGGAGAAGATCGGTGTGTCCGGCATCGGCGAGATGATGGCCGGCCGTCTCACCCCGGCCGAGGCCATCAAGAAGATCCAGGGTTTCGCCGACGAGGCCGCGAAGGACACGTCGGTCAAGCACTACAAGCACCAGTGAGACACCAGTGAGGCACCACTGAAACACCGGTGAATCCGTTGTGAGGATCCGTCACCAGCGGCACCACCCGCCCAGAGAACGGGGTCGGCAGCAATGCAGCACGGCAAGTACCGGTTCATCGTGGGGTTCCTGGCGGCACCCCTGGGGCTGTACGCGCTTTTGGTGATCTGGCCGTTCATCCAGTCCATCTACTACTCGTTCACGGACTGGACCGGCCTGAGCCCCGACTTCGCGATGGTCGGCTTCGACAACTACCGGAGGATGCTCGACGACGAGATCTTCTGGAAGTCGTTGCAGCACAGCCTGCTGTTCGCCCTGCTGCTGCCGCTGGTGACGATCGGTCTGGCGCTGTTCTTCGCCTTCATGATCAATGTGGGCGGGCGGTACCGCAGGGGCGGGCCGGTGATCTCCGGTGTCCGCGGCTCCTCGTTCTACAAGATCGTCTACTTCTTCCCGCAGGTGCTGTCCATCGCGATCGTGGCCCTGCTGTTCGCCTTCGCGTACAACCCGGACAGCGGCGCGATCAACTCCGTGCTGCGCGGGCTCGGGCTCGACAGTGTCCAGCCGCTGTGGCTGGGCGACCCGAACCTCGCCCTGTGGTGCGTGATGGCGGTGCTCGTCTGGTCCACGGTCGGCTTCTTCGTGGTCCTCTTCTCCGCCGGCATGGCCTCCATCCCGGCGGACCTGTACGAGGCCGCGCTGCTGGACGGCGCCGGCCGGTTCACCACCTTCTTCCGGATCACCCTGCCGCTGCTGTGGGACACCGTGCAGTCCGGCTGGGTCTACATGGGCATCCTCGCCCTCGGCGCGGAGTCGTTCGCGGTCGTACAGATCATGACGACCGGTCCGGGCGGTCCCGACTACTCGACCACCGTCATGGTCCTGTACGTGTACCAGAAGGCGTTCCGTGACGGTCAGGCCGCCTACGCCACCACGATCGGCGTCGCCCTGCTCGTCGTCACGCTGGCCTTCGCCGCGGTCGTGATGCGGCTGGGGCGGCGCGAGCGGCTGGAGTTCTGAGCATGAAAACGACCGAGACCCCCGCCTCCGCCCCCGTCCCGGCCGAGTCCGGTGCCGGCGTTTTCGGAGCCGGTTCTCCGGCGGGCGGAAAACCGCGCGGGAAGAACGGGAAGAAACGGGAGGGCGAGGTCCTCAACGTCTTCTCGCACGGCATTCTGGTCATCTGGGCGATCATGGTGGTCATGCCGCTGGTGTGGGCGGTGATGACGTCCTTCAAGGACGACAGCTCCATCTTCGGCTCGCCCTGGTCGCTGCCGGACAGGCTGCACTTCGAGAACTGGGCGCGGGCCTGGAGCGACGCCCACATGAGCGACTACTTCCTCAACACCGTGCTGGTGGTGGGCGGTTCGCTCGTCGGCACGCTGGTGCTCGGCTCGATGGCGGCGTACGTGCTGGCCCGGTTCGAATTCCCGGGCAACCGGTTCATCTACTACCTGTTCATCGGCGGTATGAGTTTCCCGATCATGCTCGCGCTGGTCCCGTTGTTCTACGTCGTGAACAACATGGGACTGCTGAACACCCTTCACGGTCTGATCCTGGTCTACATCGCCTACTCGCTGCCGTTCACCGTTTTCTTCCTGACCGCGTTCTTCCGGACCCTGCCGACGACGGTGGCCGAGGCCGCCTTCGTGGACGGCGCCTCGCACACCCGGACGTTCTTCCAGATCATGCTGCCGATGGCCAAGCCCGGCCTGATCAGCGTGGGCATCTTCAACTTCCTCGGGCAGTGGAACCAGTACATGCTGCCGACGGTCCTGAACACCGACCCGGACAAGCACGTGCTCACCCAGGGACTCGTCCAGCTGGCCGTCAGCCAGGGCTACAAGGGCGACTGGTCGGGCCTCTTCGCCGGCCTGGTGATGGCCATGCTGCCGGTCCTGGCCGCGTACATCATCTTCCAGCGCCAGGTGGTCCAGGGCCTGACGGCCGGCGCCCTCAAGTAGCCCCCGGCGCCCGTCCCCGGGCCCGCCCGCACACGCCAGGCGCCCCGGGCGGGGCCAGGGCTGCGGCTCACGCACCTCGGGTTGTTCGTCCCGGGCTGTGGATCCGGGCTCGCCGGTTTCGGGCCTCGCGGTCGTGTGCCGGGCGCTGCGCGCCCGTGCCGTGGGCCGTGGGCCTCGCGTCCCGGGTTTTGGGTTGTTCGTCCCGGGCTGCGGACCCGGGCTCACCGGTCTCTGGCCCTGCGCTTATGGACCAGGTGGGGCCTGCGGAGCGGCTCGCCCAGGGCCGCCCGGCGTCCCTCTAGCACGCCTTCGTCCATGTGTCCAAGGAGCTGTATAACGGTTCAACCTCTTGACGGGAGGCAACCCGAACAGCTCAGCTTAGAGTTCACTAGTTGGACATAGTCGGGGCCTCGCCGGAGCGGCCCCGCACTCAGGAGGTCGTTGTGGAGACTCCAGGGTCGCAGTCGTCGCTGCACCGAGCCAACCTGGAGCGGGTCGTACGGGCCGTGCGGCTGGCGGGATCGCTCACGCAGGCGGAGATCGCGAGGACCACGGGTCTGTCCGCGGCGACCGTCTCCAACATCGTGCGCGAGCTCAAGGACGGGGGGACGGTCCAGGTCACGCCCACGTCCGCGGGCGGGCGCCGAGCCCGTAGCGTATCGCTGAGCGGGGACGCCGGCATCGTGATCGGCGTCGACTTCGGGCACACGCACCTACGGGTCGCGATCGGCAACCTCGCCCACCAGGTGCTCGCCGAGGAGTCCGAGCCGCTGGACGTGGACGCCTCCTCGACCCAGGGCTTCGACCGGGCAGAGGAGCTGGTCAACCGCCTGATCGAGGCAACGGGCATCGACCGTACCAAGATCGCCGGCATGGGTGTCGGCGTACCCGGCCCGATCGACGTCGAGTCCGGCACCCTGGGCTCCACGGCGATCCTGCCGGGCTGGACGGGCGTCAAGCCCGCCGAGGAGCTGCGGGGGCGCCTCGGCGTGCCGGTGCACGTGGACAACGACGCCAACCTCGGCGCCCTGGGCGAGCTGGTCTGGGGCAGCGGCCGGGGCGTGCGCGACCTGGCGTACATCAAGATCGCCAGCGGTGTGGGCGCCGGTCTGGTGATCAACGGCAGGATCTACCGCGGCCCCGGCGGAACCGCGGGTGAGATCGGTCACATCACCCTCGACGAGTCCGGCCCGGTCTGCCGCTGCGGAAACCGGGGCTGCCTGGAGACCTTCGCCTCCGCCCGGTACGTGCTCCCGCTGCTCCAGCCCAGCCACGGCACCGACCTGACCATGGAGGACGTCGTACGGCTGGCGCGGGACGGCGACCCGGGCTGCCGGCGGGTGATCGCCGACGTCGGCCGTCACGTCGGCAGCGGAGTCGCCAACCTCTGCAACCTGCTCAACCCCAGCCGGGTCGTCCTCGGCGGCGACCTCGCGGAGGCCGGTGAGCTGGTCCTGGCGCCGATCAGGGAGTCCGTCGCCCGCTACGCGATCCCCAGTGCGGCCCGCCGGCTCTCCGTGCTTCCGGGGGCCCTCGGGAGCCGCGCGGAGGTCCTCGGGGCGCTCGCCCTGGCGCTCAGCGAAATGGGCGATTCGACCCTGTTGGACGGAACCCTGCACCTGGCGACGCCTGCCTTCACTTAGAGAACGGATGGCACCGTTGCCATCTCGTTAAGTATTTACTTCTTGACGTCGCACGCGCGGCCGAGTTGACTTCCAGCCACCTCGGCCGCAACGACGCGGCCTCGTCAGGGAGGTTTGAAGAAGTGAACACGCGTATGCGTTGCGCGGCCGTCGCCGTTGTCGCTGGTGCCATGGCCGTCTCGCTCGCCGCCTGTGGCAGCGCCAAGGAGTCCGACGGTGGCTCCTCGAAGTCGGCGGGCAGCGAGAAGAAGGGCGACGCGATCAAGGTCGGGCTGCTCCTGCCGGAGAACCAGACCGCTCGTTACGAGAAGTTCGACCGCCCGCTGATCGAGAAGAAGATCGCGGAGCTGACGAACAACAAGGGCAAGGTCGTCTACGCCAACGCCAAGCAGGACGCCACCCTGCAGAGCCAGCAGGTCGAGACGATGATCACCAACAAGGTGGACGTCCTGATCCTGGACGCGGTGGACGCCGCGGCCATCAAGAGCTCGGTCCAGAAGGCCAAGGACGCCGGCATCCCGGTCGTCGCCTACGACCGACTGGCGCAGGGCCCGATCGACGCCTACACCTCGTTCGACAACGTGACCGTCGGCAAGACCCAGGGCGAGGCGCTGCTGAAGGCGCTGGGCGACAAGGCCAAGTCCGGCAAGATCGTCATGATGAACGGCTCCTCCACCGACCCGAACGCCGCGCAGTTCAAGCAGGGCGCCCACGAGGTGCTGGACGGCAAGGTGAACATCGGCAAGGAGTACGACACCAAGGAGTGGAAGCCGGAGAACGCCAACTCCAACATGGAGGGCGCCATCTCCGCCCTCGGCAAGAAGAACATCGTCGGCGTCTACTCCGCCAACGACGGCATGGCCGGCGGCATCATCACCGCCCTCAAGGCCGCCGGCATCAAGGTCCCGGTCACCGGCCAGGACGCCGAACTCGCGGGTGTGCAGCGCATCGTCGCCGGTGAGCAGTACATGAGCGTCTACAAGCCGTACGCCCCCGAGGCGGACGCCGCCGCCGAGATGGCCGTCGCGCTCGCCCAGGGCAAGTCGCTCGACTCCATCGCCAAGGACAAGGTCGACAGCCCGACCACCAAGAACGTCCCCTCGATCCTGGTCGCGGTGACCTCGCTGACCCAGGACAACATCCAGGACACCGTCGTCAAGGACGGCGTCTACACCGTCGCGGACATCTGCACGGCCCAGTACAAGAAGGCCTGCGACAAGCTCGGTCTCAAGTAGGGCCCGGTCTGAAGTAAGCGACGCAAGCGCCTTCCCCGCCGGGGGAGTTCGTCCCTGAACTCCCCCGGCGGGACGCGCACCCGAGGCTCCCTCCGGCGCCCCGCCCATCCAAAGCCCCGCAAGCTCGTGCGGGGCGCCGGACGGAACAACCCCCCAATTCTCTGCACAACCTTCCGCCGGGTCAGGCGGCGAAGGAGATGGTTCACGTGTCCGCTACGCCCGTGCTGGCGTTGCGCGGGGTCTCCAAGCGGTTCGGTGCCGTCCAGGCGCTCACCGACGTAGAGCTTGAGGTCCACGCCGGTGAAGTGGTCGCCCTGGTGGGCGACAACGGCGCCGGAAAGTCCACGCTGGTCAAGACGATCGCCGGCGTGCACCCCATCGATGAGGGCGTCATCGAGTGGGAAGGCAAGGCCGTCCAGGTCAACAAGCCGAACGACGCCCAGAACCTGGGCATCGCGACGGTGTACCAGGACCTCGCGCTGTGCGACAACATCGACGTCGTCGGCAACCTCTTCCTCGGCCGGGAGATCCGCAGGCGCGGTGTCCTGGACGAGGTGGAGATGGAGCGCCGCTCCCGCGAGCTGCTGGACACGCTGTCCATCCGCATCCCCAGCGTCCGCATCCCGATCGCCTCGCTCTCCGGCGGTCAGCGCCAGGTCGTGGCCATCGCCCGCTCCATGCTCGGCGACCCCAAGCTGGTCATCCTCGACGAGCCCACCGCCGCCCTCGGCGTCGAGCAGACCGCGCAGGTCCTCGACCTGGTCGAGCGGCTGCGCGAGCGCGGTCACGCCGTGATCCTCATCAGCCACAACATGGCCGACGTCAAGGCCGTCGCCGACAAGGTGGCCGTCCTGCGTCTGGGGCGCAACAACGGCGTCTTCGAGGTCAAGTCGACCTCGCAGGAAGAGATCATCTCCGCCATCACCGGCGCCACGGACAACGCCGTGACCCGTCGTGCGGCACGCACCAATGGGGAGAGCAAGAAGTGAGCATCGACAAGACCTCCACACCCCCCGAGGACAGCGCCGTGGTGAACACCGAGGCGGCCGCCGGCGCGGCGACCGCGGTGGACCCCCGGCTGCTGGTGCGCGAGCAGGGCTTCGCGGGCTACATCACCGAGTTCAAGCGCAAGATAAAGGCCGGCGACCTGGGTTCCATACCGGTCGTCATAGGTCTGGCGATCATCTGGATCATCTTCCAGAGCCTGAACTCCAACTTCCTCACCGCGGGCAACCTCTCCGACATCTCCGTCGCCATGGTCGGCACGGGCATGATCGCCGTCGGCATCGTGTTCGTCCTGCTGCTCGGCGAGATCGACCTGTCGGTCGGCTCGGTCTCCGGTGTCGCGGGCGCCACCTTCGCGGTGCTGAACATCACGCACGGGATGAACGAGGTGCTGGCCCTGGTGCTGGCCATCCTCACCGGCACGGCGGCCGGCGCCATCCACGGCTTCGTCTTCGCCCGCATCGGCGTGCCCGCCTTCGCCGTGACGCTGGCCGGCCTGCTGTTCTGGCAGGGCTTCATGCTCCGGATCCTCGGCGACAACGGCACCATCAACCTCGACAGCGAAGGCATCGTCGCCAAGCTCACCAGCTACTACTTCAGCGACATCGCCGCCGCCTACGGGCTCGCCGTCGTGGCCGTCGCCGCGTACTTCCTGACCTCCTTCCTGGGCAACCGCCGCCGGGAGGCCGCCGGGATCCCCTCCCGCCCGCTCAGCGACCTCGTGCTGCGCACCGTGCTGCTGGCCGTCGTCTCCTTCGCCGTGGCGATCGTCTACAACCAGCACAAGGGCCTGCCCCTCGCCGTGGTGATCTTCCTCGCGGTGCTGGTGCTCACCGACTTCGTGCTGCGCCGCACGGCGTACGGGCGCAAGGTGTTCGCGCTCGGCGGCAGCGTCGAGGCCTCCCGGCGCGCCGGTATCAACGTGGAACTGGTCCGGATCTCGGTCTTCGCGATCGCCGGCGCCTTCGCCGCGATCGGCGGCCTCTTCGTCGCCTCGAAGATCGCCTCCGCCAACCAGGGCGCGGGCACCGGTGAGTTCCTGATGAACGTCATCGCCGCGGCCGTGATCGGCGGTACGTCCCTGTTCGGCGGCCGCGGCCGCACCTGGAACGCGCTCCTCGGTGTGCTGGTGATCGTCTCGATCCAGTACGGCCTCGCCCTGGAGGGCATCGCCGCCCCGGTCCAGTACATGATCACCGGTGGCGTCCTGCTGGCGACCGTCATCATCGACGCGGTCACCCGCAAGACCCAGAAGACGGCGGGCCGCGCGTAGGAAAGCGGCTCATCCGAGAACCGTGCCCGGCACCCGCGGCGGTGCCGGGCACGGTCGTGTCATGACGCGGCCCCTGCCGGGGGGCGGCCGTTCGTGTGACGCACGACCCCCCGCCCGGGCACCGGCCGCCCGGACGGAACACTAGACTCGACCCGCCCGGCAAAAAGCTCGATCAGCTCTACTGCAAGGAGGCACGGGTGCCGCTGCTGACCCGCATCAGGGGACCGCGCGATCTGGACCGGCTCAGCCTGGAGGAGCTGGACCAGCTGGCGGAGGAGATCCGGACCTTCCTCGTCACCGAGGTCTCCAAGACCGGCGGCCACCTCGGCCCCAACCTCGGTGTGGTCGAGCTGACCATCGCCCTGCACCGCGTCTTCGACTCGCCGAAGGACAAGGTGCTGTGGGACACCGGCCACCAGTCCTACGTGCACAAGCTGCTCACCGGCCGCCAGGACTTCTCCCGACTGAAGATGAAGGGCGGCCTGTCCGGCTACCCCTCGCAGGCCGAGTCCGAGCACGACGTCATCGAGAACAGCCACGCCTCCACCGTGCTCGGCTGGGCCGACGGCATCGCCAAGGCCAACCAGCTGCTGGAGCGGGACAGCCACGTCGTCGCGGTCATCGGCGACGGCGCGCTGACCGGCGGCATGGCCTGGGAGGCGCTGAACAACATCGCCGACGCCAAGGACCGCCCGCTCGTCATCGTCGTCAACGACAACGAGCGCTCCTACGCCCCGACCATCGGCGGCCTCGCCAACCACCTCGCCACCCTGCGCACCACCGACGGCTACGAGCGCTTCCTCGCCCGCACCCGGGAGATGCTGGAGCGCACCCCGGTCGTCGGCAGACCGCTGTACGAGACGCTGCACGGCGCCAAGAAGGGCCTGAAGGACTTCATCGCCCCGCAGGGCATGTTCGAGGACCTGGGCCTGAAGTACGTCGGCCCCATCGACGGCCACGACATCGAGGCCCTGGAGTCGGCGCTGTCCCGCGCCAAGCGGTTCGGCGGCCCCGTCATCGTGCACTGCCTCACCGAGAAGGGCCGCGGCTACCAGCCCGCCCTGCAGGACGAGGCCGACCGCTTCCACGCCGTCGGCAAGATCCACCCCGACACCGGTCTGCCGATCGCCACCTCCGGCGCCGACTGGACCAGCGTCTTCGGCGACGAGATGGTCAAGCTCGGCAAGGAACGCAAGGACATCGTCGCCATCACCGCGGCCATGCTCCAGCCGGTCGGCCTGGACAAGTTCGCCAAGGCCTTCCCCGACCGGATCTACGACGTCGGCATCGCCGAGCAGCACGGCGCCGTCTCCGCGGCCGGCCTCGCCCACGCCGGCGTGCACCCCGTCTTCGCCGTCTACGCCACCTTCCTCAACCGCGCCTTCGACCAGGTGCTGATGGACGTGGCCCTGCACAAGTGCGGCGTCACCTTCGTCCTGGACCGGGCCGGCGTCACCGGCACCGACGGCGCCTCCCACAACGGCATGTGGGACATGTCGATCCTCCAGGTCGTCCCCGGCCTGCGCCTGGCCGCCCCGCGCGACGCCGACCAGGTCCGCGCCCAGCTGCGCGAGGCCGTCGAGGTGGACGACGCCCCGACCGTGGTCCGCTTCTCCAAGGGCGCCGTCGGCCCCGCCGTACCCGCCGTGGGCCGCGTCGGCGGCATGGACGTCCTGCGCGAGCCCGGCACCGACACCCCGGACGTCCTCCTCGTCTCCGTCGGCGCCCTGGCCCCGATGTGCCTGGAGGTGGCCTCGCTCCTCGACAAGCAGGGCATCTCCACCACCGTCGTCGACCCGCGCTGGGTCAAGCCGGTCGACGAGGCCATGGCACCGCTCGCCGAGCGGCACCGCGTGGTCGTCACCGTCGAGGACAACTCCCGCGTCGGCGGCGTCGGCTCGGCCGTCGCCCAGGCCCTGCGGGACGCCGGCGTCGACGTACCACTGCGCGACTTCGGCATCCCGCCGCGCTTCCTCGACCACGCCTCCCGTGCCGAGGTGCTCGCGGAGATCGGCCTGACCGCGCCGGACATCGCCCGCCAGGTCACGGGCCTGGTCTCCAGGCTCGACGGCCTGCCCCACTCCCGGGCCCGCTCGAACGGGGGGACCCGCGCCGAGCGCCCGGCCGCCGAGGCCGACCCGGTGCAGTCCGCGCGCGACTGACCCACCCGAGTTCGGCGCCAGGACCCGATCGGGCCGGTTCCGCGACCTCCTACAGGTGGCGGAACCGGCCCCGCTGCGTGAACCTGCCAGTGCCGGGGCATACGCATCCCCAGCCCTCTCGATCATGTCGAGGACGACAAGCAGGGGAGGTAGGGCCGTGAGCACGACGCTCTTCCGGACGAAGAACGTGGAGCAGTCGATCCGGGACACCGAGGAACCGGAGCACGCGCTCCGGAAATCCCTCTCCGCCCTCGATCTGACCGTCTTCGGCATCGGTGTCATCATCGGCACCGGGATCTTCGTCCTCACCGGCGCGGCCGCGAAGGACCACGCCGGCCCCGCGGTGTCCCTGTCCTTCGTCCTGGCCGGGGTGGTCTGCGCGCTCGCCGCGCTCTGCTACGCCGAGTTCGCCTCCACGGTTCCGGTGGCCGGGTCCGCCTACACCTTCTCCTACGCCTCGCTCGGCGAGCTGCCCGCCTGGATCATCGGCTGGGACCTGGTGCTGGAACTCGCGCTCGGTACGGCGGTGGTCTCCGTCGGCTGGTCCGGCTACATCCACTCGCTGCTCGACAACGCGGGCTGGCACCTGCCCGAGTACCTCAGCGGGAGGGACACCGCGACCGGCTTCGGCTTCGACATCCTCGCCGCCCTCCTCGTGCTGGTCCTCACCGCCGTCCTCGTCCTCGGCATGAAGCTCTCCGCGCGGGTCACCTCGGTCGTCGTCGCCATCAAGGTGGCGGTCGTGCTCGTCGTGATCATCGCCGGTGCCTTCTTCGTCAAGGGAGGCAACTACAGTCCGTTCATCCCGAAGGCGGAGCCGGTGACGGCGGGCGGCAACCTCAAGGCACCACTCATCGAGCTGATGTTCGGCTGGGCTCCGTCCAACTTCGGCGTGATGGGCATCTTCACCGCCGCCTCCGTCGTCTTCTTCGCCTTCATCGGCTTCGACGTCGTGGCCACCGCCGCCGAGGAGACCCGCAACCCCCAGCGCGACGTGCCGCGCGGCATCCTCGGCTCGCTGGTCGTCTGCACCGCGCTGTACGTCGCCGTGTCGATCGTCGTGACCGGCATGCAGAAGTACAGCGCGCTGTCCGTGGAAGCACCCCTTGCCGACGCCTTCAAGGCCACCGGGCACCCGTGGTACGCGGGCCTGATCAGTTTCGGTGCCGCGATCGGTCTGACCACGGTGTGCATGATCCTGCTGCTCGGCCAGGCCCGGGTGTTCTTCGCGATGAGCCGGGACGGGCTGCTGCCCCGGTTCTTCTCGCACACCCACCCGCGGTTCCGCTGGCCGGGTCCGCCTACACCTTCTCCTACGCCTCGCTCGGCGAGCTGCCCGCCTGGATCATCGGCTGGGACCTGGTGCTGGAACTCGCGCTCGGTACGGCGGTGGTCTCCGTCGGCTGGTCCGGCTACATCCACTCGCTGCTCGACAACGCGGGCTGGCACCTGCCCGAGTACCTCAGCGGGAGGGACACCGCGACCGGCTTCGGCTTCGACATCCTCGCCGCCCTCCTCGTGCTGGTCCTCACCGCCGTCCTCGTCCTCGGCATGAAGCTCTCCGCGCGGGTCACCTCGGTCGTCGTCGCCATCAAGGTGGCGGTCGTGCTCGTCGTGATCATCGCCGGTGCCTTCTTCGTCAAGGGAGGCAACTACAGTCCGTTCATCCCGAAGGCGGAGCCGGTGACGGCGGGCGGCAACCTCAAGGCACCACTCATCGAGCTGATGTTCGGCTGGGCTCCGTCCAACTTCGGCGTGATGGGCATCTTCACCGCCGCCTCCGTCGTCTTCTTCGCCTTCATCGGCTTCGACGTCGTGGCCACCGCCGCC
>NZ_POTZ01000550.1 GCF_003236365.1 Streptomyces sp. NTH33
CCGGTGGAGTAATGGGCCGGAGCCGGCCAGTGCAGGGCGTAGTCGGAGTCCGCGGGGACGATCCACCACCAGTGCGCGCGGTCGGCGTAGACGCAGCCCACGCGGGGGAGCCGGGGCATGAGCTGGGACCCGAGGTGGGCGGGGACCGCCACCGCGTCACAGCCCAGGGGGGTCGTCATGCCCTCGGGGACGGTCAGGCTCCGGGGTACGGGTGCGCCGGGTGTGCGCGCGTCGCGGCCCACGCGTACGAGCGTGTCCAGGCTGAGCGCACGGCCGGGGCCCAGGGCGCCGGTCACAGCCATACGGCCCCCGCTCCGCGGTGCGTCCGCGGGTCGTTGCCGCCGTCCGCGTCGCGGGACGGGCCCGGTTTGGGGCGGGCGCCCCAGCCGAGGTCGTTCCGTGCCTCCTGGGCGGGAGCGGACCCGCGGGAGAGCTCCGCCCACACCATCAGGCCGGGGCCGTACTCCTGCACGCCCCACGCCCGGCACAGCGCGCCGACGAGAAGCAGGCCCCTGCCGTGCTCCTCCTCCGGAAGCCGGAGCGACGGGTGCGGCTGACCCGGGGCGCACCCCTCGTCGCGCACGGCTATGCGCACCAGGTCGTCACCGTCCTGCAACTCGCACATGATCTGGCCGCTGGCGGTGTGCACGATCGCGTTGGTGACCAGCTCGGAGACGACCAAGGTCGCCGTTTCGCAGGTGTCCTCGCACACGGACCAGCCGGTCAGCCGGTCTCTGACCAGGCGCCTGGCCTGGGCGGGAGAACCGGGATGCGCGGCCAGTTCGAAACGGAACCGACGCTGGGCGGCGGCCTCGCCGAGGCACGCTCCCGTGGGGGCACCGGAGCCCGACGGGCTCGCGGACGGGTCTGTTCCTAAGGGCGGGGACGGAATCACGCTTGCCACTATCTCCCCGCCGGGAACACTTGGCAAGTGGCACTCTGAAAAATGCAGAGTGCTGTGTGACGCGGTGGGAGGGCATGGCACACTGCACGCAACAGCACGTCGAGCGGCGCCAGTTGGGGCTGCCTGGGATCGCCTGGGACCACCTGGCATCGCCGGGGGCCTGCCGCGAACCTCGGCCGGTCCCCGTGCGGCGCCGCGGAGTTGCCGGTCCGCCGGACAGTCCGGAAGGTCCTGACGTGGTGTCATCCGGTTGAGTCAGTCGTGGAGGTGGAGTGTGAGCGAGCCGCGGTCCGCGCCGACCGTCGGGCAGGTCGTGCTCGGCCGGCGCCTGCTGGACCTGCGGGAGCGTGCGGGACTCAAGCGCGAGGAAGCCGCGCGCATCCTGCACGTCGCCCCCGCGACCGTGCGCCGTATGGAGATGGCCGAGGTCGCCCTCAAGATCCCGTACCTGCAGCTGCTGTTGAAGGCCTACGGCGTTCCCGACGACGAGGCCGAGCTCTTCGTGCAGCTCGCCGAGGAGGCCAACCGCCCCGGCTGGTGGCAGCGTTTCCACGACATCCTGCCGGGCTGGTTCTCGATGTACGTCAGCCTGGAGGGCGCCGCCGCGCTCATCCGGTCGTACGAGCCGCACTTCGTCCCCGGCCTGCTGCAGACCGAGGACTACGCGCGCGGCGTGCTCAAGTCCGGGGCCATCGGCCAGACCAGCCCCGAGGACATCGAGCGCCATGTCGCGCTGCGCATGCAACGCCAGGACCTGCTCACCCGTTCCGACGCGCCCAGGTTCTGGGCGGTGATGGACGAGACCGCGCTGCGCCGCCAGGTCGGCGGCCCCGAGGTGATGCGTGCGCAGGTCGACAAGTTGCTTCAGGCCACGAAGCTGCCCAACGTGACGCTCCAGGTCGCCCCGTTCTCCTCGGGGCCGCACCCGGGCACGTACGGGCCCTTCGTGCTGTTCCGATTCGCCGTGCCCGAACTGCCGGACATGGTCTACAGCGAGTACCTGACCGGCGCCGTCTACCTGGACGCACGCGAAGAGGTGGCGACCCACCTCGAGGTCATGGACCGCATGGCGGCGCAGGCCGCCACAGCACATCGCACGAAGGAGATCCTCCGGGATCTCCGCAAGGAGCTCGAATGAAACGCATCTACAACGGCATGCCCGCCCGGGAACTGGGCAGCGAGGGCTGGCACAAGCCGTGGAGCGGCGGCAACGGAGGCAACTGCCTGGAGGCGATGAAGCTGGCCGACGGCCGGATCGCGGTCCGTCAGTCGACCGACCCGGACGGACCGGCGCTCATCTACACCACCGACGAGATCACGGCGTTCATCGAGGGCGCGAAGGCGGGGGTGGCGGACTTCCTGCTCGCATGAGTTTTGTTTTTGTCTCAACTCTCTTGTTTTGGCGATAACTTGATCACTAATTCCTTCTTCCTCGGATGCTTAAGAGGTGCTGTATGACCGCGCGTGAGAACGAGACCGGGACCGGGAACGAGACCGCGATCGACACGAGCAGGCCGCATCCCGCGCGGATGTACGACTGGTACCTCGGCGGCAAGGACAACTACCCCGTCGACGAGCAGATGGGCCGGCAGATGCTGACCATCGACCCGCGGGTGCCGGTGATGGCCAAGGTCAACCGCGCGTTCATGCACCGGGCCACGCGGTGGCTGGCGGGGCAGGGCATACGGCAGTTCCTGGACATCGGCACCGGCATCCCGACCGAGCCCAACCTCCACCAGGTCGCCCAGTCGGTCGCGCCCGACGCACGCGTCGTCTACTGCGACAACGACCCCATCGTGCTGGCCCACGCGGCAGCCCTGCTGCGCTCCACGCCCGAGGGGGTCACGGAGTACCTCCAGGCCGACGTGCGCGACCCGGCCACGATCATGGAGGGCGCCCGCAAGGTCCTGGACCTCGGCCGGCCCGTGGCCCTCTCCATGATCGCCCTGCTCCACTTCATCTCCGACGAGGACGGCGCCCACGAACTGGTCTCCCGCCTCCTCGCCGAACTCCCCTCCGGCAGCTACCTGATGATGACCCACGCCACCGCCGACTTCACCCCGGAGGCGTCGGCGGCGGCGACGGCGAAGCTGAAGGGCGCGGGGGTCACCCTGGCCCTGCGCTCCCGCGAGGAGTTCGCCCGCTTCTTCGACGGCCTGGAACTGGTCGACCCGGGCGTCGAGATCGTCCACCAGTGGCGTCCGGAGCTGGGCGACCCGGTCCCGGGCCAGGACGACGGGGTGATCCCGGGGTACGGGGCGGTGGCGCGCAAGCCGTGACGCAAGCGGTGGCGTGCGAGCCGTGACGCAAGCGGTGGCGTGCGAGCCGTGACGCAAGCGGTGGCGTGCGAGCCGTGCCGCCGTGCCGCCTGGCCGCCGGGCTCGCGCCGGGCTGTCTCAGACCCTCATCGGGCGGCGGTCTCAGACCCTCATCGGACGGTCGTGGGGACCGATGGGGGACGGGAGACGGGACGGGGCGCCGGTCAGGTGCTGGTCCACGGCCGCCGCGACCGCGCGGCCCTCGGCGATGGCCCAGACGATGAGGGACTGGCCGCGGGCCGCGTCCCCGGCGGCGAACACGCCGGGGACGTTGGTCGCGAAGGCGCGGTCGCGGGCGATCGTGCCGCGGGGCGTGAGGTCCAGGCCCAGCTGGGCGATCAGGCCGTCCTCCTGGGACGGGCCGGAGAAGCCCAGCGCGAGCAGGACGAGGTCGGCGGGCAGCGTGCGCTCGGTGCCCGGCAGCGGGCGGCGCCGCGCGTCGACCTCGACCAGGTGCAGCTCGCGCACGTGCCCCTCGGCGTCACCGGTGAAGCGGAGCGTCGACGCCGCGAACAGCCGCGCGTCGGCGTCCGCGGCGGGCGCCGTGCGCAGGGCGCCCGCCTCCTCATGGGCGGCCGACAGCCGATAGACCTTGGGGTACGTCGGCCACGGCTCGGTGTCGTCGTCGCGCTCCGCGCCCGGCTGGGCGTAGATGTCCAGCTGGGTCACGGACGCGGCGCCCTGCCGCACCGCCGTGCCCAGGCAGTCGGCCCCGGTGTCCCCGCCGCCGACGATCACGACGTGCCGGCCGGCGGCGGACACGGGGGACGCCTCCAGGTCCCCCTCGCACACCCGGTTGGCCAGCGGCAGATACTCCATGGCCTGATGGATCCCGGCCAACTCCCGCCCTGAAATCGGGAGTTCCCGCCACGCCGTGGCACCCGTGGCGATCACCACGGCGTCGTAGCGCGCACGCAGCTCCGCCGCCCCCACGTCCCGCC
>NZ_POTZ01000551.1 GCF_003236365.1 Streptomyces sp. NTH33
CCGGAGGACAGACCGGGTTCCCTCTCCCCCTCCCTCTTCCTCTCCCGCCTCGCTCTCGCGTGCCGGGGTCGTCGCCGCGCTGCGCGCCGCAGGCTGTGTGTTCGCCGAGGAGGAAGCCGAGTTGCTCCTCGCCGGCGCCCGGACACCGGACGAACTCGCCGCCCTGGTGGACCGGCGCGTCGCCGGGCTGCCCCTCGAACAGGTCCTGGGCCGGGCCGAGTTCCACGGCCTGCGGATCGCCGTGGAACCGGGCGTCTTCGTACCGCGGCGCCGGACCGAGTTCCTGGTCGACCAGGCGGCGGCCCGGGCCCCGGACGCGTCCGTCGTCGTGGACCTGTGCTGCGGCTCGGGCGCGGTGGGCGTGGCGCTGGCCGCCGTGCTCGGCCCGCTGGAACTGCACGCCGCCGACATCGACCCGGCCGCGGTGCGCTGCGCCCGGCGCAACGTCACCCCCGTGAACGGCACGGTCCACACCGGCGACCTGTTCGCGGCGCTCCCCGGGGAACTGCGCGGCCGTGTCGACATCCTCGCCGCCAACGTCCCCTACGTCCCCACCCGTGAGGTCGGCCTCCTCCCGCCCGAGGCCCGCGACCACGAGTCGCTCGTCGCCCTCGACGGCGGCGCCGACGGCCTCGACGTCCTGCGCCGCGTCGCCGCCGAGGCCCCCGCCTGGCTCGCCCCCGGCGGCTGCCTCCTCGCCGAGACGAGCGAACGCCAGGCCCCGCAAGCCCTGGCCGTCTTCACCCGGGCCGGTCTGACGGCACGCCTGGCGGTCTCGGAGGACCTCTGCGCGAACGTCGTCGTGGGAACCAAGCGGTAGACCGGACTGCCGGCGGACGGCCGTCGACGCGGCGGTGAGCAACGTACGGCGTGGACCGGGACGGCCGGGCCGCCGTGCCGTGATCCGCTTCGGCGGCGCCGACCGCGTCACTCCGGCGCACAAAGGCGCGGTGCCGTGCCGGACGTGGCGTCAGCGGCTTTCCAGGCGTGCGTGGAGTTCTCGTTCCTGGTCGCCGGAGGCCGTGCACAGGTCCTGGACGGTGAACAGGGAGTCCAGGGTCGTACGGAACCGGTCGATCGCCCAGTAGCCGCCCTGTACGTCGGCCGTGACGGACGCCCCGAGCCGGGTGGGGCCGCAGCCGGCCCCGTGCTCCTCGGCCACGTCGAAGGTGCCGAGCCACACCGTCGGGCGCACCTCGTCGTAGTCGCGGGGCACGTCCTGCGCGCACCGGTCGGACGAGAAGCAGGCGCACAGGGCGTCGAACACGATCCGGGCGTCCTCCTTGGTGCATCCGCTCAGCTCCACCGAGACGGATTCGGGGTGAGCTCGCTCGCTGTCCATCGTGATCGCTCCTCTCGTGGCCGTGCCGCGTACCGCGCCCGGCACTCCGCCCCCCGGTCCTCAGCAAAGCACCATCTCCCAGGAGAACACCACCGGCGGCCCCCCACACCTTGCGACAGCGGTCCGTCCGGCCGATTCGGCGGGACGGCCCCCGTCGTGTTGGGGGATGGTGGAAAGAGACGACGGACCGTCGGAGAGATGAGTGTGGGCGCGGTACAACAGGATGAGCCGGCACCGGGGACGGCGGGCCGTGCGAACGGGCGAAGGCGGTGGGCGGGATGACTGCAGTGGGGGCTTCCCCGGCCGGGGGCGACGAGAGGGCGAGCGGACCCGTACGGCCCAGCGGGCTGCTGGACGTACTGGGCGTGGCCTCGGTGGTCCTCGACGCCCAGGGACGCATCGTGCTGTGGAGCCCCCAGGCCGAGGAGCTCTTCGGCTACTCGGCGCAGGAGGCGCTGGGCCGGCACGCCGCCCGGCTGATGGTCCACGAGCAGCACCTCGACCTGGTCGTCAAGCTGTTCGCCGACGTCCTGCGGACCGGCCGGGGCTGGGCCGGTGCCTTTCCCGTTCGGCACAAGGACGGCAGCGCCCGTCTGGTGGAGTTCCGCAACATGCGCCTGCTCGACGACCGCGGGAACGTCTACGCGCTGGGGCTCGCCGCCGACCAGTCGACCGTACGGCGGCTGGAGCGGGACGTGGCACTGTCCGCGCGGATCGTCTCGCAGTCCCCGATCGGGCTTGCCGTACTGGACAGCCGGCTGAGATACGTCTCGGTCAACCCGGCCCTGGAGCGGATCAACGGTATACCCGCCGAGCAGCACGTGGGCCGGACGGTCCGCGAGCTGCTGCCCGAGTGCGACTGCGACGCCCTGGAGGCCGGCGCGCGCCGTGTGCTGGAGACCGGGCAGCCGCTGGTCGACCGGTTCACGGTCGGCCGGACCCCGGCCGACCCGGACGAGGAGCACGCCTGGTCGTTCTCGCTGTACCGGTTGGAGGACGCCGTCGGCACGGTGCTGGGCGTGGCCGTGTCGGTCGTGGACATCACCGAGCAGTACCGGGCGGGCATCGCGGCGGAGACCGCGCGCCGGCGCCTGGCCCTCATCGCCGACGCCTCGGCCCGGATCGGCACCACCCTGGATCTGGAGCGTACGGCCGGTGAGCTGGCCGACGTCACCGTCCCCGAGCTGGCCGACGTGGCCGCCGTGGACCTGCTCGAGTCCGTGGTCGCGGGCCGGCACAGCAGCCTCGGACCGGCCGAGCCGGCGGTGATCCGCGCCCTGGCCGTACGGGCGGACCACGCCGCGGATGCCCTGGAGGCGGCCGATCCGCCCGGCGGGACCGCCCGCTACGGTCCCGACCGCCTGGTCACGCGCTGCGTGCGCACCGGGCGTCCGGTGCTGGTGGCGCAGGTCAAGGACGAGGACCTGCCCGTGATCGCCCGCTCCCCGGAGGCCGCCGTGCTGCTGGGCCGCGCGGGCGTGCACTCGTACCTGGCCGTGCCGCTGATCGCGCGCGGCGAGGTGCTGGGCGCACTGGACCTCAAACGCACCCGCAATCCGCGGCCCTTCAGCGCGGACGACGTCCTGCTGGCCCGGGAGCTGGCCGCCCGCGCGGCCGTGCAGATCGACAACGCCCGCTGGTACCAGAACGCCCGCGACACCGCTCTCACCCTGCAGCGCAGCCTGCTGCCCAGCCACCCGTCCGTCACCGGAGGACTCGAGGTCGCCTCCCGCTACCAGCCGGCGGGCGCCGCCGTGGAGGTGGGCGGCGACTGGTTCGACGTGATCCCGCTGGAGGGCGACAGGACGGCGCTCGTCGTGGGCGACGTCATGGGCAGCGGCATCAGCGCGGCGGCCACGATGGGACGGCTGCGCACCGCGACGAAGGCGCTGGCTCCGCTCGGCCTCGATCCCGCGCAGCTGCTCGAACACCTCGACCGGATCACCGACGGCCTGGACCACTCCATCGCCACCTGTCTGTACGCCGTCCACGACCCGCACCGGCGGCAGTGCCGGATCGCCAACGCCGGACACCTGCCTCCGGCCCGGCTCCGCGCCGCACGCGCCCCGGAGCTGCTGGACCTGCCCACCGGGGTGCCGCTGGGCGTGGGAGGCGTCGCTTTCTCCACCACGACGGTGGACCTGGAACCCGGCGACCACCTGGTGCTCTACACCGACGGGCTCGTCGAGACGCGCCGGGACCCGCTGGACGAGCGCCTGGCGATGCTGCTGACGCTGCTGGACGGCCCGCCGCGGCCTCTGGAGGAGCTGTGCGACCTCCTGCTGCGCACGCTGCACCAGCCGGACAACCACGACGACGTGGCCCTGCTCGTCGCCCGCGCGCAGAAGTCGCCGTAGCGCCGAGCGCCCATTGTTTTGCAACTAGTTGCACAAAGCCCCTCGTGTCCTCTACAACTGAACCGGCACGACACCGCCTACGGAGGGGCCGATGAGCCGTTACCCGCATTTGCTGAGCCCGCTCGACCTGGGATTCACCACGCTGCCCAACCGTGTGCTCATGGGCTCCATGCACGTGGGTCTGGAGGAGGCCGAGCGGGGGTTCGAGCGGATGGCGGAGTTCTACGCCGCCCGGGCCCGCGGGGGAGTGGGGCTCATCGTCACCGGCGGTATCGCACCCAACGAGGAGGGGCGGCCCTACGAGGGCGGGGCGAAGCTCACCACCGAGGAGGAGGCCGCCCGGCACGCGGTCGTGACCGGGGCCGTGCACCGTGAGGGCGGGCGGATCGCCCTGCAGATCCTGCACTTCGGCCGCTACGCCTACCACCGCGACCTGGTCG
>NZ_POTZ01000552.1 GCF_003236365.1 Streptomyces sp. NTH33
GGGGACGCACTGGGGATCGGCGGCGAGGGAGGGAGCGTCGGCCGTCGGGTGGTGGCGGCAGGCGGGCGTCTTGCCGTGGGCTTCGGCGCGGATGCGCTGTTTCATCGTGGGGGGCAGTGAGCGGGCATGCACCCTGGACCAGGAGGACGTCGGCTGGGCCGGCACCGGTGCGCTCTTGGGCGCCGTCTCGGGCTGCTCCGCGGCCGCGGCGGCGGAAGCGGTCGTGGTGATGAGTCCGAGCGCCGTGCACAGCGCGAGGAAGGCCGTGACGATGGCGGTCCACAGCTTCATGACCTTGTGCTGGTCCATGTCCCCTCACTTTCGGGTTGGGCGATTTGCGTACTTTGCTCATGATGTGTATGAGGGCCGCGAAGTGGTGGACCGACGCCCGTGGCGCCGCGATCTTCGGATGAACACCACTCGGATGGACGCATGAGCGGCGGAAAGTCGCCGAAAAGCCGCTGAAAAGCTGCCAAGAAGGGAGGAGAGGGGCGAAATCACCGTCCGTACGGGTGCGACCACCCTCCGGTCCAGGCGGTTTCGTCCGTGTCTACTGCGCTCACGCACACGGCAGTTGAGGGCCGACGCAGGTCACTGATCGGTATCGGCCGGTGTGTATAGTCGGGCGCCAGAGGTCCCCTACGTCAAGGAAAGACGAGGTCGCGCGGTGAAGAAGCTTCTCCTGGTCGCACTGGCCGCCATCGGCGGGCTCCTCGTGTACCGCCAGATCCAGGCGGATCGCGCCGAGCAGGATCTGTGGACGGAGGCGACTGACTCCGTGCCCACGGGTTCGTGAGCACCGACATCCGGTACTGAACAGGCCCCGACCGCCCGAGCGGTCGGGGTTTTGTGTGGGCCCGCGGTCCCGGCCTCCTGTTGCGCGGACGCCTCCTGTGGGTTAGGACTCGCTCCCGGAGACGGGCGTTTCGGACGCTCGTACGGGATGCGCGGACGGCCCAGCGGCGCGCGGGGCAGGATGGGCGACGTCCGGAGCGACGAGACGCGAGGGGTGGCGCGGCATGGAGCGGGGCGGAGCCGGACGGCGGACGAGAGCGGAGCACCCCCGGCACCCACGACGCGACCGGCGCGGTCGCCGGCCCCCGTGCAACCCCGCCGTGCGTCTGGCCGTCGCCGCGGCGACACTGTCCCTGGCGGCGGTCGTCCCCGGGCCGAACGCCTTCGCGGCCGGGTCACCGGGACGGTACGCCTTCACCGACGACGCCCCGTCCGTCGCCGGGGCGACGAGCACCACGGACGCCGAACGCCTCGAGCCCGGCCGCACCTACAAAAGCTCCCTCCCCAGGAACGGCAAGCTCTACTACCGCCTCGACCTCGACGCCACCTCCACCGCGTACGTCTCCGCCACCGCGGTGCCCGCGGCCGGCACCACGGTCGCCGCCACCGACGGCCTCAGGACCTCGGTGCAGGACGCCCACGGTGCCTCCTGCTCCTTCCAGGCCGCCCGCTTCGGCGCGAGCCGCAGCCCGCACCCCGTCGCCGCCTGGGGGGCACGCGAGGCCTCCCCCGGCCGCACCCTGTGCCAGGGAGCCGGCACGTACTACGTGCTGATCGAACGCGTCGGTGCCGACGGCTCCTCGACCGACACCTGGCCCCTCGAACTCGCCGCGTTCTCGGAACCGCCCCTGGAACACACCGGAGCGACAGCAGCGCCCGAGTCGTGGAACTCCGCCTCGCCCGAGCCGGTCACCGGCCAGGCGGTGGAACGCGCGGGCGGCGCCGGATTCGCCGGAGCGAGCGCGATCGGACCAGGGGTCTGGCGAACCCGGATACGGCCCGGCGAGACCCTCTTCTACAAGGTGCCGGTCGACTGGGGACAACAGCCGAACGCCACCGCCGAGCTGGGCAGCGCGAGCGAGGGCGGCGGCTACGTGAGCGGCGCGCTGACACTGTCGCTGTACAACCCGGTGCGCGGGCACGTCGAGGAGGCGTACGCCGGTTACCGCGGCCGACAGGCCTCGGCCGGCCTCGCACCCCTGCCACCCGTCGACCACGCCAACCGCCACGGCTTCGCCGACCAGGTGAAGAGCCTGCGGTTCGCCGGCTTCCACTACCTGGTCGTGCACCTCGCCGCCCAGACCGCCGAACGGTTCGGCGAGGGGCCCTACGGCCTGACCCTGCGCGTGCGGGTGGACGGCACGGTCCGGCCCGGACCGGACTACGCGGGCCGGTCCGAGCCCGGGCAGCTCTTCGAGGTCACCGCCCGCGACCGGGCAGCGGCGACGCCGGCCGGGGCCGCGGGCGGCACGGTGGCGCTGCGGGTGCTCGCCGCCGGCGGGATCGGCGCGGGAACCGTCCTGCTGGCCGTCCTCGGAGTGTGGACGATGGCCGCCCGGCGCAGGACTGCCTCCTCGGACGCCTCAGGCTCCTCGGGCGCCTTGTAGGGCACGGGGCGCGGGCAGGGGACCGGGCGGCCCCGGCAGGCCTCACAGACGGGTCAGTGCCCAGAAACCCACGGCATAGCAGGCCAGCGCGAGCAACAGCAGCGGGACCGCCACCGTGGCGGGCGGCCCAGGGCGGCGGGGACGACGTACGGCGCGGTGGTGGGAGTACCCCTGAGCCGGAACGCGAACCTGCGCATCCTGAGCGGTGTACGAGGCAGTGGGGACATCGGGGCGGACCACGGGTGCGAGCGGCGCGCCGCCGGAGGGCGGCAGGGCCTGGGCCGGAGGAGCGGCCGGCGAGGGCGGCGCAGGCGGAACGGCCTGCGGCGGCGGCAGGCGGAAGCTGCCGGTGTCCGACATCGTGGAGGGCCGGGCCGGACCGGCGGACGAGCCGCTGCCCCCCGGCTCCGGCGCCGACCCGGTCCCCTGCCGGGGAGCGAGCCGCGGGCCCGACGCGACGGAACCGGTGCCTGAGCCCGCGGGGCCGGTGTCTGAGCCCGCGGGGCCGGTGTCTGAGCCCGCGGGGCCGGTGCCTGAGCCCGCGGGGCCGGTGCCTGAGGCCGCAGGACCGGTGCCCGAGGTCGCGGAGCCGGCGGCGACAGCCCCGGTGCCGGGCCGATCCGGTACGGCGGTGCCTTCCGCCGCGTCGGCGGCCCCGGCCGCCGCACCGCGCCCGACCGCCACCCCCGGGCTCCGCCCGAGCGGACCCTCCGGCCCGAATCCCGGCGGCAACGGCCCGAGTTGGTCGAAGACCTCGATCAGCTCGTCGTCGGGACCCGGCTCCGGCAGGAGCTCGACGCACGCGGCGAGGGCCTTGCGCGCCCCCGTCGCCGTACGGAACCGGGCCTGCGGGTCCGGCTGCAGCAGCGCGGCCACCACCTGCCACAGCGGCTCGGGCACGCCCTGGGGCGCACTCGGCGTCCCGTACTCCGCGAAGTGCTCCACGAGCGCCCTGGCGTCGGGCTTGGCACCCTGCAGCAGGTAGAGGGCGACCAGACCGGTGGCGAACAGATCGGCGGGAAAGTCCGGTTCGGCACCCATCATCTGCTCGGGCGCGAGATAACCCGGCGTCCCCACCACCAGGTCGGTCTCCGTCAGCCGGGGTTCGCCCAGCCGCATCGCGATGCCGAAGTCCGACAGCCGCAGCCTGGGCCGGCCCGTCCCGGTCGCCTCCAGCAGCACGTTGGCGGGCTTGACGTCACGGTGCACGACCCCCTCCGCGTGCACCGCGGCGAGCCCCGACAGCAACTGGTCGAGCAGGGTGCAGACGAACGCCGGGGGCAGCGGGCCGTAGTCCCCCACCAGATGGGCCAGCGAACCGCCGGTCACCAGGTCCATCGTGAACAGGACCTTGTCGTCGTCGGCGGCCCAGCTGGCCGGTGCGAGCACATGGGGGTGGTCGATCCGCAGCGCCTGCTCCCGCACGAAGCGCAGCAGCGAGTGCGCGTCGCGCTGCTGCAGGACCTTGGCGGCCACGTACCTGTGACGCCGGTGGTCCCAGGCGCGCCAGACCGCGCCCACCCCACCGCGTCCGATCGGGTCGGCCAGCTCGTACCGGCCGGCGAAGACCTCACCCATGGCTGTGCGTCGCTCCTCCCCCTGCGGCCACCACCCCGACCTCCCCGACGGGGCGCCACGCCCCGCCGGGTCAGCTCTGGTGGGTCTGGTAGTGCGCGACCGCGTCCGAGGTGCGGCCCGCGCCGTACACCCGGAGGAACTCCTGTCTCTTA
>NZ_POTZ01000553.1 GCF_003236365.1 Streptomyces sp. NTH33
GCTCCAGCTGGCTGACCCGGCGCCGCCCCCGCCGACCGGGTCGGTGCGGGCCCACTGCTGCGGGCCTGGCGGGAGCGGCGCCGGGTCAGCCAGCTGGAGCTGGCGCTGCGCGCCGGCTCCTCGGCCCGGCACATCAGCTTCATCGAGACGGGCCGGTCCCGGCCGAGCGAGGAGATGGTGCTGCGGCTGGCGGAGCACCTCCAGGTGCCGGTGCGGGAGCGCAACGCGCTGCTGCTGGCCGCCGGTCACGCCCCGCGCTATTCGGAGACCCCGCTGGACGACCCGGCGCTCGGCGCGCTGCGCGAGGGGCTGGAGCGGCTGATCCAGGGCTACGAGCCGTATCCCGCGCTGGTGGTCGACGCGACGTACGACGTGGTGACCGCGAACCGGGGCATCACCCTGCTGCTCCAGGGCGTCCCGGAGTCGCTGCTCGCGCCGCCGCTGAACGCGATGCGGCTGACCCTGCACCCCGAGGGGCTGGCGCCGCGCATCCGCAACCTGCGCCAGTGGCGCGGGCATCTGCTCGCCCAGATGGAGCGGCAGATCGCCCTGCACCGGTCGGCCGCGCTGCGGGAGCTGTACGAGGAGGTGGCGGCCTACCCGGTGCCGGAGAGCGGGACGGAGGAGACGGCGGACGACATGTCGTACGTCGCGCTGCCGCTGCGGATCGAGCACGAGGGGCGGGTGCTGTCGTTCGTGTCCTCGATCTCCACCTTCAACACGCCCATGGACGTCACGGTGGCGGAGCTGGCGATCGAGACGTTTCTGCCCGCGGACCCGGCGACGGTGAAGTACCTTCAATCGGTGGCGACTTGAGGAGAGGCGGCGTGGCGTGAGTGAGCGGCGGCCCGCGCCCACCGTGGGCCAGGTGGTGCTCGGAAGACGGCTGCAGGAGTTACGGGAGGCGGCCGGACTGGGACGTGAGGAGGCCGCACGGGTGCTGCGGGTGGCGCCCGCGACCGTGCGGCGGATGGAGATGGCCGAGGTCGCGCTGAAGATCCCGTACGTGCAACTGCTGCTGACCGCGTACGGGGTGGGTGCCAAGGAGACGGCCGGGTTCGTGAGGCTGGCCGAGGAGGCCAACCGGCCGGGCTGGTGGCAGCGCTACCACGACGTGCTGCCGGAGTGGTTCAGCCTGTACGTGAGCCTGGAGGGGGCGGCCCGGCTGATCCGCTCCTACGAGCCGCACTTCATGCCCGGACTGCTGCAGACGGAGGGCTACGCGCGCGCGGTACTCGAGGCCGGGACGGTCGGGCAGCGGGGGCCGGAGGCGGTCGAGCGGCACGTGGCGCTGCGCATGGACCGGCAGCGGCTGCTGGAGCGGGTGGACCCGCCGCACCTGTGGGTGATCGTCGACGAGACGGTGCTGCGGCGGCCGGTGAGCGTCCGGGGCGAGGTGATGCGCGAGCAGCTGGACAAGCTGCTGGAGTACGCCGAGCGGGACCGGGTGACGGTGCAGGTGGCCGAGTTCGCGGACGGCCCGCACCCGGGGACGTACGCACCGTTCTCGCTGTTCCGCTTCGCCGAGCCGGAGCTGCCCGACCTGGTCTACACGGAGTATCTGAGCGGCGCCCTGTACCTGGACTCGCGCACGGAGGTCTCCCTGCACCTGGAGGTCCTGGACCACATGACGGCGCGAGCGGCGTCGGCCGAGCGCACCCGGAAGCTGCTGCGCGGCGTGTCCCGGCTGTGCGCCGCCCGGCTGCGCGCCTTCGCCGACCGGCCGGAGCCCGCCGCGGGCAGTGCCGTGGACGGAGTCCACGCCCTGTTCCAGGCCCTGCCGGGCATGACGCTGCTGCTCACCCCGGTGCGGTCGCCGTCGGGCGAGGTCGAGGACTACCGCATCGACGCCGCCACCGCGCACACCGCCGACGTGGTCGGCCGCAGCGGAGGCGAACTGGCCGACCGACGGGTCCTGGAGTGCTGGCCGGCCGTCGCCCAGGAGCCGCTGTGGCAGGGCTGGCTGGACACGCTCACCACCGGGGAGCCCTACGAGGGCGAGCCGTTCGCGCAGCAGGAGTTCACGGACGGCGGCCAGGAGCTGTCCACGTACTCGATGCGGGCCGCCCGGCTGGGCGACACCCTGGTGGTCACCGTGGTGCGGCACGGCTCCTCCGACCGGCAGGAGCAGCGCCTGGCGGACCTGCAGCGCCTCGGCCGGCTCGGCTGGGCCACCTGGAACCTGGTCACGCGCGAGGCGACCTGGTCCTCCCAGGTCTACGCGCTGTTCGACCGCGACCCCGAGTCCGGCCCGGTCCGCCTGACCGATCTGCCGGACCTCGCCCTGCCCGAGGACGGGCCCGCGCTCGCCCGGGTCGTGCGGGAACTGCTCACCGAGGGCAAGCCGTTCGACACGTCCTTCCGGATCGGTACGGCGGCCGGGGTGCGGCATCTGCGGGCCGTCGCCGAGGCCGTCCCGGACGCCGAGGGCACACCGGCCCAGGTGCACGGCTTCGTGCAGGACCTCACCGCGCAGCGCAGCGCCGAACTCGCCCTGGTCGAGAGCGAGCGGGCGATGCTGGCCCAGCACGGAACCCTGCAGGCCGAGCGCATGCTGGCGGGCCGGCTGCAGCACGCGCTGCTGCCCCTGCCACGCCGGGCAGTGCGCCTGGCGGGACTGCGGGTGGACGTGGCCTACCTGCCCGCCCAGTCCGGGATCAACGTCGGCGGTGACTGGTTCAGCGCGATCGAACTGCCCTGCGGCGACGCGCTGTTCGTGATAGGCGACGTGGCCGGGCACGGCATCGACGCGGTGGCCACCATGGCCCAGCTCCGCTTCACCGCCAAGGGCATGCTCTTCACCGGTTCCTCGCTGACGGGCGCGCTCTCCCGGCTGAACACCCTGCTGATCCACTCCCGTGACGCCCACGGCACGGCCACCCTCGTCCTGGCCCGCTACAAGCCCGCCGAGCACCTCCTGACCTGGGCCCAGGCGGGCCACCTGCCACCGCTGCTGCTACGCCGGGGCGAGCCCCGCTACCTCGAGCGCCCGCGCGGCATGCTGCTCGGGGCGACCGAGCACCCGGTGTTCGAGGAGGCGGAGTGCCGGCTGGAGCCGGGAGACCGGCTGCTGCTCTACACCGACGGCCTGGTCGAGCGGCCCGGCGAGGGCATCCAGCGGGGCCTGGCGCGGCTCGCCGAGGCCGTCTCGGCCCACCGCACCGACACCCCCGGCTCGCTGGGACCGCTGCTGGCCGCGATGCTGGAGGGCGAACGCCGGGACGACGTCTGCGTCCTGGACATCCGGGTGCCCACGCGGCAGGCGTAGGACCGGCCGGGCACCGGGCGGATCAGTCGACCGGGTGCCCGGGCGGGATGTCGAGTGCGTCCTGAAGCCGCAGCGACGGCCCGCCCGGGCCGTCCGCGCCGCCCGACTCCACGGGATCGAGTACGAAACCCACGTGGTCGCCCGCGTCCAGGCGCAGCACCACCCGGCCGACGAACCACGCCGGCACGTCCTGGAGCACGACGGCCCCGCCGCGCCGCTCCGTCCAGCGCACGCCCGCGAACTTGTCCACGCCGTCGTCGCCGGTACGTCCCCCGAACAGGGCGGCCAGCGCGTGCTGCCGCCGGGTGAGCAGGTGCACGGCGAGGTGGTCGGCCTGCTCGGCCACCCGGAAGGTCCGGTTGACCTTGGACAGCCACACCACGAACCGCGGCGGCCGGATGGAGCACTGCGAGGCGAACCCGACCAGGCAGCCGGCGCGCTCCCCGCCCGCCGCGGCCGTCACCACGCACATGTCGGGGTCCAACCGGTCGATGAACGCGTTCTGGCCCGTCATGCCCGTCCCGCTCCCTCCGTCCGCCGCGGCCGCCGGGTGGCACCGGTTCGGCACACCCCGGTGACGTCTTCCCGTCTCACCCGTCGTCAAGCGTCGTACGGGACTCCAGGGCGCGGCGGGTGTCGTCGCCGTAGACACCCGTCTCGTCGCCGCTGATGCCGTACCAGAGCTGGAAGCGGGCCACGGCCGCCTTCAGTGTGCTGTCGTAGTGGCCGCCGGTGGAGCCGTCGCGGTAGACGTCCGGGACGCGCAGGAGGCGTTGCTGCAGCTCGGCGACGTCCGGGCCGGTGCCGCCCTCGCGCAGGGTGCCGGGGCCGTCCGGGTCGGCCGGCACGGTGGCGGTGACCGTC
>NZ_POTZ01000554.1 GCF_003236365.1 Streptomyces sp. NTH33
TGGTTTCCTGGCATGCTCTTGTCCCTATAAGCCTTTCGGCATCAGGTCAGCCATCGAACCCAGGAACCTCCCTCCAATTCCTCCCGGCTGGGCCGGGAATACGGCAGAGCGCCTCGTGGCGCACAAGTCCTCCTCGATCCTCCACCTGGCACAGATGACGGTCACGAGGCCGGCGAGGCTGACGGGGGTGGTGGAGTGACAACGGTAGAAGGACAGTTCACGGGTGTAGCGGTGGCGGCGGACGACGACGAAGGCGTGCCCGGCTGCCTCGCCCTCGGCGGGGGTGTCGTCGGGGCGGACCTCGATCAGCGCCCAGTCGTAGTGCCGGTCGCCCTTCAGCCCGTGCCCGGTGCGCATCCGCATCCAGGACTTCGCCGGGACCTTCGCCGCGAGTCGGGCGGCAGTGAAGCGGCCCGCGGCGGTGGCGGCGGTGTGGTCGGCCTTGACGGCCAGGGCGTAGTCGAAGCCGAGGGTCCGGGCGGTGCGGCGCAGTTCGAGGCTGCCGTAGACCTCGTCGCCGGCGAACCAGCGGGCACGTATGCCCAGTTCACGGGCGCGATGCAGCATGACGGCGGCGAGTTGGGGCTTGGTGGCGAAACAGACCTCGTCGGGCACGTGCCGCAGCAGGCGACGCTCCTCGTCCTGCGCCCAGGCGGCGGGCAGGTACAACTCCCGGTCGATGAGCACGTGGCCGCGCGGGGTGGCGTAGGTCAGGTGCACCGCGACCTGGCACAGGCCCACCCCGCCCAGCGCGCCGGAGTATTGGTGGGCCGCGCCGACGCAGTCGGTGGAGGACTTCTCGTCCCCCGTCTCATCGACCACCAACACCGCCTGGTCGTCGTCGAGTTCACGCGTGGCCCAGGAAGCCAGCCGGTCGCGGGCCAGGTCGTGGTCCCATGAACCGCGGGAGAGGAAGTGCTGCAGCCGCCACGGCCCGTCGTGGCCGAGCGCCTCGGCGAGCGTCCAGCAGTTGCGCCGCTCCAGTTCCATCAGCATCGCCTCGGTCATCTCCCGCGCCAACAGCCGCGAGTCGCGGCGCGGGAAACAGGCGGCGACCTCGACCATCAGCGTCCCGAACGCCGTCGTCCACACCTGCTCGGCTATCGTGGCCTCCGCGGCCACCTGATCGTTGAACGTCGTCACAAACGCTCATGATCACGGTGGCCGTTCCCGCACCCGCGGCTACCTCCCTGACCTGCGCGGACACCTCGACGATCACGACTTACAACTGCCGTGTTTGATCAGGGAGTTGAAGCTGAGGCAGAGCATGGGAAGAACGGGCTCCTGTTACGATAACGCCGCGGCCGAAAGCTTTTTCGGCCTGCTGAAAGCGGAGATCGGGACCACCGTCTGGGAGTCCCACGAGGCCGCCCGCGCCGACATCTTCCGCTTCATCGAGGTCGAGTACAACCGCACCCGCCTGCGCAAGCACCCCGAGTACGGCTACGTCACCCCGCTCGAAACCAGAGCTCTGGTGACCCAAGACCTCGCCCCCGCAGCGTAAACATCCGCTGTCCATGATCAGGGGGGAACTTCAGAGTGTCTGCCCGGCCCCGGCTTCCTGGTCATCCGAGAGGACTTTGGCGGCGGCTCCTGGTACCTGGCCATCCAGCCGGTGGACATCCCGCCGCCGTCCCCGCCCAGGCGCGGTCGGCGCCCGCGCAATGTGCTGACACTGCTGTGGCCGGCCCCATGGTCGGACTCGTGGCGCCCTGGCCGGGTGCCGTACCGGAGCGGGGTCACCGGCCGATCAGCGCCTCAGCTCAAGCTGGATTCGCTGCGCAATGAGCGCCGGGCTGCGCATTTCCGGCCGGACGGGTTACGCAAGGCGCTCACCTGCTGTGGTCGGGGTCTGGGCGGTCCTGGTTGAGGCGGGGGTGCCATGCAGGGCAAGCGGGCCCCTGACGCCGGGCCTGTCCGGTCCCCTGAGGGGCCCGCCCTGGCCACGGGCCCGACCAGACGGAACGCCCGCCACCCGACCAACCCCGAGCATGGCGGCGCCGGCGTCGACCGCAGATCCGTCCATGCCTGGTCGGGTGGGTGTGGCCGGACGTGGGTGAGGGCCCGAAGCCGGGGAGGGGTTGGTTCGGGCCCTCACGGTGTTCGCGTATCCGCGAGGGGGCGGATCTTCATGCACGCGATGGCCTGCTCAACGATTCCTCCCGCTGTCGGATACGGGCGGCTGGCCCCGTCGTGGTGGGCCGGCGCATCACTGCGGCGCCCGAGCTGGCCGACGGTCCGGCCGGGAACCTGGCCGGTCACCAGGAGGGGTGATGCTGCCCCGCCAAACTTGGCCTGTAAATCGAACACACGGTCTAATGGCGGGTATGGAGCACGCGATCTTTCCCCCGGACCTGATGCAGCTCCAGACGGACTGGCACCGCACCTACGAGGCCCTGGCCGCGCCGGACCCGGCCCGGACCACCGAGCTGCGGCGCCGTCGGGTCCGGCGATACTGAGCTGCTTTGAGGTCGTCGCCTTGGACGACGGCCTCGTCCGCGGCCGGCGGCGGTGTGCCGTCGGCCGCGGGCGTGGGTCGGGGGCGGTCGGGAGGCGTGTTGCGGGGCCGGTGTCTCATTGCGGTGGGCACCGGTCCGGGTCGGTCGCTTCCGGCGGCTCCATGGTTCAGCGGGTGCCGCCGTCGGGGTGCAGGACGACCTTGGTCCATCCGTTGTCACGGGCGTCGAAGTGCTGGTAGGCCTCGGGGGCCCGGTCCAGGGGGAGTTCGTGGGAGACGATCCAGGACGGTGTGGCCTTGCCCTGCTGGATCAGTTTGCACAGCTGGCGGTTGTAGGCCTTGATGTTGGCCTGCCCGTTGCCGACCGACTGGCCCTTGAACCAGAACAGGCCGTAGTCGAAGGCGAATTCGCCCTGCTTGTACAGCTTGTCGGGGCTGCCGGGGTCCTGGGGGATGAAGATGCCGACCACGCCGATGGTGCCGGTGAACTTCACCGACTCCACCAGGCTGTTCAGCGTCATGTTGGGGTGCTCATGGCCCTGGGGGTCGTGGGCCTGGTAGCCCACGCACTCACAGCCCCGGTCCGCCCCGAGCCCGTTTGTGTGCTCGTTGACCTGGTCGACGGGCGAGGTCTTGGAGTCGTCGACGGCAATGGCCCCGATCTGCTCGGCCAGCGCGAGGCGGTCCGGGTGGCGGTCCACGACCATGACCTTGGATGCACTCTTGAGGTTCGCCGACAGTGCGGCCATCAGGCCGACCGGGCCGGCACCGTAGATCACCACGGTGTCGCCGGGCTGTACCCTGGCGAGTTCCGTGCAGTGCCAACCGGTGGGGAAGACGTCGGAGAGCATCACGTAGTCGGTCTGCCGCTCCCGGGCCTCTTCCGGCAGGACCAGGCAGTTGTGGTCACCGTAGGGCACGCGCAGCAGTTCGGCCTGCCCGCCGCTGTACGGGCCCATGTCGGCGAAGCCGTAGGCGGCACCGGCCGTCTTCGGGTTGTCGGCAGTGGTCAGGCAGAATGCGGTCAGCCCCTGCTCGCAGTTCTGGCAGAAGCCGCAGCTGATGTTGAACGGCAGGCAGACCAGGTCCCCGACCCTGACCTTGTCGACCCCGGAGCCGACCTCGGTCACCTCTCCGAGGTTCTCGTGGCCGAAGATCCGTCCTTGCTCGAAGTCGGTGCGGCCCTCGTACATGTGCAGGTCCGAACCGCAGATGTTGGTGCTGGTGATCTTCACCAGCACATCGGTGGGCCGTTCGATGCGCGCGTCGGGGACATCCTTCACGCTGACGGTGCGCGGTCCTTCATAGACAACAGCCTTCATGGCTTCCCCTTGGATTGCTTCGCCACACGATGGCCGGCATGCAGGTGCTGCGTGTGGGATCGGGGCGCTCCGGTATGACTCGGGCGGCGGGAGACCCGCGCGCGGGCTCGTCCCGCTCGGGCGCCGGAACAATCCTGTGTCCCGTAAGGCCCTCGGCCTTCGGTGACCACTGCCGCGCCACCGCTCTTCCACCCTCCCACCCCCATCAGGCCTGTCAACCTGTGGACGGAACGCCCCCGGGGAGCCTGTCTGTGGGAGGCCCGGGAAGAAAGAGGCCCACTCGTGGCGGGGCGCCCCTGCCTGGTCTGCGCGGACGGAGCCGGGAAGCACACACACGCCCTCC